>NZ_KB899540.1:5923-305923 GCF_000378305.1 Thioalkalivibrio sp. ALJ12
AACGCAACCCCGGACCTCCGCCTCGATCAGCGGCCGGGCATCCCTTCAGCGATCGCCACGGCGCAGCGCGCCTCGCGATGACGGAGCCGGCCCGAGAAAGCAGAGGCCAACCAGCTCGGCCCCCGCCTCGGAACTGCGAAGGGACACCCACTTTCGAAAAGTGCGTAGGGAAACCAATTTCGAAGGTGCGTGCTTTGTATGGCCCCAGCCTTGCGAGTAGCCCTTGCCCTATCCATTAGCATGTGCTTATCTTATGATTCGCTCATACGAAGACCGAAGGAGATTCTATGCGAACCCTCAAGACGCTCGCCGCTTCCGCCGTTCTCGCCATTGCCGGTGCCAGTGGTGCAGCTCAGGCTGCCGAACCCAACAAGCTGTTCGTAAGCCTGACCTCGGCCGACGACCACACCCAGTTCATGTCCATGGTGCTGGCGAACCAGACCATGAGTCAGGGTCAGGAGATCCGCGTGCTGCTGTGCGGCCCGGCCGCTACCATGGCCACCGAAGACTTCGACGGCCCGACCATGGAGCCCGCCGGTCGCAACGCCCAGCAGCTGCTGATGAACCTCATCAACAACGGTGCCAAGGTGGAAACCTGCGCGATCTTCCTGCCCAACACTGACTACACCGAGGCGGACCTGCTGGACGGCATCACCCCCGCCGATCCGGAAGAAGTCGGCGCCTACATGGCCGACCCGAGCGTGCGCTTCTTCTCCAACTGATCCCCCGCGCAGGATCACGTCAGGGCCCTCTTCGGAGGGCCCTGTTGTTTTCGACTCCAAACCTGGCGAGCAACCGGCTGGGCATTACGGCCCTCCACTTCGGGTCCCTTCTCGGCGTCTGCGGAATGGATCCATCTGCGTAACCCGGTGAAACGAGCCCGGCAGGGAAATCCCAGCATCACATAGCTCGAGCTTGTCTTTTCGCTGGTACCCTGAAAGCATCTGCGAAGAACCACACAGCGCCTTCGCCGCCACGAGAACAATGCCATGAACAGCGGTCGAGACCTGCTGGACGGACTAGCCCAACTGACGGGCATACGTGATGCCCAGCGACTGGAACACAGTCTGCTCAAGACCCTGGACGACATCTACGAGTCCGCCTGCACCCGGACCATCCGGTTCGATGCCGAAGGCCGCCCCCGGAGCCTGCACTTCTACGATCGCAAGCGCGACGCGGTGATGAGCGTGCCCTTCGACCCCGAACATCCCTTTGTACCTGCGGGGCTGCTGGATCAGGCACTGGCCAGCGGACACTGGGTCGCGGATCAGGACGAAGCGGGTCGCGCGATATCGATCTTCCCGATGTCGGGACTCAAAGAATTCAGCATCTGCCTGGTATTCGCCTTTGACCGGCACCTGGGCAGCAAGCGAGTGGACCAGCGCCTAGTGGAAAGCTTTCTCCTGGTCTATCGCAATTTCGTCAATCTGATTGATGATGCCCAGACCGACGCGCTCACCGGGCTGCTCAACCGCAAGACCTTCGATGACAATTTCCATGATCTGACAACGCTCGAGCGGATCAGCCCGATGCCGGGATTGCCGGAAGACCGCCGCCAGCTGCAAGAGCCGGGGCAGACCGGCGTCTGGCTGGGCGTGATCGACGCCGACGACTTCAAGAAGATCAACGACGGTTTCGGCCATGTGTATGGCGATGAAGTACTGATCCTGCTCGCGCGCCTGCTGAAACAAAGCTTCCGCGAGAACGACCTGGTCTACCGCTTCGGCGGCGAGGAATTCGTGGTACTGGCCGAGTTCGCCGACGCCAGCCAGGCCCTTGCCACCTTTGACCGGCTGCGCCGCGCTGTAGCCGAGTACCCACTACCACGGGTAGGGCGGCTCACCACCAGTATCGGCGTGACGCGGCTGGCACCCTACAAGACCGCCAGCGCGGCACTCGACGAGGCCGACCAGGCCCTGTACCACGCCAAGGCGCACGGCAAGAACCGAGTCTGCCTGTATGACCGGCTGGTCGAGGAAGGTGCAATCAAGCCCACGCCAATCGAGGCGGGCGAGATCGAACTGTTCTGACCCCGCAGCCGTGCGGGACACTGCACGGCCTGCCGGAATACTGGGCGACCTACATCGCCCGTGGACAGCGGGGAAGTCGAGCGCCGCCTGGCCGCGCTGGCGCATAACGTAGTCGCGCACAACCTCCTCTGAATGCAGCTTGAGCTTGCCGACCCACAGCACATCGCTGTTTCACCTTCACCGAAGCTGCACGCATCCTCCTCGGGCAGGGCGCGCTAGACCCTTACGGAGCCTCCACCTCGTCGACGTCCTGGCGCAGCAGGTCCAGGCGCTCCTGCACGGCCTCGGGGTAGTCCGCCTGGTGGCGGCCGCCCAGGTGTTCGGCCAGGAAGGTCTCCAGCCCGGCGAAGAAGGCGAGCCGGTTGGTCTGGTCGACCAGGCCGTGGCCCTCGTCCGGGGCCAGCAGGTATTCGACCGGGTGCCCGGCCTCGCGCAGGGCGGCGACGATCTGGTCGGATTCCTGCTGCTTCACGCGTGGGTCATTCGCGCCCTGCCCGACCATCAGCGGGACCTGGATGTTCTCGACGTGGAACAGCGGCGACTGGGCCTTGAGGCGCTCGCGGTCTTCGGCGTCTTCCGGGTCACCGACGCGGCCGTGCATGCGGCGGATGCCGGCCTCCCAGTACGGCGGGATGGACTCCATCAGCGTAATCAGGTTGGACGGCCCCACCATGGAGACGCCGGCGGCGTACAGCTCGGGCGTCCAGGTGAGCCCGGCCAGGGCGGAGTAGCCCCCGTAGGAGGCCCCAAAGATCGCGACGCGGTCGGGATCGGCGATGCCCTGGTCGATCAGGTATTTCACGCCGTCGGTGACGTCGTGCTGCATCACGCCCGTGCCCCACTCCTGGTTGCCGGCGTTGAGGAATTCCTTGCCGAAACCGGAGGAGCCACGGAAGTTGGGCTGAAATACCGCATAGCCGCGGTTGGCGAGGAACTGCACGGTGCCGCTGTAGCCCCAGGTATCGCGAATCCACGGGCCGCCGTGCGGCATCACCACCAGCGGCAGGCCTTCCGGCTCCACGCCATGTGGCAGCGTCAGGTAGCCGGGGATCTCCTGGCCGTCGCGCGCGGTGTAGCGGATCGGCTCCATCGGCGCGAGGTGCTCGCGCGGCAGATCCGGGCGCCCCTCGTACAGTAGTTCGATCTCGCGCGCCTCAGTGTTCGCGAGATACACGCTGCCCGGGTCGGTGTCCCGGATGACCCCGACCGTCCACAGGGACTCGTCACGGGTGCGCGAGGTGATCTCCAGCTCGCCCTCGCCCAGCTCTTCGCGCAGCCACTCCAGGTGCGACTCGAAGTCCTCGTCATGGGCATAGATGCGCTGGCGATCCCCGGTGTACACGGTGGCCAGTAGGCGATGGTCCCGGTCGGAGAACTTCGCGCCACCGAGGTCGACTGCGCCCTCCGGGTCGCGGTGCACCAGCTCTTCTTTGCCGGTGGCCGGGTCAAACAGGACCAGCTCGACCAAGTCACGCTCGTCCCCCGCGTTGGTGCGCATATAGAGCCGCTCGCCGTCGGGGTGGAAGTTGGCGATGGAGCAGGTCTCGCCGAACGCGCAGGTGTAGATGGACTCGAACTCGTCCTGCGACTTCACGCGCAGGATCTCGGTGCCCGCGTCGTCCGTGGTGCGCACCGCCTTGCGCAGCTCGCCTTCGTGGAAGCCCCAGCCCTCGATCTCGGCGGTGTTCTTCGCCACAAGCGTCTTCTCGCCGGTCTCGAGCGATACACGATAGACATCGTGCAGGCGCGGGTCGCGTTCGTTCAGCCCGACGAAGATGTACTCCGGGGTCGAGCGCGGGACATGCTGAACCCGCGCCTGCACGCCATCACCCCCGGCGAGCCGGCGCGACTCGGGGATGCCATCCTGCCCGGCGGCGTCCTCCAGCGCGATCACGCGCAGTTCCAGGTTCTCGTCGCCGTCGCGATCGCGCACGAAAATCAGGTGCCGCCCGTCGCGCGACCAGAAAAAGCCCATGATGGAACGCGGCTCCTCGGTCAGCGGACGCGCCGACTCCAGGGGCTCGCCCCGCTCCATCAGGTGCAGGTTCATCGCACCCTCGTGGGCGCTCACCAGTGCCACGTAGTCGCCATCCGGCGAGATGCGCCCGGCGGCATGCTGCGGATCGCGGAAGAACTGCTCCAGCTCGAGCAGCGGCGGCGCCTCGCCCTCGGCCCACGGGCCTTCGTTACCCTCCACGAGTTCGGCCTCGACCTCGGTCTCGGCAGCGCCAACGGCCGGTACGGCGAACAACGCCAGCGACACGCTCAACGCGATGGCCGCAGGCGACCTGCGCCGCTTCGTGATCCAGTGATTCGCCAACCGCTCACCCGTGGACTGCATGCCTGTCTCCCGTTACGTGCTGCACCAGCGACAGCCACGCACGCCCACGGGTTCCCGACAAGGCCCGGAATCGCCGGACAGTCAACGAATCGCCAAAATACGACAGGCCCCTAGTCCTTCCAGCCGCGAAAGCCCTCACGTACCGAGAGACAGCGTGCATAGCCCAGCTCCCGCAGCAGTTCGGCGGCGCGCAGGCTGCGCCGACCGCTGTTGCACAGGCACAGCAGGATCTGGTCCTGCGTCACGTGGTAGCGATTGATCAGCGAGAGGAAGTGCTGAAAGTCGCGATCATCCGGCTCGTCCGCGTCCAGCAGTTCCTGCTCCTCCTCCGAGATCTCGCGCCCCAGCAGCTGTTTCAGCCGGAACAGCGGCACCGACACCGCGCCTTCTACCTCGCCCTCCAGCTCCAGCTCGAAGGGCTGGCGGATATCCAGCAACACGGCCAGGCCGATATCGACCAGTTCGCGCGCCGAACTGACGCTGATTTCCAGTTGCGGGTCGTTCGTCTCGTTCGCCATGAAGGCTCCTTTGCACTCGGGATCGAAAAAATCGGGATTAGGCACACTAAAAATGCCACGATTCACATGGATTTGCCTTTTTCGGGGTGCCTGGGTAGCATCCTTATTTCTTTAATTCTAACAGACACTTATCAAACGATGGAGCTCACGATGACGGGAACCCTCACTTAGGCCGGGCGCCGAATGTTCCGCGCCCGGCCCATGCCTTCTTCTAACACCTGAACAGGAGATGCGACCGTGGCGCGCAAGAATTCGTCTTACCTTCGTCAAGCCTACGATTCCCAGGTCAATCGCTGGGTCCGCCAGGACTACTGGGGCGCGATTGGCACACCAGTCGACCTGGCCTCGCTACTCGAGAAGATCGAGAGCGAGACACCCCATACGGACACAGCTCCCCAGTGCGGGAAAGTCATCCAGGCTGGCTGCTGCGTCCGGTTACTGGACCTGCAGACCGAGGAAACCTATCTGGTCGAGCTTTGCGAGCCGGAGCATGCCCAGCCCGAGCGCGGCAAGATATCGATCCTGTCCCCTCTGGGCTCGCGTCTGCTGGGGCTGCGCAAGAACTCGCTGGCCGAGATCACGCTGCTCCGTAGCCGACTGCGATTCCTGGTGATCGAGATACTGGCACCGGGGCACAATCCCGACCAATAATCCATACATGCCTGCCGGAGGTTCACGCCCCGGCAGGCAGAATACCGTGTCCGTGTGCTGCCTCTTCATCTTCGCGAGAGGCTTTGGGCACAATCATTCCATAGCGGGGCCGCCACCAATTCCTTGCACCCTGCCCGAGGAGGATGCGTGAGGCTTTGGTCGAAGTGGAAAAAAGGCGGTGCGCTGCTGGCCGACGTGCTCAAGCGCAACGGGATCGACCCTACGGCCGCCGCTGCCCAGGAGGTGTTCAGCAAGATCCTGAACGAGGCCGAGGCGGCAGCCGATACACGCCTGAAGAACGAGCCGGCCGACGGAAGCCTCTCGCCCGACGAGCACAACACACGCTGGGAGGCGCTGTTCTTCGAGGAAATCCGCGCCCGGGCCAAGGGCTACGCCCAGTCGGTGCGCAACCGGCGCAAGGATTAAACCGGCCACATTGCCTGGTCCATTTCGTGGCGCCCGTCGCACTTCGTGCTACCCTCCGCCGCGTTTCCCGTTCCTCCGGTCCCTCCCATGAAATTTTTCCGCCTGATCAGCGTTCTCGAGGGTTTGTCGCTCATTACCCTGCTGTTTATCGCGATGCCTCTACGCACCTATGCGGATATGCCGCTGGCCGTCACCTATGTCGGCTGGGTGCACGGCATCCTGTTCATCATCTACGGCGCGACTTCCCTGATCGCCAGCCACCTTAGCGGCTGGCCGGTGTGGAAGTGGCTACTGGTCCTGTTCCTCGGCGTCGTGCCGTTCGGCTTCCTCTACGTGGATTACCTGATCCGCCGCGAGGCTTCCCCCAGCGGGGAGGCCGAGACGGCCTGAACCCGCCTGTCATCGCTCGGGGCCCTGCCTCGAGCGGCGGTCGCCACACCTGGTCATCCCGGCCGAAGCGAAGCGTAGAGCCGGGATCTCATGCACCGGCAAGCCCCACCGACCGCACCCGTCCCGCGAGCGGAGATCCCGGATAACCGCTGCGCGGTTTCCGGGATGACTAGCGGGTGCTGGGTGACGGGTGCGCCGTGGGTCACAGGTGCGCCGCGGCTTCCGCACAATGGGCTTTGGCGTGCTTTAATCGGCGCCTCATCCCGCCGATAGCGAAGCCGCCATGATTGCCGTGATCTTTGAAGTGGAACCGCATGCCGAGCGCAAACAGGACTACCTGGATGCGGCCGCGCAGTTGCGCGAGCACCTGAAGGATGTGGACGGGTTCATCTCCATCGAACGTTTCGAGAGTCTGAGCCAGCCGGGCAAGGTGCTGTCGCTGTCGTTCTGGCGCGACGAAGATGCGGTGCGCCAGTGGCGCAATCTGGAGGAACACCGTCAGGTGCAGGCGGCCGGGCGCGGCGACATCTTTGTCGACTATCGCCTGCGCGTGGCCGAGGTCGTGCGCGACTACGGCATGCACGACCGCGACCAGGCCCCCTCCGACTCCCGCGCCGCCCACGGCTCCTGAAGCCTGCCTGCGGCGCGGCGATCACCGCCGCCTGTTGCGGGCGCTGTCCCGCTCGGGCCGGAGTCAGTCGCTGTCGCGCACGATGATGCGGCCCTGCATGTAGGGGTGCGGGGCGCAGATGTAGTCGTAGGTGCCCGGCTCGGTCAGGGTGACGCTGTCGCTCTCGGCGTGTGCCAGCAACTCAGTGGCGAACGACTGCGGACCGCTCAGGGCCACCGCGTTGTGCGCACCGGAGGTCTCGCCGTGTCCGTAGGTGAAGACATCCTCGTTAACCCAGGTGATCTTGGTGCCGGGCGCCACCTCGACGATCTTCGGGTAGAAGGCATTGCCCTTCATCTCGATCACGACTTCCTCGATATCCGAGCTGAACCGAACCGGCCGATCGGCCCGCGCGGGTACCGGGTTAGCATCGGCGTCCGGGATGCCGAATGGCGAAAGAATTCGCCGCGCTTCGCCAATCCGCTCTTCCAGTTCCGCCGGCTCGTAGCTCGGGCCCTCGGCCAGGATCTCGGAAGGCGTATCGGCGTCCGCACGGGCATCCAGCAGCCCGATGGCACCGCGACTGGTGCCCCCCACGCCATGATCCAGCATGGTGTAGACGCCCTCCTCCGGGGGTATCCGGAACTCGATCACCCAGGAGTCCGAGGGGCCCGCGGTGACCGTCTGCCCGCCGGGCCACATGGCCTCGGGGTGGCCCTGCCAGTACACGTAGTCCCAGACGATGCCGACGATATGGAAGGTCGAGAGCAGGTTGGGCCCCACGTTCAGGAAGTACATACGCACGTAGTCGCCCGGGCGCACGGGGATGGGGTTTTCCACGTAGCGGAACAGCTCGCCATTGAAGGCGGTGTAGCTGGGATCGCCCTCCACCGCTTCCTTGCCACTGGCGTACAGCTCGTGCTGCAGCATGTAGAGCTTCAGATCGGGTTCCTGGCCCAGGTCCTCTTCCAGCTGGTACGGCTTGTCGCGCGGCTCGACCACCATCATCCCGTACTGGCCGAACATCACGTGCATGGGGATCGCATGGCCGCCCGGCGCACAGTGATACATGAAGACCCCCGGCGTGGTGGCGCGGAAGGTGATCGACTTGGTCTGCCCGGGCATGATGGAACCGACATGCTTGGAGGTCTGGGTGTAGGCGGCATGGAACGACGCCCCATGCATCACCGCCCCGCTATTGGTGATCTCCATGCGCACGATGTCGCCCTCGGTCACGCGCAGGGTCGGGCCCGGCAATTGGCCGTCGATCAGAAAGCCGTCGTAGACCACACCCTGCCCGATCGGCACCTGGCCCTCGTTGAGGTCGATCCGGAGCACGTGGTCCGGTTCGACATCCTGCGAGGCGTACCCGGTCGGCCGCGTCTCCAGCCCCTCGTCGCGCTCGATGATCTCGATGAAGTCGCTGTCACCGAACAGCTCGCTGAAATCCGGCCCCGGCGACGCCTGCGCCGCGGAGGCCAGCCACCAGAACAGTCCGATCACGCACCAGACCACGAGGTGCATACCCCGATGGCGGTAACCCATGGTCGAAGATGCTGCTTCTGTGTGTTTCATGGCGCTTTCCCCCGGGCCGCGTGCACGGCACCCCATACAAACCTGTATTGCCTATATACCTATTTCTAGACGCTCGGAACGAAGTTGCGCAAGTCACGCGCCCATGGGGCTACCGATAATTGCCTTGAATACGGCCCGTCACCGCCCATGGAAACGGCCTTAGCGCTGGCCTATAGGAACTTCTTTACCTCCCGGAAAGGAGAACGGTCATGGGCATCGTCGAGGAGTTCAAACAGTTTGTGGCGCGCGGCAATGTCATCGACATGGCCGTAGGCGTGATCGTGGGGCTGGCGTTCGGGCAGATCGTGTCGTCGCTGGTGTCGGACGTGCTGATGCCGCCCATCGGCCTGCTGGTCGGCGGGGTCGACTTCTCGGAGCTGATGATCGTGCTGCGCGAGGCGGAGAACGGCGTGGCCGCGGTGACGATCAATTACGGCATCTTCATCAAGCGCGTGGTGGACTTTCTGATCATCGCGATGGTGGTGTTCGCCGCGATCAAGATGATTGGCCGGCTGCAGCGCAAAAAAGATGCCGCGCCCGCCGAGCCGCCCGCCCCCAGCAACGAGGAAAAGCTGCTCGCGGAGATCCGCGACCTGCTGAAGTCGAAGTAGCGGCGAGGGAGCCCCCGCCGCCAGTTGGCATCAGAAGTCCTCGAACTCCATGGTGCGGAAGACGCGGCCGGCGTTTTGCCGGTGGAGCTCGTCGTAGGTGTCCAGGTGGCGGTAGGCCGACTGGTCGATGTTGTAGGCATCGTTCAGCGTGCCACCGGTATCGAGGATCTCCTGCACCTCCTCGCGCAGGAACACGAGGTAGTCGCGGGTGTACTTGCGCAGCTGCTCGAAGTCGGTCACCGGGCCGCCGTGGCCGGGGATGATGTAGTCGGCCTCGATCGCCTCCAGCTTGTCCCAGGTCTCGATCCAGCCGGCGGTGTCGGTGTACTCGAAGATCGGCAGCATGCGCTCGTGGAAGGCGAGGTCGCCGGTGATCAGCGTCTTGCGTTCCGGGGCCCACAGGGCGATGTCCCCCGGGGCATGCGCAGGACCGAGGTAGAGCACCTCGATGATCTCGCCCCCCATGTCCAGCTCGACGCGGTCCTCGAAGATCTTGTCCGGCGTGCCAAGCTCGGTCAGGAACGCCTTGTCACGGGTGCGGTTCGGCGCGCCCTGCAGGCTGCGCTGGCCGTTCTGCTCGATCTCGCGCGCGGCGTCCTCATGCGCGATGACGGTGGCGCCCTGCTCCTGCCAGTAGGTCATGCCGAGCATCGCATGTCCCTGGGCGTTTTCCAGCACCACGTACTTCACCGGCTGGTCCGTGCGCTTCTTGATCTCCTCGTGCAGGGACTGAGCCAGCAGATAGTTGTCGCCGGCGTTCATCACCACCACGCCATCGTCGGTGATGATGAACGACAGGTTGTTGTTGTGGCCCGAGTTCTCGTAGGTCGAGGGCTGGGTGGCACCGATCGCGGACCACACGCCATCGGTCACTTCCTGCGGCATGGCGTAGAGGAAGGAATCCAGCGCCTTGTCGAGCACGTACAGCGGCAACTCGGCCTCCTTCCACTCGGGGAAGCCGCCGGCGTAGTTGTGCACGTTGGTGTACCCCATGCGCTCGAGCGTCTGCGCCGCGAGCGCGGAGCGGCGGTTCTCGTCGCTGTAGACGACGATCGGCGTGGCCTTGTCGGACACCGCACCCGGGATGCGAAACTCCAGCTCGCCCCGCGGGATGTTGAGCGTGAGGTGCGAGCGGATCTGGCCGCCGCCCAGCTCGATCTCCTGGTGCGAGCGGACGTCGATCAGGACATGGTCCGGCTCGTTCGCGATCAGTTCGCGCAGGGCCTCCTGGTCGATATCGGTGACCTCGGCGCGGGCATCCTCGACCAGGGAATCCGCGGTGATCTCGTCTCCCTGTGCGACGCTTGCCGCCGCGAACAGGGCCAAAGCCAGCCATGATGTACGCATCGGGGTGTCCTGTTGTTGCCGGATGTGATTCCCTGAACATAGACAGCCACGGCGCGAGCTTCCATAACAGCGCCCGGCAACGGAACGCCCAGCCCAAGGGGTACAGGAGAAACCACCATGACAGACGCCGCCGAGCTGGCGCGACTCAAGGAACGGATCGATCAACTGGCCGGGATGGCCGCCGATGAACATGCGGCTGCGGCACGCACGCTCGCCGACGAGCTGAAGGGAGAACTGGCGGCACGGTCAGATGGCGGAAAGCCCGCCCCGGGAACCAGCCAGGCGGACCATTCAGGCGAGTTGCGGGTACCCCGGGAGACCAATTTGAGATGCCCGCGCTGCACGCTGCATTCGTTCAACTTTCAGCCCGGCTCGATGCGCGCACGCGATGACGGGGCGGGCTACGAGGCACGCTTTCACTGCATGAGCTGCGGATTCGAGGACTATGCGCCGGTCAAGCCCCGCTGAGGGAAACACTGAGCGGGCTCGCTGCCGCGTGATCAGCGTGGATGCGTGTGCAGCCAGGTGCGCATGCGGCGGGTCTTCTCGACCATGCGCCAGAGGGAACGGCTGTTGTTGTAGCGCGAGACATGCTGCAGCGGGACCCAGAGGATGTCGTGCGATTCGTGGCTGCCGGGGACCGGAAGGCGGTCGTCGATCTCCAGCAGAAAACGCACGTCGATGTGCTCGTGCATCGGGAAGTGCGGGCTCGCCGGGATGGTGTGGATGTCGAGGTCAAAGACATCCTCGGCTACCAGGTGGATATGTTCGCGTGCCAGGCCCGTTTCTTCGTGGATCTCGCGCAGGGCGACCTGCAGGATGTCCGACTGGCCGTCGGCATGCCCGCCCGGCTGGAACCAGCGGTGGTGCTTCCCGTGCAGCAGGAGCAGCGCGCGCTCGCGATCCGGGCTGACCACCCAGGCCGAGCCAGTCACGTGTGCCGGCAGGAGATCGCAGTGGAAGCAGTCCGGATGGGCCTGCACGAAGTCCAGCGCGCGGCGCACAAAGCCGGCTTCCTCGATGAACGGGGTCTGGTGGTGGGCCAGCAGCTCGACCAGTTGCGCGCGGTGCATCTTATGTACCGGCGGGGTTGTGCAGGGCGTGGATCGCCGCCCGCGCCGCCTCGTCGATGTCCGCCTCGGAGCCGGCCAGCGTCAGGCGGCCGAACGCACCCACCGCGCGCACGTCGATCAGCGAGACGTGGGAGGCCTTCAGGGCTTGGTTGGCCGCATAGATGATGTAGCCGGCCGGCTCCGCCTCGAGGATGAACATGCTCTGGTCGGGCAGGATCATGTTGCCGCGCCGGTTCTGGCGGTTGATCAGCACCGTGTGATCCGGCGTCATGCCGCGGATCGTCTCCTGCCACGGGATGCGGCAGGGCTGGCGATCGGACTGATCCGCCCCCAGGCGCTGCAACAGCACGCGACCGGCCTCCTGCACATCGCTCTGGTCGCGATGGTGGATCACCATGGAACCGAACTCGCGCTCCACGACCTGCTGCGCGAGGTGCACCCGGGTGGCCTTCAACGCGACGTCGGTCAGCCGGTGCACCGCCATGCCCGGCGACACCTCCACCCACAGGCACGCGTCTCCCGGTACGGGCAGAAAGCCCTGGGAGACGGTGGCCATGTATTCCGCCAGCTGAGGCTGAAGGGAATCCATGTAGACGTAGGTGCGCAGCTTGATCATCGATTCGCTCTGAGCCGGGGCAACACCACGTTAACCCCCGCGCGGCGCGGCCCGGGCCCGCGCGGGAATCCGCACACACGAATTTGAGCCGCCAGAAAACCGCCGGCTTGTTCGCGCACACGGGAGAATAGAGGGGCATATTGTGAACGCAGCGGCCCCGAACCTCAACGCCAGACGCCCCTGCGCCCCGCGAAACGGCGAATTTTTGTGACACGGCGGAACGACAGTGAGGGTGGCTGGCTCTACTCTCGAGACAGGACATTCATGTTTTTGCGCCCTGCCCGGGAGCCTGTATGAGCATCAACCAGGAAACGGACCTGAGTCGCCATCACGAACCGCGCGATTTCTCCGACCGTGTCGCACGCGCCTTCACATCCATGATGCGTCGGTTCGCCTACACCTTCTTTGCCCGCCGCTACGGCCACCGCGCCGTGGTGCTGGAAACCGTCGCGGGGGTCCCCGGCATGGTCGGCGCCACACTGCAGCATCTGCGCTCGCTGCGCCGCATGGAGGATGACCACGGCTGGATCCGCACGCTGATGGACGAGGCCGAGAACGAGCGGATGCACCTGCTCACCTTCATCGAGATCGCCTCGCCCAACTGGCTGGAGCGGCTCCTGATCATCCTGGCGCAGGGGTTTTTCTACACGCTGTATTTCCTGATCTACGTCGTCTCCTCGCGCACCGCGCACCGGATCGTCGGCTACTTCGAGGAGGAGGCCGTGATCAGCTATACCGATTACCTGGAGGAAGTGGAAACCGGTGCGATCGAGAACATCCCGGCACCGGATCGCGCCATCCAGTACTGGGGCTTGCCAGAGGACGCGCGGCTATCCGATGTCATACGCGCCGTACGCGAAGACGAGGCCGGCCATCGCGACGTCAACCACGGCTTCGCCGACCTGCTCAACAACAAAACCTGAAGCCGCGACACACACCCGCATGTCCTTCCGCCCGGCACATGCGGATCGCCCCCTTCCCTGACCACTCCCTAAAAACGGGCTTGACCCTGCCGTTACACTCTTTGCCCCGAGCACAAACGCCCGGGATAGAAGCTCTAACGAAAGGACTTGCCCATGCCCCGCTCGCTGAATATTCGCTCCCGACTGGCGATCACGATCATCGTCCCTGTGCTGGCACTGCTCGTGGTCGCGCTGATGGCAGGACGCGGCATCGCGACCATCGAGGATGGGGTGCAGAGCATCTACGACGACCGCGTAGTGCCGCTGCAGCAGCTCAAGACGATCGCGGACAACTACGCGATTCTAGTGATCGACGCGGTGAACAAGGCCGACAACGGCCTGATGTCGGCCGAGGAAGCCCTCGACGGGGTCCAGACCGCCCGCGCCGAGATCGACGAAATCTGGGAGCGCTACATGGCCACGACGCTCACCCCCCGAGAGGAAGAGCTGGCCACCGCCGCCATCGAGGAATTCCAGGCAGCCAATGCCGATCTCGACCGCCTGGAACAGGCCCTGTCCGGGATGACCGGCAACGTCGAGGGCGAGCTGGGCGCGTTCAACGGCCCGCTGTACGACACCATCGACCCAATCAGCGACCGCATTACCGAACTGGTCGACCTGCAGATCGAGGTTGCCGGCGTGGAGGCGGAGCGTGTATCGGAGGTCTACGGCCAGGTACTCCTGCGCACCGGCATCGTGCTGCTGATCGTGCTGATTGCGGTCGTCGTGATCGGCACATGGACCTACCGCGCGATCGCCACCCCGGTGTCGCGGATGCGCGAGACCCTTTCTGCAATCGTAGAGAATCACGACTTGTCACAACGGGTCGAGATCGGGAACGACGACGAGATCGGGGCCACTGCCCGAGCCCTGAACGGCATGCTCGAGCAGTTCGAGGGATCGATCCGGGAACTGCGGGGCCTGACCGACCAGATGGCCTCCGCCGCGGAGCAGCTCTCTGCCGTCAGCAGCCAGACCAACAGCAACGTCGACCAGCAGCAATCGCAGACCGAGCAGGTCTCCACGGCGATGAACGAGATGGCCGCCACCGTGCAGGAGGTCGCACGCAATGCCTCCGATGCCGCCTCGTCCAGCCAGGAAGCGGATCAGGAATCCCGGGACGGGGGCGAGGTCGTGCGCTCGGTGGTCAAGGAGATCGGCCGACTGTCCGGCGAGGTCGCGACCATCGAGGGCACCGTCCGCAGCCTGGACGAAAAGGGCCAGCAGATCGGCTCGGTGCTGGATGTAATCCGCGGGATTGCCGAGCAGACCAACCTGCTGGCGCTGAACGCCGCGATCGAGGCCGCCCGCGCGGGTGAACAGGGTCGCGGCTTCGCGGTGGTCGCCGACGAGGTGCGTACCCTCGCCTCCCGCACCCAGGACTCCACCGCGGACATCCAGGCCATGATCGAGGCCCTGCAGGCCGGCACACGGGAGGCCGTCAGCGCGATGGGGCGCGGGCGCGAAATGGCGGAATCGACCAGCCACGACGCGGAACGGGCCGGCGAGGCACTGGAATCGATCGTTCAGGCGGTGGGACGCATCAGTGACATGACGACCCAAATCGCCAGCGCGGCCGAGGAACAGAATGCGGTGGCCGAGGAGATTAACCGCAATATCGCCACCATCAACGACCTCACCGGCGACACCTCCCGTGGCGCGCAACAGACCTCCACGGCCAGCCAGGACGTCGCCGGCATCGCCGCCCGCGTGCGGGACCTGGCCTCGGCCTACCGCATCGCCTGACGCGGCATGGGCACAAAAAAGGCCGTCACATCCCTGTGACGGCCGAAAAAGGGACCGTGTGAGAGGTCCCGGAGGTGCTCAGTAGACCGGAACCAGCGCGTAGCCCTGATTCTGGTAGCCCATCACGGCGATGAAGCCGCTGCGGACCGGCTTGATCGCATCGAGGACCTTGTCGTTGTCCACCCCATAGGCACGCGTGGCCGCGGCACAGACCTCCATGCGCACGCCCAGCTCGTCCAGGCGTTCGACGGCCTTCGCGATCTCCTCCAGCGTGTCGCCGTGGTCCATCGCGATCTCGGGCTCGGGGTCGGTGGTGATGAACTTGACCGCCTCGGCGATGAACACCATGCGCAGGTCCGGTTCCACGCCTTCCTTCACCAGATTCTCGTGATTGGTGGCGATGCCACGGAGGTAGGCGAGCATCACGTCGGGGTCGGACTTGCGCATGTCGTAGACCGCGCGCATGGTCTCGATGCCCTGGGTGGCCTCGCGGTTGTCCAGGCCTTCTGCATTCGCCTTCGAGATCAACCCGAGAGGCAGCAAGGCGGCCAGCAGCAGGATCAGGATTCGGTTTCGCATGAGCTATGTCTCCTTTGGGGTTGGGGCCCGCTTGTCTTGTTTTCGGGCCCGGTGTGGCCGCATTAGGCGGCTCAGTAGATCGGGATCACTGCGTAGCCCTGGGCCTGGTAGCCGGTCAGCGAGACGAAGGTGTTGCGCACTGGCTCGATGCCCGGCAGCAGTTCGCCGTGATCCACCCCGAACAGGCGGGTGGCAACGGCGCACGACTCCATCCGCACGCCCTTCTCCTTCAGCGCGGCAATGTGTTCCTCGATCGCATCCAGATGGTCGAACTCGGTCAGCTCGAAGCGCTCGCGATCCTCGCTGACCATCGTCACCGCCCGACCACGAAAGGCAAGGATCATGTCCGGCTCGACGCCCTGATCGGTCAGGTCGTTGAAGGTCTCGCGGATTACCATCAGATACAGCGCAAGCAGCTCTGGGTCATTGTTGTTCAGGTCAAACACGACCCGGCCCTGGTCGACACCCTCCAGGGCCCGGGTATCCGTCGGTTCCGCATGCGCGGACAGTGACACCACGGACAGCGTCAAGATCAGGGAAAGAACAGCCAGCATTTTCATTCTTCGGTCTCCTAGGTGGGGTGGCTTGTGGCCGCAGGCGGATCACTCGCAATCGCCCGCCAGGCCGCGTCCTGCATCGACGCGAGGTAGCACGACAGGGGCTCTTCGAGGACGCCGTCCAGATGAAGGTGGAGCAGGCGGATCGCCCCGCCAAACGCCACGGTGGCAGCGACCGGGACTTCGATAGGGCGAACCTCGCCGGAGGCAATGCCCTGCTCGATGCACTCGCGCATCCGCAGGAAGGGCCGCGACGAACAAACGGGCGGCTCGTTTGGCAGAAACTCCCGATGGCGCGCCTCGAGCACGAAGCGCATGGTTCGGGGATCGTCGGTCGCCGCCCGAAACATGAAGGCGATGATGCCGTCGCAGCGCGCGCGGCACGTCCGCTGCTGCTCCATCACCTCGCGCAGCCCGCTATCCATCCGCTCCAGCAGGTCGTCGTACAGGGCCTTGGCCAGCGACTCCTTGTTGCCGAAGTGGTGGTAGATCGAGCCGATCGAGACCCCGGCCTCGCGCCGAATGTCGTGAATCGAGGTGTTGAAATACCCGGCCGTGCCGAACAGCTCCAGCGCCGTTTCCAGCACACGCTGGCGCAGCGCATCCCCGCGCAGATTCTCCTGTACCGCAGCCGACATGTCGCACCCTAGAACGAACGTTCGTTCTACCCTATGACAGAAACACGGCGATTGCCATCCCCAACGCGGCACGCGCGAAAACGTGTCGCTTCTGCCAACATCAGGGCTCAGGGGGAATCAATGACCGATTCAGATAATCCGCACACCCAGGCCATGACGCCTGGATCCGGCCGACGCCAATGGCTTGTGTGGCTGGCGATCGGGCTTGTGGCCACCATTGCCTATGTGGCCATGCCTTACGGCCACACTGCCGCGGCCTTGTATGTAGCGGCAAGCCTTGGCGCCGCCGCCGTGGTTGCGGCCTCGCTGTTTCGTGACCGGGGCCCCTGGTGCCGTTCGGCCTGGATCCTGATCGCGACCGCCCTGCTCCTCGGAGGTACCGGGCACCTGATCTGGTATGTCCTGGATCTGCAGGGCCTTGAGCCGTTTCCGGCGGCGCCGGACTTCCTGTACCTGGCGGTGTATCCGCTATTCATTGTCGCCCTGTGGCGACTGGGCGGCCCCACGGACCGGCACGATGGTGCCCTGGGCGACGCCCTGATCGTCGGCATCTCCGCGGCGGTGCTCGCCTGGGCGCTGCTGATCCAGCCCTATGTGTACGATCCGGAACTGACCAGCCTCCAGCTGCTGGTGTCGGCCGGCTACCCAGTGTTCGACCTGATGCTGCTGCCACTGGTACTGCGCCTGGTGTTTCGCTACAACACGCACATTGATGGCCAGCTGTTGCTGCTGCTCGGCGTTCTGGCCTATCTGAGCGCCGACCTGCTCTACGCCCATGGGAACTCCACCGGCTGGTATCAGCCCGGCGGACTGACCGATGCCGGCTGGCTGATCGCCTATACCCTGTTCGCCGCAGCCGCCTGGCACCCCTCGACCCAGGTAAATCCGGAGGACCGCACCGGCAGCCATGAGCTCTCCCGCCGCAGGCTCTACATCCTGGGTTCTGCGGCGGTACTGGTGCCGGGGATCATCCTGTTCACCGCCGGGGTGGATACCGACACGGTGCGCGTCGCCGCCGGTGCCTCCATCCTGATCTTCCTGCTGGTTCTGGTTCGCATGAGCGGCCTGATCCGGGAGACCCAACGCCAGGCCCAGGCGCTGGAGCAACTCTCGCGCACCGATCCTCTCACCGGCGCGGCGAACCGCCGACAGCTGGAAACCGTTCTCGAGGAAGAACTTGCGCGTGCCCGGCGTCTGGACACACCGCTCACCCTAGCCTTCATCGATCTGGATTACTTCAAGCAGTACAACGACCAGCACGGCCACGCGCAGGGTGATCGCCTGTTGCGCGACCTGGTCGCCGCCTGGCATCAGGAACTGCGCCCCAGCGACACGGTCGCCCGCTACGGGGGCGAGGAGTTTGTGGTGGTGCTCCCTCACACCGGTCCGGATCAGGCGCGCACGGTCATCGAGCGCCTCCGTCAGCGCACCCCGAACCAGCAGACCTGCTCCGCTGGTATCGCCTTCGCCGAGCCGATGGAAACAGCGGAAGGCCTGCTCCGGCGCGCGGACCGGGCCTTGTACCGGGCCAAGGACGAGGGCCGCAACCAGTCGCGGTTCGCCACGCCGGACGACGCTGCGCCGGCCCCATCCTGAACGTCGCCCGCCGCGCCAATCCCGCAAGGGCAACGTCCGCCAAAAACACGATAGACAGACCCTAAACGCATTGGTTATAGTTCGCGCACCCTCAGGGGAGTAGTCGCTCCGGCAGCGCCGGAGGCATGCGTCAACATCCTTGGCCCTCGGGCCATGGCGTATGCAGCCCGTCCGAAGGCGCCCCGGTGCGCCTCCGACAAGCGGCCTGACGAGACCTGTGGCATCGATATCCGCCTCGCGTGATCGCGAGGACAGCCCGTGGGCGGGCGGCGGATGGCGATGTCACCGGCTCTGCGTTGCGCCGCCCGCCCCGGAATTGCATTCATGGAACTCTTTCTGCTGTCCATCGTGGCCGTGGCCATCGCGGAGATCGGCGACCGCTCGATGTTCCTGGCGGCCGTGTTCGGCATGCGCTGCCGCAGTGCCTGGGCCGTATTCTGGGGTATGGCCACCGGCCTCTTCCTGAACCAGTTGTTGTCCGCCGTGGTCGGGATCTGGCTGTTCGCGGTGATTGCCACCGACTGGCACCTGTGGGTGGTCGGCGCGGCCTTCCTGATCATGGCGATCTGGGTCCTGTTCCCGGAGGACGAGGAAGACGAGCAGGCGCCCAAGGCGCGCAGCGCCTTCTTCGCCGCCGCGGTCGCCTTCTTCCTGTTCGAGATGCTGGACAAGACCCAGCTGGCGGTCGTCACCCTGGCCGGGGCCTCCGGCGCCCTGCTGCCCGTCGTACTGGGCGCCACCGTGGGCATTCTGCTGATCACCACCCCGGCCCTGATCCTGGGCAAGCGCTTTGCCGCGCGCATCCCCGCCGCGCCGATGCGCTTTGTCGCCTCCGGCATGTTCCTGCTGATCGGTCTGTGGACCTGGGCCGAGGCCGGTAACTGGATCCCCGATCTTGGCCTTCCGGACCTCTCGGGCTTCCTGATGCAGGCGGTCGAGAACCACCAGCAGGGGCAATAACGCAAGGCTGCGCTCGCGGGAGGCCGAAATCTCCTGATCCCGCGGGTGCGCTCCGTTCGCCGCGTTATTGCATCAACTCGCGTACCGTGTCGATGACCTCCGGATCATCCCACTCAATGGCGCTGTTAACCGAATAGCGGATGCGCCCCTCGCGGTCGAGGATGAACGAGCTGGGGAAGGCGAATACCCGCCAGCCCGCCGCCACCCGGCCGTCGAAATCCATCAGCACCGGAAAGTCGACCTGCACCTCGTCCATGAACTCGGCGATGTGTTCCGCGCTTTCCTGGTAGTTGACCGAGACGATCTCGAAGCCCTCGCCCAGCTTCTCCGCCATGCGGTTCATCGACGGGATCTCGTGTACGCAGGGCGGACACCAGGTCGCCCAGAAGTTCAGCAGGATCACGTCCCCGGCATAGTCGCTCAGGGACTGCTCGTCCCCCAGGTGATCCGTCAGCGTGAAGTCCTCCATCGGCGGGGTGTGATCGCGTTCCACCAGACCGCGGTGGGCCTCCACGGTCGACTCGCGCTCCGGGAGCGGACTTGCCGCGAGCGGGCGCGGCATGGTCGCCAGCAGGTTGCCCGCCCGACGTAGCTGACGCGCCAGCTGATCGGTAGCGGCGCGCTCCTCGGCACTGGGGTCGCCGCGACGCAGGTAGTAGAAGTCGCGCACCTCGGGGACCATCTGCACGAACACCGGGCTGCCGCCCCCGCGCAGGGCGCCGAGGATCTCGTCGAGATACCAGCGATAGACCCCCAGTTCCGGCTGCAGGATGAAGACCGGCAGGTTGGTGGCACGTGCCACGTCCACGTACTCGGCCGGCGCCCCGGCCACGGGTGTGTCGACCATCAAGTTGGGGGAGCCCAGCGTCGCGCCTATCAGGTAGGCGCTGCCGGGTTCGCCGAGCTGCCAGTGGCGCATGCCGCGCAGCGCGACGATCGACGGGCGTCCGGAGGCCACCACCATCACCTCCTTGCCCGTCTCGTGGTGCGCCTCCCGGATCAGTGCGGCCACGCCCTCACCATCCAGGCTGCGCATGCTCTCATTGGTACGGGGCAGGAAATACGCGTCCAGCAGGTCAACCATCCACACCTCGATACCCGAGGCGACCAGTTCGCGCGCCAGCCGATCATGGTTCTCGTGTTGCCCTGCCTGAGGCAGCAGCCACAGATACAGACGCTGGCCCTCGGCCGGATACAACGTCACGTCGAAGGCGGCGCCGGAGTCGTCCGTGACCACCCGTGATTCGGGGTCGGCCTGGGCGGCTGCCGACCCCATAAGCAACAACCAGCAGACCCATACCCAGAGGCTCGCACTCCGGAACCCACCCATCCTGCTTACTGTTGCCTTCATGCAGCCACTGCCCTCATCAACAGCACCGGCCGAGCCGGCACCTGCTATGTTCAATATATCGCGCGCGTCGACCCGCATTGCCGCAACGGGAGGTGCGCATGCGCCGAGATCGGCCCTTGCTACACGGGATTTGTTCGTTTCTCGTATTCGGCCTGACCACGGTTCCGGGCGAACCCGGGGGCCGCTGACCGGGCACCGGCTGTCCGTATAATGGGGACATTCCGATTGCGCAGGGAGCGTTATGCAGACCCCGGACGATGCCGCACAGTTGCTGGACGCCCTGCAGGATGACAGTCCGTGCGATCTCGCCGAGACCCTGCGCCGTATCGTGGACTGGCTGCGCCCAGACAACCCCCGCAACGTCGCGCCGGTCATTGCCCGGATCGAGAGCCTGACGCTGGCGCTCCAGGAACAGCCCATGGTTCGCGAACGCCTGCGCGAACGTCTGGAGACCGGCCTGGAGGACGCCCGTCACCTGACGCTGTACACCGGCGTGGGGCTGTTCTCCCGCAAGGGCTTCTTCCGCGAGGCCGCGGAACTCCTGTACGAGCGCATCAATCCGCACCCGATGGACCGCGCGGATCTTCGGGACGTGCTCTACCACGTCTTCCACAACCCCGATGACGCGATCTGGGTATCGGCGCTGCCGGACGATGCCTGGTCCCGGCTGCTCGGGGCGCTGGGCTGCCTGTCCGGCGAACACCCCGGCGTGCTGGACCGCGCCCGCAGCGAGACGCTCTACGCCCTGGAGATGCTCTCGATCTGGATCGCCGCCGAGGAACTGGAACCGGAGCTGCTGCGGCTGGATCCGTCGATTGCCGAGCGCAATTCCGCCTTCGTCGCGCAGGAGCGCGAGATCTCCGCCTATGTGCGCGACTACCGTGCCTGGCTGCAGGACCCCGGCCACGAGCGCATGGACGACGCCCATGCCCGCGTGCTGCTGGAACAGTGCGGGGATCAGATCCTGCGCCTGCGCCGGCGGGCGATCACGCATGGCAGCAGCCTGTCACTGACCCATCTGCTGGAGCGCCTGGACCAGACGCTGTCGCGCATCCACAAGCTGCTGGACCTGCTCGAGCCGCGCGAGGAGGCACACACACGCACCACCGCGGTGGGCGTGTTCCGCGAGCTGGTCACGGCCAGTGCCCGCCGCCACGGGCTGCGCGCGCTGTGGCAGGACAACATCCGGCTGGTCTCGCGCAGCATCACGCAGCATGTCTCCGACACCGGCGAGCACTACATCACCCGTGATCGCGGCGAGTACCTGACGATGCTGCGCTCGGGCGCCGGTGCGGGCCTGATCATCGCCTTCATGGCGCTGATCAAGATCCAGGTGGAATCCCTGGGCCTGTCCGAGGGCTGGAACGCCTTGTGGGTCAGCCTGAACTACGGTCTGGGCTTTGTGCTGATCCACATCCTGCACTTCACCGTGGCGACAAAGCAGCCGGCGATGACCGCCGCGCGCCTCGCGGCCGCGATCGAGGAGAACGAACGCGGCACGGCCGACGCCTCGAAGCTTGCAGAGCTGCTGGTACGGGTGGGCCGCTCTCAGTTCGCGGCCGTGTTGGGCAATGTCGGCGTGGCACTCCCCACGGCCCTACTGATCGGAATCTTCGCGGCCTGGGGTTTCGGCACACCGATCCTGTCGGGCACCGAGACGGATTACCTGCTGGACGGCCTGCGCCCGATCCTGGGCCTGGCGCTGTTTTTCGCGGCCATCGCCGGGGTCTGGCTGTTCGTCTCTGGCCTGATCGCCGGGTTCTTCGACAACCGCTGCGCCTATCTCGACCTGCCCGGGCGCCTGCGCGAGCACCCGCTGCTGCAGCGGCTGCTGCCAACCACCACCCGTCACCGTCTCGCCGACTGGGTCGGATACAACTACGGCGCGGTGCTGGGCAATTTCCTGTTCGGCATGCTGCTCGGCATGACCGGCTTTGTCGGCTACCTGCTGAACCTGCCGCTGGACATCCAGCATGTGGCCTTCGCCTCCGCCAACCTCGGCTACGTGACCGCCAGCGAGTCGATCGGCGTGTTCACCTTCCTGCTGTTCCTGGTGTTCGTGCTGCTGATCGGCGCGGTGAACCTGTGGGTCAGCTTCGGCCTGGCCCTGTACGTCGCCCTGCGTGCCCGCGGCGTCCGCATCGGGGCCTTCGACCGCGTGCTGAAGGCCTACGGCCGACACCTGCGCCGACACCCGACGCAATTCCTGCTCCCACCACGAGGTGGCGAGGCACAGGAAGGTGACGAGGCGCCGCCCAGGTGAAGCCGGCATGATGCGCGTCTGGTGGATCGTCCTCGCCGCCTTCTGGCTGGCCTCCTGTGCCGGCAGTCCGCCGCAGCCGGCCGTGGACGATGCCCCGGATGAACGCCCGGACGCCGAGGTGCTGGAAGCCGCAGACGGGACCCGCCTCCCGCTACACCGCTGGGGACCGGAAGAGCCCCGCCGGGTCGCCCTGGCCCTGCACGGCTTCAACGACCACGGCGGCAGCATGGCGGCCCTGGGCGAGGCCCTTGCCGAGCACGAGATCGCCGTCTACGCCTTTGATCAGCGCGGCTTTGGCGCCAACCGCGATATCGGCCGCTGGGCGGGCTATCAGACGATGGCCGAGGACGCACGCACCGGGCTGCGCATCCTCGCCGAGCGCTATCCCGACAACCCGCCCTACCTGATCGGCAAGAGCATGGGCGGGGCCGTGGCCCTGGTGGCCGCCACCGGCGAAGACCCGCCGCCCATGCGCGGGACGGCGCTGATCAGCCCGGCCGTCTGGAGCCGCGATCAAATGCCCTGGTACCAGCGCTTCGGCCTCTGGGTTGGCGCCCGCATTGCCCCCGGCATGCGCCTGACCGGCGAGATGGCGGCGGAATTCGATATCCGGCCCACCGACGACCCGGCGGTCCTGGAGCAGATGCGCGATGATCCGCTGGTCCTGCGCGATGCCCGCATCGACGCCCTGGACGGACTGACCACGCTGATGGGCCGCGCGCTGAGTGCCGGAGATGCTCTCCCCGCCCCAAGCCTGCTGCTCTACGGCGCGAAAGACGACCTCGTGCCACCCGGGCCTACGGCGGTGCTGGCCGAACACCTGGCCGCGACCGGCGACCCCGGCCACCGCATGGTGCTCTATCCCGAGGGCTACCACATGCTCACGCGCTACACCCGTTCCGCGGACACCTTTGGCGATCTCGTTGCCTGGATGCTGGACCCCGAGCCCAACCTTCCCTCCGGCCACGAACGCGCGCCCGAGACCATGGTGCAGAACCTGCAAGAACTCAACACGCAACGCTGATTCGCGCCGACCGGCCCACCCCGGCGAAAGGGCCACAAAAGTTGCATCGCTTGCGCATGTGATCCAGATCAAGATCCCGGGGCATGAGGTATCTAATACTCAGAGGCCTTTTGCCTGGACCCGCGAGGTCTTCATGTCCGCTGAACGCCCCGCATCCCCGCGCCGGGCCCTGCGACTGCGGCTGTTCATCGTCGCCGCGATCATGGGCGTGGCCCTGCTCGTGTTCCTGACAGTCCATATCACCTCCACGCTGATCTACGAACGGACGATGGCGCGCCAGGCAGAACAGACGGCCAGCGGCATCGCCCACCAGACCTTCGCCTCGATGTTCCAGATCATGCGCGAGGGCTGGACTCGCGAGCAGCTGGAGGCGTTCTCGGCGGGGATCGAGGAATCGCTGGCGGATACGCCGCTGCAGCTGGATTTCTATCGCGGCGAGAAGGTCTCGGCACTGTACGGCGACGTGGATCAGCCCGCGTGGCACGAGCGCATCGAGCATGCGTTCGAGACCGGCGCCATCGAAAGCCGCCAGGACAACGGCGAGCTGCGCTACACCTTCCCTCTGCGCGCCCGCAACGAATGCCTCGCCTGTCATGGCAACGCGTCCAGCGGCGATGTGCTCGGGGTGATGGAGGTGCGCCAGGACCTGGGCACGGCCATCAGCGAGGCGCGTAACCAGCAGGTCTGGACCTTCCTCGGGACCGGGCTGGGCACGCTCTTGCTGGGCTCCCTGATCGCAGCCTGGGCAACGGCGCCCATCACCCGCTCGGTGCGCCGTTTCCAGGACCAGGTAACCCGCGTCAATGCGATCAAGGACCTCAACCACGTCGAGACGCAGGCGATCGACACCGGGTTCGTGGAGCTCAATCAGGTGGTCGACCAGGTGGATGACCTGGTGCGCAAGCTGCGCGCGGTCGCGGTGGACAAGGACATCCTCGAGTTCGAATTGAAGCTACTGGACAAGTTCATCATCACGTCGGATGTGGTGCGTGACTGGCGCGAATACATCGGGGTACTGCTGACCGAGATCAACACGATCATCGACGCCTACACCCTGTTCACCCTGTTCAAGGCCAACGACGACGTCTACGAGCTGGAGATCTTCTGGCGCGCGGAACCCACGGAGGCCACCCGGCGCACTGTGGAACGCCTGGCCACGCATCGCATCCGGGCATCCGAGGAGTTCGTGCGGGACGCCAATATCAGCGTGCGGCACAACATCGCCGATGCCTCCAGTCATCTGCCGGAACTCTCGCCCCGCCAGATCGAGCTGGCGACCAAGTCACTGGTACTGGACACCCCGCGCATTGGCGGGGTGGTCGGAATCGGCGTGCAGTCCGATCTGGTGCGCGACCCGGTACGCCATGTCGTGATCGAGAGCATCCTGTCGACCCTGCTGAACCTGGTCGGCTCGGTGAAGGCGATCTACAAGTACACCCAAGACCTCGAGTACTACGCGACGCGTGACCCGCTGACCAATCTTTACAACCAGCGGGTGTTCTGGGAGCTGTTCAACTACGAGATCAAGCGCGCCGAGGGGCATGGCTATTCCTTTGCGGTGATGGTCGTGGATCTGGACAACTTCAAGACCATCAACGACCGCTACGGCCATGCCTTTGGGGACCGCTTCCTGCAGGCCTATGCGGAGACGATCCAGGGCGCGATCCGCAACGAGGACATCCTGGCGCGCTACGGCGGCGACGAGTTCGCCCTGATCCTCCCCGAGACCGACCAGCACTCCGCCTGGCAGCTGGCCGCGCACATGGCCGAGGCCACCGATGGCCTGTCGCTCCCGGCCCCGGACGGCTCGCGGGTCAAGGCCACCACCTGCATTGGCATCGCCGCCTATCCGCGCCACGGCAAGGACACGCGCGACCTGTTCCTGGTGGCCGACAACATGATGTACAAGGCCAAGCGCGAGGGGAAAAACGCGGTCTGCGTGCCGAGTGACGAAGAAGTGGCCGCAGTGTTCCGCGAGGCGGGCGAGACCGGCATCATGATCATGGAGGCGCTGGAGGACCGCCGCATCGTCCCCTACTTCCAGCCGATCATGGACACCGCCACCGGCGAGGCCCATATCCACGAGCTGCTGATGCGCATCCGTGTGGGCGACGAGTTGATCCCGGCGGGCCAGTTCGTCGAGGTCGCCGACACCATGGGGGTGATGCACCAGCTCGACTACGTGCTGATCGAGCAGGCCTTTATCGAGGTCAGCCGCTCCGGCTACTCGGGGCTGTTGTTCATCAACCTCTCGCCGCGCGCCCTGATCATCGGCGAGTTCATCGGCAAGGTCCGCCAGTTGGCGCACGACCACGGCATCGAGCCGGCCAAGGTGGTCTTCGAGATCACCGAGCGCGACACGGTGAAGAACATGGCCGTGCTGGAACAGTTCGTACTCGACCTGAAGCAGCAGGGATTCCAGTTCGCAGTCGACGACTTCGGCTCGGGCTTCTCCTCGTTCCACTACCTCAAGCGCTTCCCCATCGACTTCGTGAAGATCGAGGGCGACTTTGTGCGCAACATGGTCCACGACGCGCGCGACCAGGCATTTGTCCGCTCGATCGCGGCGCTGGCGCGCGACCTGAACGTGCGCACCATCGCCGAGTACGTGGAGGACGCCGAGATCCTGGAAGCGGTCAAGTCCATCGGCATCCACTACGCCCAGGGCTTTCATGTTGGCCACCCCGGCCCCGGACCGCTGCCCGGTCCCGGGAATGGCGAGACCCGCCACTGAACGGCCTCGCCTGACGGCCCACGCTGTTTTATCGTGGGATACCGCTACGCTGTGGCTGACAAAGCGGCCGGAGGCACGATGGGACAAAAGGGCAAGGGGTCTTCCGAACGGCTGGACGCGCTGGTCGCGCAAAGCCATCAATCCAGGACCGAACGCGAGCGGGGCTATCGCGAACAGGCGCTGAAGATGTACCCGTGGGTCTGCGGGCGCTGCGGGCGCGAGTTCACGCGCGCCAACCTGCAGGAACTGACGGTGCACCACCGCGACCACAACCACGACAACAACCCCCCCGATGGCAGCAACTGGGAGCTGCTGTGCCTGTACTGCCACGACAACGAACACCAGCGCTATACCGACGCGACCCCGGGAAGCGGCAAGAGCGCCGAAACCACGGCGACCCACAATCCCTTCGCCGGGCTCGCCGACCTGCTGAACCGGGACGACGACTCGAAGTAAGGCCTGCGGGGCAGGCGTCCCGAGGACTTGCTTACAGTAACCGCCACCAGAACTGGAGCGGCTTCCAGGTCTCCTCGTCCTCGCCCAGATCCGGCCAGTGGTAGTGGCACACGAGCCCGTCGGCGGGCTCGTAGCCGCGCTTGCGCCAGAAACCGTCCAGCGGGCGATAGTCCGCCGGGCGTGCCGGATGTTTGTCCGGACGGATGACGGCACAGAAGGTCGCCTGCGTATAGCCCGACTCGCGCGCTGCGGCCTCGCGGGCATCAAAGAAGCGATGGCCGGCCCCCTGTCCCCGATAAGGCCGCTGCAGGACCGACTCCGCGAGATAGAAATACCGCTCGGGGTCCAGTCCGTTCTGAGCGAAAGGGGCCTGAAAATCGGCGTCGGCCGCCGCCAGCGGCAGCGAGGTCGACGCCCCCACGAGTTCTCCTCTATCCCAGGCGAGCACCACCGCGCTTTGCGGACAGCGGACATAGTCGGCCAGGTAGTCCCGCTCGTACTCGACGGAGCCTTCGTACAGGTAGGGCCACTCGCGAAAGACCTCGATACGCAGGCGCGCGATGGCCTCCAGGTGCGGCTCAAGGCCCGTGCCACGTTCCACCGTGAAATTCACTCCCGCCTCCTTTATTTGTACGTCCTGTGACACAGATCAAAGGGGCCGATTCGATGCCCCTGGAACCAGGAAACTCAGCCACAACGATCTACACTCAAGAAGAAAGGATGCAACATCCCGCGCGGACCCGATCGCAGTACCGGGCCCGCTCGTGGATCGCGCGTTCATTTCGCCCTTCGGGGCATTCACGCCTGTCCAACAGGAGGCACTGTATGGATACCGTATGGATCGTTGTGGCCGACGCCGCCCGCGCGCGCATCCTCAGTTGTGAAGGTCGTGCCTGCCAGGGTCTGCACGAAATCGAAACCCTGACGCACACCGAGTCCCGCGTACATCCCCGGGATCTGGTCACGGACCGCCCCGGCCGCAGCTGGAGCAGCGCCGGAGGTGACGGCCGCCACGCCATGCAGGAGACCACCGACCCAAGTGTCAATGAACGCAACCGTTTCGCCCGCGAAGTCGCCGACCGTCTCAGGGGGGGCTATCACAGCGGCAGCTATCAGCGGCTGGTCATCCTTGCCGCGCCACAATTCCTGGGGGCCCTGCGCGAACTGCTGGACCCGCAGGTCGCGCAGATCGTAACCGCCCAGATTGCCAAGAACGTTTCCAAGATCCAGGACCCGGCCGCCCTGCGCAGTCACCTGCCGGACT
Organism: Thioalkalivibrio sp. ALJ12; assembly: GCF_000378305.1. Classification (NCBI taxonomy): domain Bacteria; kingdom Pseudomonadati; phylum Pseudomonadota; class Gammaproteobacteria; order Chromatiales; family Ectothiorhodospiraceae; genus Thioalkalivibrio; species Thioalkalivibrio sp. ALJ12. The sequence continues at coordinate 34,242 of NZ_KB899540.1, forward strand.
TCCTCTACTAAGCCACTGACCTTGCTCGACAAGGGCCCGCCCAGCGCGGGCCCCTTTTTTGATCGGGCCCGTTTTTACTCGAACCGCACTTCGACTTCCGGGGCCTGGCCCGGAACCAGGCCCTCGTAACGCACCCGGAAGGCGTCGTGTTCATCCACCGAAAACAAGGGCCCGAAACTCCCCAGGCTCAGCAGTTCGCCGGCCTCGAGGGTCTCGCCGCGGGCCGCCAGTTCATCCACCAGCCAGAGTACGGCGTCCAGTGGGTGTCCGAGGATGGCGCTACCCGGATACTCGCCCAGCACCTCGCCATCCTCGTTCTCGATGACCACCGTCATCGCGGCCAGCGTCTCACCCATCTCCGGGTTCACGGGCAACGGCTCGCCCAGGACACCTCCCCGAGCGCCCACGTTGATCGCGGTAATGCTCCGGGCATCCAGGGTGGAGGGGTCCGCGACCATCAGATCCACGAGCTCAATGAATGGCAGCACCCAGTCGATGGCCGCGAGCACCTCGGCATGGTCCGATGCCTGCATGATGGCCGGGTCCGCCACGCGCACGGCCAGATCGGCCTCGACCATGGGGCGCGCGCCGAAATCCCGTTCGACCGGAACCTCCGACGGCCAGATCATCCCGACCAGCATGGGGCCCGCCACCGGGGCATCGGCGCCGAAGCGCTCTTGCATGCTCTCGGAGGTCAGACCGACCTTCCACCCCACATGCGGCCCCACCGCCGCATCCAGATCCGCCACCAAGGCGCCCTGAATGCACAGGGCATCGGCCATGTCCTCCGGTTGGACCCGAGCTACGGGCTCCCGATCCAGCCAGGCGGCTGCGAGAGCCTCGCCCTCATGGGCACTGCCCTCCGGGCAGGCCGCGAATGCAGGACCCGCGATCCATAACCCGAGCAACAGCCCTGGCAGGCCAACACCCCTGCAAGGACGCATGCGGATTCTCCCCAAAACGGCCATTGTACCCGGGGACCGCCCAGGTGACGTCGCTAGCGCGGATCGGATGCCTCGCGTTCGGGAGTCCCGGGGACGGGTGCGATACGGTCGGCATCGGGCTCGGGGAAGTCACTCGGGGCGAGCACCCCGAGGAGCTTGGGGCCGTCGTGTGCGGGCACGAAGATCGCCAGTTCGGCCTCCTGGATTTCCAGATCCACCGCCTGGCGCAGGTTCAGGTCGTGGCCCACGACCACGATGTTGGAAGACGGATCCTCCGGGGGCGTATGGAGGTGGCGCGCAAGGCCATCGATCAGATGGGCACGGCGGTCCTCGTCCCGCACCCATGGGAGATTGAAGAGGTCATAGCGGATCTCGTATTCCTCGAAGGCCAGCGAGGCGGTCTCCCAGTTTCGGCAGAAGGGACTGGTCAACACTTGCTCGACCGGGATCTCCAGCGCGCGGAAGCCGTCACCCACCCGCCGCGAGTGATTGCGCCCAAGGGTGCTGAGATTGCGCTGCCCCGCGCAGTCATCCATGTCGCTGATGTCGTAGTCATCGTGCGAGCGGTCGGTCTCCGCATGGCGCCAGAAGACGACCAGCCCGCCGCCCTGCAGGCGTTCGATCAATTGTTCCGCGCTCAGCTCATCAGCCCCAAGCCCCAAGGGGACGAGGCCGATCAGCAGCGCCCCAAAGAACCCGAACATCCGCCTCGCCATCGCCTCTGCTCCCCATGCTTCGTCTATCCAATACTTAATGCGTAGACGAAATATCGAGGGCGCGCCCGGGCGGACCGGCTCAGAAGTCGTCGGGCGTCAGCACCCCCAATAGCCGCGGGCGTTCCTCTCCGGGTTCGAACACCGCGATCTCGCCCTCGTCGATCTGCACCCGGGCCGCCCGCTGCAGGTTGATATTGTGCCCCACGATTACGACGTTCTGGTCGGCATCTTCGGGGGGTGTATTCAGATAACGCTGCAAGGCGCGAACCAGCTCGTCCTGACGCCCGCGATCGCGTACCGGCGGCACGTTGAACAGATCCTCGCGGATCTCGTAGGCGCCCTCGCCAAAAGCGATCCGGGCGCTATCCACGTTGCGGCAGAACGCCGAACTCAGGATCGACTCGACCGGAATGGCGTGACGCTCGAAACCCTCGCCTACCTTGCGCGCCTCGTCCTTGCCCTGATCATTGAGGTTGCGCTGCAGCTCGCAGCGGGACATGTCCGACAGGTCGCGGTCACGCTGGCTGCGGTCGGTCGCCGCGTGGCGCCAGTAGATCACCAGCCCACCCTCCTGCATGCGCTCGATCAGCGCCTCGGGAGCCAACTCGGCATCGGCGTGGCCCACCGCCGGTACGAGAAGAGTCGCAATCAGAATAAAAGCCATGCGCCACATGCGTTATGCCCTCACGTTTCCCACCCGACATCCAGTCGGTTCAGACCAACCGTACCACCCGAGGTTCGCCATACCCGATCGTTGACGCCCCCCCATCTCGGCCCTAGTATTCCGTTCTCCCCAGCCCGGAATCCCGCTCCCGCATGACCTACTGTGTCGCCATCGATCTGGACGACGGCCTCGTGTTCGCCTCCGACTCGCGTACCAATGCCGGTGTCGACCAGGTCAGCACCTACAGCAAGATGCACACCTTCGAGGTCGAGGGTCAGCGCATGTTTGTCGTGCTGACCGCCGGCAACCTGGCCACCACGCAGGCCGTGGTGCACCGGCTCAAGCGCGACATGGAGGACAACGCCGAGGAGAGCCTGGCGACCGTGGAGCGCATGTCGGACGCCGCCGAGTACCTGGGGCGCCTGAATCGCGAGGAGACCGAGAAACACTCGGAGGCCCTGTCCCGTTCCGGCATGCAGGCCGAGGCAACGATGATCATCGGCGGCCAGATCGGGGAGGCCCCCCCTGGCGTCTACCTGATCTACCCCCAGGGTAACTACATCACCACGTCGCAGCAGACGCGGTTCCTGCAGATCGGCGAGAGCAAGTACGGCAAACCGATCCTGGATCGCATCATCGAGCACGACACTGGGCTCGGCGATGCGGCCCGCTGTGCGCTGGTGTCGATCGATTCCACCATCCGCTCCAACCTGACCGTCGGGCCGCCGATCGAGGTCCTCGTCTACGAGCGCGGCACCCTCGACTTCGACCACTACCTGTGCATGGAGGCCGACGACGAATACCTGCGTTCCCTCACTCAGGCCTGGGACGAAAACATCAAGCGTGCCTTTACCGACCTCCCCCGCTTCGACTGGGAAGGCACGCACGGGCGCAAGCAGCGCGGGACGCGGGTCAGCCGTGGATCCAGCAAAACCACCGGCGGCAGCAAGGCCGGCACCACCAAGGCAAGCACCAGCAAGCCCAAAAAGCCCCGCCGCTGACCACAGCGCCGTAGGAGCCGGCTTGCCGGCGAAGCCCCTGCCCGTGCCGAACGCTGGCAGGGGCGTTCGCTTGCAAGCAAGCTCCCAGAGGGGCGGGTTACGCGGCTTGTGCAGGGGCGGCCAGGAACCAGGTCTCGGCATTGGCGCCGTGGATATCCGCGATGTCCTGCTGCAGGCGGTCGACAAAGTCGTGCAGACCGTCTTCGGCCAGCAGTTCGTCCACGTTGGCGTTCATTGCATGGCGCCGGGCCTGGATGACCAGCCGTAGTGGAACTTCATTGTTCGGCAGGCTTTCCAGCGCATCCTGCACCTGCTTCAGGGCGTGGGTGACCGAACGCGGAAAGGCGCTGTCCTGCAACAGAAAGCGCACGACATCCACGCCATTGATCCGCCGCTTCACGTGCTGGCGGTACATCTGAAAGCCACTCTCGGAACGCAGGATGCTGGTCCACAGCAGGCCCTCATAGGGCTCCGGGTCGTCGTGGTCCTTCTTCAGGAGCTTCAGCGCGCCGACATCCACCTGACGCGTGCCCATGTCCGCGCGTTCCAGATTGCGCCCGAGGCGGATGAAGTCATAGGCGGCATCGTGACTCATCGTCCCCGCCAGCAGCCCGGTCAGGGTCTGGCAGCGCTGAACGATGCTCGACAGGAATTCGAAGCGACCGCGCTTGCCGATGCCCTGGTCGATCTCGTCACGCGCAAACAGGTAGAGCTCGTTCATCACCTCCCAGGCCTCGGATGGCACCAGGTCCCGGGTGGTCCGCACGTTCTCGCGCGCCGAGCGCAGGGAGTTGAGCACCGAGCTGGGGTTGTCGGCATCGGCCAGCAGGAACTTCACGCAATTGCGCTCGTCCTCGCGCTGGTAGTGGTTGTCGAACAGCTCGTCGTTCCCGGTCACCTCGACCAGGCCCTTCCAGGAGAGCTGTACCGACTTCGGCATGTCCAGCGCCAGCAGATGGAAGGCCGTGACCATGCGCGCGGTGTTCTCCGCCCGCTCGACATAACGCGCCATCCAGTACACGCGTTCCGCGACTCTCGAGAGCATCTTAGTTCTCCTCGTCCACGATCCAGGTGTCTTTACTGCCCCCGCCCTGCGAGGAATTCACCACCAATGAGCCCTTGCGCATCGCCACGCGGGTTAGCCCGCCCGCGGTCACGTCCGTGCGCACGCCCTGCAGGATGAACGGCCGCAGATCCAGGTGGCGCGGTTCAATATCGTCGCCGCACAGCGTCGGCGCGACGGACAGGTCCAGGGTTGGCTGCGCGATGTAGTTGCGCGGGTCCTTCTGGATCAGCTGGGCGAACTCCGCGCGCTGCTTCTTGGTGGCGTGCGGGCCGACCAGCATCCCGTAGCCCCCGGACTCGTTGGCCGGCTTCACCACCAGCTCGTCCAGGTGATCGAGCACGTACTCGCGGTCCTTGTCGTCCACGCACAGGTAGGTCGGCACATTGGGCAGGATCGGCTCCTCGTCGAGGTAGTAGCGGATCACCTCGGGTACAAAGGCGTACATCACCTTGTCGTCGGCGACCCCGGCCCCGGGGGCATTGGCGAGCCCGACATTGCCCTTGCGCCAGGCGCGCATCAGGCCGGGCACGCCGAGCATCGAGTCCGGATTGAACACCTCCGGATCGATGAACTCGTCGTCGATCCGGCGGTAGATCACGTCCACCCGTTCCAGACCGTCGATGGTGCGCATGTACACGCAGTCGTCATCACCGACCACCAGGTCCGCGCCCTCGACCAGTTCGGCCCCCATGCGCTGGGCCAGGAACGAGTGCTCGAAATAGGCCGAGTTGTAGATCCCCGGGGTCAGTACCGCGATCTCCGGGTAGTCCTGTGGGCGGGGCGAGATCGAGGCCAGCATGTCGAACAGCTGGGTCGGGTACTCGTCCACCGGGAGGATGCTCGAGTTCTCGAACAGCTCCGGGAACACGCGCTTGGTCACCTGCCGATTTTCCAGCATGTAGGAGACGCCAGAGGGCACACGCAGGTTGTCCTCCAGCACGTAGAAGTCGCCCTTGCCGTCGCGTACCAGGTCGGTGCCGCAGATGTGCGCCCAGACGCCGTGCGGTGGGGTGATCCCCACGCACTGCTCGCGGAAGTTCTTCGACTGTTTCAGTACGTAGCGCGGGATGATCTTGTCTTTGAAGATCTGCTGCTTGTTGTAGATATCGTTGATGAACATGTTGAGCGCCGTCAGGCGCTGCTCCAGCCCCTCCGACACCCGCTCCCATTCGGCTTTGGTGATCACCCGCGGGATGATGTCGAACGGCCAGGCGCGGTCGATGTTCTCGCCTTCGGTGTAGACCGTGAAGCTGATACCCATTTCCAGGATCGCGCTGTCGGCCGCGGCCTTGCGGCTCTGGATCTCGGCGTCGTCCAGGCTGCTGAGGTAATCGGTCAGGGGTTTCGCCGGCTTGCGCGGCTTGCCAGGCTTGGCAATCAGTTCATCAAAGAAGGGCTTGGGGTCGTATTGCTTCCAGTCAATCGCCATACGTCGGGTCCTCTGACGCGGGGAACGGTTTGCACTACAGTAGCGCCTTTTCCGGCACCACGGGCAATAGCCGAAATGGGGTGGTGTACGTTTTTCGTCCCCCTGACCCGCCAGAGGTTCCCATGAGCGACACCCTCGAACAGCGCCTGATCGCGCTCTACGAGCATCCGAAGATCCAGGGCTGCAACTGGCAGCCGCGTCTTTTCTGGTATCCGGCCACCGATGGCGGACCCTATGGAGAGCTACGCGTGGACGGCCGCGAGCTGGAGGTGTTTCTTGCCACGATTCTGGGCGAGGCGTCGACCGAACGCGCCGGTCTGGACACGGAACAGGGGGGCCGCGGGACCTTCATCGCGGCCAATGCGCGGCGCCACGAATTGCCTCTCTTTACCCGGCGTCAGGGCTGATGGGATTCGCTTGGCTCATCCCATCCTACAGCGCACCACCGACCTCGTAGGATGGGATGAGCAACGCGAATCCCATCAAAGGGCTTTAACAACCGAAAGCCGGCTACTGCACGAAGAACTGCTGGAACAGCGCCGCGAGAATCACCAGCGCAAACCCGGCGTAGAGCCCCGCGACCACGTCATCCATCATGATCCCGTGCCCGTCCTTCCACTTGGCGTCAAAGTAGTTGGCCGGCCACGGCTTGAGGATGTCGAACAGCCGGAACAGCAGGAAGCCGATCACGATCCAGACGAGCCCCGCAGGTGCGAACGCCAGGGTAATCAGCATGCCCGCCCATTCGTCCCAGACGATCCCGGGATGGTCGTGCACGCCCAGACGGCGTGCGCTCTCCCCGCAGATGTGGAACCCGGCCATCACCACGAGCACGGTGACGGCCAGATAAGCCCACTCCGGGAAGTTCATGATCGCGAAGTAGAGCACCAGCGCCCCGAGCGATCCGGTGGTCCCCGGTGCCCAGCGCGACAGCCCACTCCCGAACCCGAAGGCCAGCAGGTGGATCGGATCAGTGAACACCGTCTTCGCCGACGGCATCTTCGGCTTTGCGCTTTGGGCGGGCGCCGCACCGGCGCCGGTCTTCTTCCTGGCCATGACGTCCCTTGGCTTTGTTCTTTTGTTTTTGTGTTTCTGGCTAGCCCGCGAAATGATCGTGGCCCCGGCGCGCGACGTCCAGCCGCGCGCCATGGGCGTCCACCACCTCGATATCGCTGCCGCTGGTGAACTCGCCGATCACGGTCAGCGAGGTGCGCACGCTCAGGCTCAGCAGCTCCAGCGGCTCGGTGGGCGGCAAGGCAAACAGCAGTTCGTAGTCCTCGCCACCGGCGAGCACACAATCGCGAACCATTTCCTCGGGCTGCCCTTCCAGCAACGGATCGACCGGCAGCTGCGACCAGTCGACCCGGGCACCGCAGCCGCATGCCGCGGCCAGATGGCCGAGGTCCGCCAACAGCCCGTCCGAGATATCGATGACGGCGCGCGCCCGATTGCGCAAGCCACGCCCCAGTGCCAGGCGCGCACTCGGCCAGAACAGGCGGGCGCAGTCCGGGGACTCCTCGTCCGGTGGCCGGCCCTGCGCCCGGCGCTGCTTCTCAAAGGCGAGGCCCGCGGCCGCCCCGCCCAGTGCGCCGCTGACTACCAGGCGGTCACCGGGGCGGGCACCGGCGCGCCGCAGGGCCTGCCCGGCCGGGACCTGACCCAGCACAGTCACGCTGATTGCCCCGGGGCCACGCGTCGTATCGCCACCGACCAGCGGAACCGAGGCCTGTTCGGCCAATGCCAGAAAGCCGCGGCTGAAGGCCGCCAGCCAGTCATGGTCGACGGAAGGCAGGGTCAGGGACAGGACCGCCCCAAGCGGATCGGCCCCCATCGCAGCAAGATCGCTCAGGTTGGCGGCCAGGGCCTTGTGCCCCAGGCTGGCCGGCGGGTGGTCGGGGAAGTAGTGCGTCCCCTCGACCATCGTATCCACGCTGACGACCAGCTCGTGGCCGGCCTGCACCCCAAGCAGCGCGGCGTCATCGCCAATGCCCAGGCGCACGTCCGGGCTGGTCCCGGCAGGTTCGGCAAAGTAGCGCCGGATCAGATCGAATTCGGAGTCGGGACCGGTCATGGCGAGAGGCGGCCCATCGGAATCAGCGTTGAACGGAACGCTCGGGGCCGCGCAGGTCGGCAGAGAGCCGATCCAGCACCCCGTTGATGTAGCGGTGCGACTGCTCGGCGCCGAAACGCTTGGCCAGGTCCACCGCCTCGTTGATCACTACGCGATAGGGCACATCGATGCGCTCGGCGAGCTCCCACTGGCCGAGCCACAGCAGGGCCCGCTCGACCGGGTCGAGCTGATCCAGCGGACGGCCCAGGTACGGCTCCATACGGGCATCCAGGGCCTCGCGGTTGCGTGTCACACCGATCAGGATCTCGCGGAAGTATTCGGCGTCGGCCTTGGCGTGTTCCTCGTCGTCGCGAAACTCGGCCAGGATGTCCTTGGGCTCGGCCGCCGTCATCTGCCAGGAATACAGGGCCTGCATGGCACGGCGGCGCGCAACCGAGCGTGCGTGGCGGGCACGCTGCTCGGGCGTACTGTGCGGGCGTTTGCCCCGCCCGCCCTGGCGCGGGTTCTTGCCTGCGGGCTGCGAAGGGTTATGGGATTCACTCACGGCGTGTACGGCACCCACTCGCTTAGGGAAACACTGATCCATGGACACGCTCGCGCTCGAGTCGCTTTTGCGTGCGAACAAGGCGCGGTGACTGCCGTGCAGTCATTCTGCACAAGGGAACCGCAACGCCGTGCGCGCGCAAAAGCGGCCGAGCCCCTTCGGGGTTGGCACCCCAGGTTCCCCGATCTTGCGTTGCGCCGCTTGCGGGTAGAACCACTACCCGCTGCACGACGCGCCTTATCTCGGAAAACCTGGGGTGTCAACGCGAGTGTGTACATGGATCAGTGTTTCCCTTAGGAGTCGGCGCGCAGCTTGCGCATCAGGCTGACCATCTCGATCGCGCCCATTGCGGCATCCGCGCCCTTGTTGCCGGCCTTGGTGCCGGCGCGTTCGATGGCCTGCTCGATGGAGTCGGTCGTCAGCACGCCAAAGCTGATCGGCAGGTCCTCGGCCATCTGCACCTGGGCCAGGCCCTTGGCGGCCTCGCCCGCGACATAGTCAAAGTGCGGGGTCGAGCCCCGGATCACGCAGCCCAGCGCGATCACCGCGTCATAACGGCCGGAGCGCGCCATCGCCTGCGCCGCCAGCGGCAGCTCGTAGGCGCCGGGCACGCGTGCGATGGTCAGGTTCTTCTCCGCCACGCCGTGGCGCTTCAGGGTGTCGACCGCGCCTTCCAGCAGGCGCTCGACGATCAGGCTGTTGAAGCGCGCCAGCAGCAGGCCGTAGCGATGGTTGGCGGCATCCGTGAACTCGCCTTCCAGGGTCTCGATCTCGTGCATGATGTGGTTCCGGTCGGAATGGGGCGGACACGCGGCCCGCAAATCCTGCGTAGTGTAGCATCGCGGCGCGCCTGGGGAGACGCTTATGGACGGGGCTTCAGGAAGCGGTGGCGGCCCTGCGTGCCCGCACCGTTCGCGCCGAGATCCAGGAATGGACCGCCCGCCAGCCGAGCAGGAAGGCCAGGATCGCGGCGTACAGCGCGACCTCGCCATAGTCCGCCCGCGCCAGCCAGAGAAAATGCAGGATCGCCAGCACCCCGGCCACGTACACCCCGCGGTGCAGCCAGACCCATTTCTTGCGGAGCCAGCGCTGTGCCCCGTCGGTGGAGGTTACCGCCAGGGCGAGCAGGATCACCCAGGCGGCAAAGCCGACCATCACGAACGGCCGCTCGGTCAGGTCGTAGAGCACCAGCTCCCAGTCGAAGAACAGGTCCAGCCCCAGCCAGGTCAGGGCATGCGCGGTGACATAGCCGAACGCCACCAGCCCCAGCATCCGGCGCAACCGGGTAATCCAGGCCAGCCCCGTCATCTGCCGCAGCGGGGTCACGGCCAGCGCGATCAGCAGCGCGATCATCGCGTGGGTGCCGGAGAGCTCCAGCAGCTTCTCGATGGGGTTCGCCCCCAGCCCGCCGAACCATCCGAGCGCGCGCAGGCCAATCCAGACCGCGGGCACGAGCGAGAGCAGCAGCACGCCCGTCCAGACGCCTCGCGGGGGCTGCCCTCTGCGGCGTTGAGTCGTCGCCACGCCGAACCCGTCAGAAATACTCGGTCAGGTCCATCCCCTCGTACATCGAGGCGACTTCATCCCCATACCCGTTGAACATCTCCGTGCGCCGACGGCGAAACTCGCCAATGCGCCGCTCGGTGCGCTGCGACCAGCGCGGGTGATCCACGTCCGGGTTCACGTTGCTGTAGAAGCCGTATTCATCGGGCTGCGCCTGATTCCACAGGGTCGGCGGCTCGTCCTCGACGAAGCGGATGTGTTTGATGGACTTGATGCTCTTGAAACCATACTTCCAGGGCACGACCAGACGGATCGGCGCCCCGTTCTGGTTCGGCAGCACCTCGTCGTACAGCCCTACGGCGAGGATCGTCAGCGGGTGCATCGCCTCGTCCATGCGCAGGCCCTCGGTATAAGGCCACTGCAGCCCGCCACTGCCGCGGCGTCGGCGCTGGCCGCGCAGGTTGTCCGGGTCGTAAATACTCTCGAAGGCCACATAGCGGGCATCGCCCCGGGGCTCGGCCTTGTCGATGATGCGGTTCAGCTCGAAGCCGATCCACGGGATCACCATCGACCAGCCCTCGACACAACGCATGCGGTAGATCCGCTCCTCCAGCGACCAGGGACTGATGAAGTCCTCCACCGCGTACTCACCCGGGTTGTCGCACAGCCCATCCACCTTGATGGTCCAGGGATCCGTCTTCAGCTGGTCGGCATAGGTCTTGGGATCGCCCTTGCCCGGCCCCATCTCGAAGAAGTTGTTGTAGCTGGTGATCTCCTCGTACGGCGTCTTCAACTCGTCGGTGGAGTAATCACTGGGCTCGAAATCAAGCTCAAAGCCGCGCAAAGCAGCCGTCGCCGGGACCGCCATGCCCAGCCCGCCCAGGGCCAGACCGGCACCCAGCCCTACACCCGCGCGCAGGAATTCCCGCCGTCGCTGGTAGATTGCCTTCGGGGTAATTTCGCTGCGGGCGGGATCGGAACGCCGCCGCGTACGAATCAGCATGAACAACCTCGCATCTCGACCATTCGGGACCAACCGGACCGCCAGTCCATTCCCTGCAGGGCGGCACCGCAGGTGCCTGTCCAAGTGTCTCCTTCGGGATGGACCGGTAACCCGTCGCCAAGTTCGAAAACCCTGGCACTTTTGCCGCTGTCATGCTCCGACTGTGGACAATAAGGAAACGCGACAAGGCATAAGAATTTTCTGCTTGCGCGCGGCCGCCGTCGCTATATAAGGCTTTCCTGATGCCGCAGTACCGGGGTGGCCCGGCCGGCATACCTGGAGACCCCGCATGGACCTCAATCTCGATACCGGTTTCGACAGCACCGAAGACCTCACCGGCCTGTTCGAGAACCCGCTCGTCAACGACCGCGGCCCGAGCAAACACGCCGCCCGCCGTGCCCTCGAACGCATGATGGAAGAACGCGCCCTGCGCGCCCACCTGCAGGACGACTTCGACCTCGACCACGCCAGCGACCCACTGGACTGGTAGCCAAAAGAAGGGTGGCCCATATGGGCCACCCTGCGTTTATCAACGATGCGTTTCGCGGGGCTCAACGCATCCTACGAGGGGCGGCAGGGGTAGCCTCGTAGGATGCGATGAGCAAAGCGAATCGCATCAATCCCTGAATCTCCAATCCCTCTCCCCCAAAGGCCAATTCTCCATCTCGGGCACCCCGCCCCAGTCCGCCGGATACACCCCGGCCCGCACGAACCGGTGGAAGCTGGAATATGGCCAATCCGCCACGGCCCGAACCCAGCCGTGCCTGACCGGGTTGTAATGGATGTAATCGACATGCCGCGCCCAATCCCGCTCGTCACGTATGCAACGTTCCCAGAACCGGCGCTGCCAGATGCCGCGCTCGCCTCGCCGAGCCCGGCTGTATGTTCGGGTTTCGATCGGCGCAATCGAACGCGAAAAGCGTGCCTTGATCAGTCGCCATCTCCGACTGAAATCGGTATCGCCCTCCGGCAACCGCCAGATGCAGTGCAGGTGCTCGGGCAGCACCACCATTGCGTCTATGACGAACGGGTGCCGTCGCCGTACCTCGCGAAATGCGTCCCTCAGGGCATCAATATGATCGGTCAGCAGGGTGGTGTTGCGACGCCAGGCGGCGTTCACGGTAAAAAAATACGTGCCGCCGGGCACGTATACGCGGCGATAGTCCGTCATCCATAGCCCCCTTCCCTGGGTTCATGGTCTTCAACGTTGTTGCGGAATGATGCGATTCGCTTCGCTCATCAGATCCTACAGCTATCCCCTCCCCTTCGTAGGATGCGTTGAGCCCCGCGAAACGCATCAACGCAGGATGTGCCGCCCAAGCCCCCGCCTACTCGTCGTCGTAGCCGGTCAGTTCCACGAAGCCGCGCCCAACGGGTTGGCCCTCGCTATCCAGGATGTCCACCGCGCCTTCCCAATAGCGGATTACGGTATCCATCTCCTGTTCATCGCGGATGGCGCGCACGGTGAATTCGCGTGGGCCCGAGCCGTCCGGCGGCGCGATGCGCATCGCCCATTCCACCGGGTAGCGGTTGCCGGAGGGCTGCGTGGCCCAGCGCCGGGGCTCCAGTTCGACCTGGTCGGGTTCCAGCAATCGGTCGTCGGCATCTGCCGGCATCCAGCGGCCCTTGGACAGCGGGTGCGGCTCCCCGTCCTCCTTGCGCAGCTGGTAGTACATCACGTCCAGCCCGTCGTCGAACTGCAGCGCGAACCAGTCCCAGCCCACCTGATCCTCGGACAGCGCACTGGTGCTCCACTCGCGGTCCATCCAGGCCTGACCGGTCACTGTCAGCGGCCCATGCTCCGCGCGCTCCACCTCCCCGCTCACCGCGATGCGGGGCATGGAGTAGTAATAGGAGGCATTGCCCGGCTCCGGGCCCTTCTGGCTGAGCCCCGCCTCGCCCTGGAGCACCGGGCCGCGCAGGGGCTCCAGTTCCAGCGCCAGCCGGTAGTCGTCCACGCTGAAGTCCAGCGTCCAGCGATTCCGGTCCAGATCCGCGAGCTGCCAGTCCTCGGCCCACACCCGACCGACCGGATCGGACGCACCCGCCAGCCCCGCCCCGTCGCGCACGAAGCGCTCCTCGGAGGCGTGGTACCCGGCCTCGCGGTCGACCACCGCCGTATGCGCCATCCAGATATCCGGGCTGGCCCAGGCCGAATCGTGCCAGCGGGCGTCCCCCGCCAGCTCCGGCGCCAGCCCGACGCGGAAGAAGGTGATGTGAAAGCCCAGCCGCTCGCCCTCCGGCCCGTCGAGATTGCCGGTCACATACCACCACTCGTTACGAAACCCCGGGTGCGGCCCGTGATCACGCGGAAACTCGAACACCCGCGGCGCATCCGCACGCCGGAACCCCTCCGTCTCCTCCCCGCCCAGGGCCTCGCCCACCCGCAGCCCCGACACCTCGGCCTCGCGCGCATCCGGCGGCTCCGACCCGCCACAGGCCGCCAGCAATACCACGAGCCCAACCAGCACCAACAGGCGCAGGACCTGGCATAAGAGTGCCTGTGGGAGCGGGCTTGCCCGCGAAAGGACCTTGCCAGGGCCTGACGCAGGCAGGGGCTTCGCGGGCAAGCCCGCTCCCACAATGCCCGCTCCCACAGCCTTCAACCAGGTCATCACGGCACCTCCCGCAAAGCGGGCACCAGCCGCATGCGTGCCATGCGCCAGGCCGGGATCAGCGCCGCCAGCAGCGCGGCCCCCACGCCCAGGGCGACGGTCTCGGCAATCTCGCGGCCTGCCCAGCGCAGGTCCATGCCCCAGCCGAAGGCCTCGCGGTTGATCACCTCGATCAGCAGCCAGCCCATGCCCAGCCCCAACGGGATCGCGGCCAGCGCTGCGAAGGCGCCCAGCACCGCGCCCTGAAACACCACCAGTCCGCGCACCCCGCCGGGCAGAAGGCCAAGGCTGCGCAGCGTGGCGAATTCACGCGCGCGTTCCATCTGCAGGGCCATCAGCGCCCCGAGGATCGCGATGAACGCGACCAGCAGCGTGATCACCCGCAGCAGATGCGTGATCGCAAAGGTACGGTCGAAGATCGCCATCGACTCCTGCTCGATATCGCCGGGGCGCGTGACCATGGCCGCCATCTCGCGCTCGGCCAGCCAAGTCTCCAGGCGCTCGATCACCGCGTCGGCATCCGCGCCCTCGGGCAGGCGCAGCCCAAACGAACCCACCTCCTCGGCGCCGGGCGTGCCCGCGTAGAACCGCTCACCCAGCATCAGCACCGTGCCCTGCGGACTGCCGTAGTCGCGATACACGCCCGCCACCTGGAACATCCGCCGTCCGCCCTCCACGCGGATCTCCAGCCGGTCGCCCACACCCACGTCGTGATGGGCCGCAAAGGGCTCGGTGACCAGTACCGCATCGGTCTCGCGCAGGCGCCGGTCGAGTGCTTCGCCCGTGGCCTCGGCCTCCAGCAGCGGCAGGTACTCCAGCCAGACCGGGTGCGGCTCGACCACGTAGAGATCGATCATCCCGACGTCACTCGGTGTGTCCTGGCTGGAGCCGGTGCTGACCGACTCCGCCTCCGCGATCCGGGCGAGCGTCTCCCCCCAGTCCGCGGGGAGGCGCGCCCCACTGCGCGCCGCGGCCGGCGCCACCGGCACCACGTACACATCCGAGGTAAGCGCCTGCCCCAGCCACTGCTCCACGCTGTCGCGAAAGCTCCCGACCATTACCGACACGCTGATCGCGGCCGCCAGGGCCAGCGTCAGCGCGGAGGTCGCCGGCGCGCTGCGCGACAGGCTCCGCTCCAGACTGCGCACCCCGATGCGCGGGAGCGTCTGCCCGCGACCCAGCCGCGCCAGACCGCGCAGGACCCCGGCCAGCACCAGCGGGAGCAGCAGCACAAAGCCAGTGATCAGCAGGAACAGCGCGACGAAGCTGCCCACCAGCCCCCCGGTCCCGAGCAGCAGCATCACGCCACCCGCCGCCAGCAGCACGACCGCCGCCAAGGCCAGGCCGCGCAGGCCGCGCCGTGCCCAGCGCTCCAGCCGCCCGCGCCCAAAGCTGCCAGGGCTGGCCGCCCGTGCCGCCTCCCAGGCCGGGGCCAGCGCCGCCAGCAGCGACAGCCCCACCCCCAAAGCGATCACCGCCAGCAGCGCCAGCGGGCGCGGCGTCACCTCAGTCACCGCCACCACAAAGAAATGATCCGTCACCGTCTGCGCGACCTGGCCGACCAGCACCTGCGCCAGACCGATCCCGACCAGCACCCCCAGCAGCGTGCCGATCACACCGACCAGCAAGGCCTCCAGCATCACCACGCCGAACAGCGCCCGCCGACCGGCCCCCACCAGGCGCAGGCTCGCCAGCACCTCGCGTCGGCGCAGCACCGCAAAGGTCTGGGTGTTGTAGATCAGGAAGGCTGCAATCAGCAGCGCCAGCAGGCTCATCGCCGTCAGGTTGATGCGGAAGGCCTGCGCCAGCTCGCGCGAGGCCTGGTCGCGCGCCGCCACTGGCACGAGTTCCAGACCATTCGGCAATCGCTCCGCGAAGGCGCCGATGTCGGCATCATCGAGGCGTACGTCGACACGATCGAGCCGTCCCGGCCGGCCGAGCAACGTCTGTGCGGTGGCGATATCCGTGACCCACAGCGAGCCACCCTCGTCGTCTGACTCGGCCGCCGGTTCGTCACGCTCCGCCTCGCGTTCGAGCAGCGTGACCTCGAAGCGCCCGGCGGCGGTCTCGAGCGCCAGGCGGTCCTCATGCGCCATCCCGGAGCCCACCCACCAGCCACTCGGCGGCAGGATCGTGCCCGGCTCGGTCACCAGCCGCTGCACCGGGGCATCCCCGATATCCGAGGCCGCCCCGCGGAACGGGCCCTCGGCCAGCGGATCGACGCCCAGCACATAGATCGTGCGCCCGTCCGGCAGCCGCGCGGGTCCCTCCACGATCGGCGCGGTATCGCGCCAGCCGGCCAGCCGCAGATCACGGTAATGTGTCTCGTCGAAACCCCGGGCCGGCCCCAGAATCTGGTGCGTGGCCGTGCCCGCCACCTCGTCCATCGAACGGTCGAACGCGCGCTGCGCCGACTGGTTGGCCAGATCCACCGCCAGCACCACGGCCACGGCGATCACCACGCCCACCAGCGTCAGCAGCCGCTGCAGCGGGCGCCTGCGCCAGTCGCGCAGCCAGGCCTTTACCAGCAGCGAGCTCACGTCGCCGAGGCTTCCGCGGCGAGATCCTGCAGGTGGCCGTCCTGCATGCGCAGCACCCGGTCCAGACGCCCGGCCAGGTCATCGCTATGCGTAACCAGCAACAGCGCGCAGCCGGTCGCACGCACCTGTTCCAGCAGCAGGCCGAACACCGCCTCTCCGGTGCGCGAGTCGAGGTTGCCGGTCGGCTCGTCGGCCAGGATCAGCGCCGGCCGGTGCACCAGCGCCCGTGCGATCGCCACGCGCTGCTGCTCGCCGCCGGATAGCTGCTCCGGTTCGCGCCCGCCCTTGTCCGCGAGCCCCACGGCTGCCAGCTGCGCCGCAGCCCGCTCACGGCGCTGCGCGGCATCCAGATCCGTCGCCAGCTCCAGCGGCAGCATCACGTTCTCCAGCGCCGTGAGCGTCGGGATCAGATGAAACGACTGAAACACGATCCCAACCTGCGCTCGGCGCAGCCGCGTACGCGCCGCCTCGTCCAGCCCCGCCAGCGCCTGACCGGCCAGTTCCACCGTGCCGGTGTCGGCCGGCTCCAGCCCGGCCGCCAGGTGCAACAGCGTGGATTTGCCGGAGCCACTCTCGCCGACGATCGCCACGCGCTCGCCGGGTGCCAGCGCCAGCTCCACGTCATGCAGCACGCGACCCTCGCCGGGGTAGCCGAAGGCCACTCCACTCATGGCGAGCACCGGGCTGCCGAGCGGTCGCTGGGGATGCATCGTCTGATCCTGCATCGGGTTTTCCTTGTCGATTACCACTGGTTGCCGGAAGAGCCACCGCACTTCCCACTCAAGGGGCGTTCACACCACCGTAACCACGGCCGTTCATGGTGTCTGCACAGACCCCTGACGGGAGAGGAATGTTTCAAAACAGCCCCCAAGCGGTTGATTGCGGCCCGACATCCGTTAGAATAAGTCGCATCTCCACACACGGGAACGCGCCTTGAAACGCCGATCACGCAGTCGATCTATCTGCGCCTCGCGGTAAGCGCCTCCTTCCCGAACCGGACGCTTCCCGCTGGGCCTCTAAGTACTAGAGTGCCGGGAGCGGCCGGGCCCCAGCCCGATCCCGACCGGACCAAGACACCTCATCCATGCGGCGCCTTGTGAGGCTGTGTATTCAGCCCCCTGGCCCGCGGATGACAGCCGGGAGTAGGGCATGGATTTGCATCTGGAACAATCCATCATCGAGCTGAAGGAGCTGCTGCGTCTGGACGACCGCGACGGCATCCAGGAACTGCTCGACTACACGCGTGTGCAGGACATCGCGCATGCGCTGATGGAGCTGAACGACGACGACCTGTGCGCGGTGTTCAACCTGCTGGAGCCCGGGCGCAAGGCGGATGTCTTCTCCTACCTCGACACCCCGCACCAGATCCGGCTGCTCGAGGCCTCGCCGAAGGACGACGCCCGCTTCATCCTCTCCGAGATGGAGGCCGACGACCTCACCGGCCTGCTCCAGACCCTGGATCCGGAGACTCTGCGTAGCTACCTGCGGTTGCTGCCGTTTCGCGCCATCCGCCGCGCCCTCAAGCAGCTCAACTACCCGGAGGACTCCGCCGGTCGCGTGATGTCCCCGGACGTCGTCGCGGTAGACCCCGACTGGACGCTCAAGCGCGCGCTGGCCTTCATCCGCCGCAACGCGGACGAACACTCGAACAACGTGATCTTCGTGGTCGATCAGGACCGCGTACTGCTCGCCGCAGTGCCGATCCGGCACTTCCTGCGCGCCTCGGCAGACAGCCCGGTGCGCGAACTGCTGGGCGAATCCGATCCGATCACCATCGGGGTATCCGAGTCGGCCGTGGAGGCCGCCCGCAAGATCCAGCACTACGACCTCGAGACCCTCCCAGTGGTCGGGGAGAATGGCGAGCTACTGGGGGTGATCACGGTCGACGACGTGATGGACGTGCTGGAGGCGGAGTCCACCGAGGACTTCCACAAGATCGGGGCGGTCGGGACCCTCCCGCTTTCGCCACAGGATGCGAGCCCGTTCCTTTTGTACCGCAAGCGCGTGGGCTGGCTGATCGGTCTGGTCGCGTTCAACACCATCGGCGCGCTGATGATCTCGCAGTACGAGGAGGCCATTGAGGCGTTGGTGGTGCTGGTGTTCTTCCTGCCGCTGATTATCGACTCCGGCGGCAACGCGGGTGCCCAGAGCGCCACGCTGATGGTGCGCGCCCTGGCCACCGGCGAGGTCACGTCCAAGGACTGGCTGCGGTTGTGGGGCAAGGAGCTCGGCGTGGCCGTCGGGATCGGCGTGACCATGGGCCTGGCGGTATCGCTCCTCGGCCTGTGGCGCGGCGGGGCCGATATCGCCCTGCTGGTGGCGATCGCGATGACGCTGATCGTCGCGTTCGCCAGCATGGTGGGCATGCTGCTGCCGTTCATCCTCAGCCGCCTGAAGCTGGACCCGGCCACCGCCAGCGTGCCGCTGATCACCGCCATCGCGGACCTCGGCGGCATCATGATCTATTTCTCCCTGGCCGTGGCGATGCTCGGCCTGGCGACTCCGTAGGGGACTGACCGATGAGCCCGACCGACGACGACATCCAGACCCTGCCGCAGACGCTCAAGACCGCGCTGGACCAGCCCACGGAAGACGCGCTCCAGGGGCTTTGCGACGCCCATGCGGGCGCCGACCTGTCGGACGCGCTGGAGGCCCTGCCGGAAGACCGCATGCTGGACTTCTTCCGGCGTCTCGACGTGTCCTGCACCGCCGATGTCTACGCGCACCTGGAGCCCGACCACCAGACGCGCGTGCTGCACGCGCTCGACGAAGACCATGCCAGCCGGCTGATGTCAGCGCTGTCCTACGACGATGCCGCCTCGGTCCTGGAAGGCCTGCACGACGACCACGCCGAATCCCTGCTCGAGACCATGCCGGACGACGACCAGGAGGCGCTGGAGACCCTGCTCGGCTTCCCGGAAGAAAGCGCCGGGCGCCTGATGACGCCCGAGTACGCCACCGTGCAGCCGGACTGGTCCGTGGGCGAGGCAATGGACCACCTGCGCGAACACCACGAACTGGCGGAGACCCTCAACACCATCTTCGTGACCACGCCGGAGGGCGAACTGCTGGGCTGGGTGCGCCTGAAGGAACTGCTGCTGTCGCGCCCCACCACCAGCGTGCGCGAACGCATGCACACCGATGTCGTCAGCATCGCGGCCGAGGAAGACCGCGAAGAGGCGGCCCACCGCATCGGGCATTACGACCTCGACGTCCTCCCCGTGGTCGACGACAACGGCCATCTGCTCGGCATCATCACCGTCGACGACGTGATGGACGTGCTGCGCGCGGAGACCACCGAGGACTTCCACCGCATGGCGGCGGTCGGCGACATGGTGCTCTCCCTGCGCGACGCCAGCATGAGCCTGCTCTACCGCAAGCGCATCGGCTGGCTGCTGATCCTGGTCGCGGTCAACATCTTCGCCGGCATCGCCATCGGCTACTACGAGGCCGCGATCGAGGCCGTGGTCGCGCTGGTCTTCTTCCTGCCCATGGTCATCGCCTCCGGCGGCAACGCCGGCGCCCAGGCCGCCACACTGGTCGTGCGATCACTGGCGGTGAACGACATACAGCTACGCGACTGGTGGCGCCTCGGCGGCAAGGAGGTCCTGGTCGCCACCGCACTGGGTGTCACCCTCGCCGCCGCCATCTGGGTCTCCGGCAACTGGCTGGGCACCGTCGAGGTCGCCAACGCGATCGCCCTGGGCATGTTCTTCGTGATCGTCTTCGGCTCGCTGTTCGGCATGCTCCTGCCGTTCGCCCTGACCCGCTTCGGCATCGACCCGGCCGTGGCCAGCGCCCCGCTGATCACCTCCGTAATCGACATCGTCGGCATCCTGATCTACTTCGGCGTCGCCGTCGCCATGCTCGGCCTCTGACACCCAACGGATACGCTCATCGGCCCCCGTAGGATGCCGATGAGCGCAGCGAATCGCATCAGGATTATCCCCGCCGCGGGAATGGTGCGTTTCGCCCGGCTCAACGCACCCTACAAATCGGTTAGCAGCCGCGAGGGCAACACCACGCCCCCACCCCGTCATGGCGAGGCCCCACAGGGGCCGCGGCCATCTCCGAACGGAACGCCGGCCCCAGTCATCCCGTCCGCAGCGAAGCGAAGAGCCGGGATCTCCACCCCCAACAGAAACCCAGCGCTTACTCACCCGACACAACAGAACGCAAGACCCCAGAAGTGACAACGTGCGTCAGTTCACATGACAAAAATGGTCACATGCGTCCTGTCACACAGTGACCAAACCCGTCATACTCAAAGCATCAGGCGGACCAAACCCGCCTGACTACGGGGCTTTTCATGAAATCGGACGAGTTGGCATCCGCCTTGCATCGGCTAGGACGGATGCCGCTGGGCGGCGCTCCGTCTTCCGTCACACACCAGGGAGTAACAAGATGCAGAAGAAAACCACCCAACAGGGTTTTACGCTTATCGAACTGATGATCGTGGTTGCGATCATCGGGATTTTGGCGGCGATTGCGTTGCCGGCTTATCAGGATTATACGGCGCGGGCTCAGGCGTCTGAGGGGCTCTCTGTGACCGCAGGGCTGCGCACCGATATCGGCGAGTGGGTAACCGAAGGCCGAGACTTGGACGAGTACCCGTTCGATACCCGCCATGATGGTACCGATGACTTCGCTGGACGATACGTCGCGTCGGTAGATTTCACTGACAGTAGTGATATCGAGATCACCTTCACTGCGGACTCTGCTCTGAACGGAGGCGTGATGCTTCTAACTCCGCAGGGTTCGGACGGCACTTTCGCCGACGGTGACCAGCGCATTCAAGGTTGGGTCTGCTCTTGGGATGACGAGACTCCTGCAAATCGTCTCCCGGGCGGGTGCCGCGAGTAACGGGTTAAAGCGGGTAAGGACACCCAGTTAGTACCGAGCCCCGGCCTTGTGCCGGGGCTTTTTTTTTCGCGGTGCACCCATCTGTGGGACACCCACTTTCCTCCCCACCGATATCTGCGGGACACCCACTTTGTTAGGAGAAACCGTGAACAGACCCGTGGGACACCCACTTTCCTCCCAGTTGTCATAAGCCCGATTCGCCGACACCAGCGACACAACTAACTGGCGGTAGGCTCCATACTCCCACTCCGCCCCCTCCCCCTAGGGCCACAAGCCTTCCGCCGGTGTGTTCGCCGTGGCGTGTTATGCCTTGCCAGACGACCGGGATAGCCCGAGGGTCCGCGGCTAATCCACCTCGCCAAATGCACTCGCAATTTAATGCACATACAATAATTTGATAGGGATCGAGTTTGACGCAGACAAGGACGCTGCGAACCTGGCGAAACACGGGGTCTCACTCGGCGATGCCCTCGGGCTCGAATGGGATACGCTCCTGGCCATGGAAGACCGACGGAAAAGCTACGGCGAACGGCGAACGTTCGGGTACGCCTTGATGGGCGAACGCTTGTATTGCGTCGTATTCACCGATCGATCATCCGTGCGGCGGATCATCAGCCTGCGCAAAGCCAACAACCGGGAGATTGTGCGTTATGTCCAAATCACTAACGCTACGTAGCGGTCGTCGGGTCGTCTTGAACGACGCCGACGAAGAGTCGTCCATTCAGGCCGGAATCGATGCGGGCCCAGAGACCCGGGAACCTTCCGAAGACGAGACGAAAGCCCTGCGACGCGTGGGTCGCCCGCCTCTACCTGTGACTAAAGAGCGCATCACGATCCGTCTGTCGCCCGACGTCGTGGAGGCATTCCGCGCTACAGGAAAGGGCTGGCAAACGCGAATGGACTCGGCTTTGAAGGACTGGCTCAAGGAACATAGCCCGACGTCTAATAGTCGTTAGTGCCCGGCTGCGGCTCCGGCCGCGGTATGGTATGACCAACTGACATCGCGGTGGCATCTGCGGCACACCCACTTTCCCCCCACCGCTACACGGCCCCTCGCTCAGGCCCCGGATAACCGCTGCGCGCTTTCCGGGATGGCTACTGGATGCAACTCCTTCAGGAAATGATCAGAGACGATCGCTCGCGGGGCACCGAGACTACGACGACACCGCTTTGCGGTGCTCCCAGGGGCTCCAGGCTTGTGACCAGATATTGCCGGGGCACAGAACGCAAAAGGGCCGCCCGCGGATTCCCTTCCCGGACGACCCTTTAGGGGCTTCCTTGCCCCAGGGCACAATCTAGCACGAGCCTCGTGGATTTCCAGCTACACACCGAAGAGGCCGCCGAACGGTCGTTTTTGCGCCATAGGCGGTACTTTTGGATGGAATAAACTGCGGCATCGTAGGACACCCACTTTCTCAAGACAGGCCCTTGCTATCGCGGCTGATCGCATCTAGGTTCTGAAACGTCCGATTCCATGGAAGGAGTCCACAATGACCCAACCCCGCTCGTCCCTCGTCTCCGTCGAGGACACGCCCTGGTACCACGTCGTTTCACGCTGCGTTCGGCGCGCCTTTCTCTGCGGCGAGGATCGCGTGTCCGGACACAACTTCGAGCATCGCCGCGAATGGATCGAGACGCGGATCCTGGAGCTGGCCGCGATCTTCGCCATCGATGTGGCTGCCTATGCCGTGATGAGCAATCACTACCATGTGGTGGTACGGCTGGACCCTGAACGCGCAGCCTCACTGGACACCGAGTCCGTCCTGCTTCGCTGGACGCGCCTGTTCTCTGGCCCCGAACTGGTCAGACAGTATCTGTCGCCGCGACGGAAGGCGATGTGCGACGCACAGTTACGCCGGGTCGAGGAGTACGCCCAAACGTATCGGAACCGGCTGGCAGATCTGTCGTGGTTCATGCGTGTGCTGAATGAATCCATCGCACGACAGGCCAACGAGGAGGAAGGCGTCAAGGGACGATTCTGGGAGGGGCGCTTCAAGAGTCAGGCCCTGCTGGATGACGCAGCCGTGCTGGCGGCCATGAGCTACGTGGACTTGAATCCGGTCCGTGCCGGGATGGCCGAAGCCTTGCACGAGTGTGATCACACTTCGCTGAAACGGCGTATCCGCCCGGAGGCCGAGGATGATTCGGCGTGCGCGCCCAGCAACATTTCCCACCGTCCCGGGGCATGTAGTGCACCGGGGACGCTACGCCCCGAAATTGAGCTGCGATCGCTTCCCCGAGCGCCACTGATGCCGTTTGATGCAAGCGGCCAGTTCGAACCGGCGATCCCATTTGCGTTCGAGGATTACCTGGAGCTGACGGACGCATTGGGGCGCTGCGTACATCCGACGAAACGAGGATCGATTCCCGCGCACCGCCCTCGCCTGCTCGACCAGCTGGGCATGGATGCCGAAGCCTTTATCCGGCGATCCAGCCATCTATTGCGCGCGTTCGGCTCGGCCATTGGCGCACCGGAGCAGTTGGTGAGCCTCGCCGAACGTCGGCAGTGCCGCTACCTCCGAGGAATCTCCATGGCGCGGGTGCTGTTCGCCCGCCCTGCTGCTTGAACCCGAGCGCAGGACGTCGACTTGGCATGGATGAATTTCGGTTGTTTGGGCCGCTCGCGGCCGGTTCGATCCACGTTGTTCCGCGGCACTGTTGGCTAGTTAGGCCTTAGTGGGGCTCGCGTGGGCCCCAAAAGAAAGAGCCACCCGGGCTTCCGTTCCTGGGCGGCTCTAGCGAAGGCATCCCTGCCTTCGCGGTTGAAAGTAGCACATCGTTTGCCAATTTCTAGATGTATTTCCCGTTTTTCGTCGAACGGCCCTATGCGCCGACTGAGCGGTACTTCCTCTAACAGAGCAACGATTGTTTTATCTTTCGATTGCAGGCTGAACACCAGGCAATGCGCTTAACCTAGCTCTGCTGAAGAATCAGGGGAGAGTGCGGCGACGGACATGGCAGCGACGTGCCTGGCGCATTGCCCCGGAAGCCGTTGCCCATAGATGTGGATAGACACTAAACCGGAGTCACCGTCACTGAAAGGGCGTCAGCAGTTGCACAGGGACTTTGCGGGGCGCCCAACCCAAGGCCCAGGCCTCCGCGGTGGATCAACCCGGCTCGGCGGGCTTGCATGCGTGAATCTGCACGACAGCACCACGGCCCGTATGAAAAACACCTTCAACCACGTCACGCTCGACCTCGACCGCATGAATGAACTCAAGGCCGGTCAGTTCATCACGCAGCTCTGGCAGATTCATCATGAGCGCCTCGGTAGGCGGTCCCCCGGTTCCCAGGGCCAGTTGCGCCGGCGTATACCCCTCCAGAATGAAACGCCCGCCAGGCCTCAAGCCAGCGACCGCCTCCCGATGTAGCCGACGCCGAGTATCGGGCGGCAGATGGCAGAAAATCGAGACGACAAGGTCCCAACGGTTCGGCTGGATACTGTAGTCGGTCAGATCCGCGACTTCCGTCCGGATCGCGACATGACGTTGCGTCGCAAGACGCTCGGCCTTCTCCAGACCTACTGACGAACTATCCACCGCCAGCACATCGAACCCACGTTCGGCCAGAAAGACCGCGTTTCGTCCCTCACCTTCGGCCAGGCAAAGAGCTTTCCCAGGCGGAACCCCCGAGATCTGCTCGGCCAGGAAATCGTTCGGCCGAGTACCGTAGACATACTCATCCGTGGCGTACCGTTCATCCCACATCAATCGACTCCACCCGTTGGTTCCTTGCCCTCAAGTATGTGCAGGACACCCACTTTGTAGGCACCCACTTTGTGGGCGAGCACCTGCCCTGCGCAGCTAAGGGACACCCACTTCGACCGACAGGACACCCACTTTGTGGGCGGGTTCGCGGCTGCCAGCCAATTGCCGGAAAGCGGAGTTTCGCCTACTCTTGCACGCCTTTCCGGACTGGTCCACGGCGAGCCCGCCGCGCCGCCGAAATGTCGAACCACCAGCGAACCACCAGAGTCCAGAACCGCCATGAGCGCACCGACCTCGCTACGCCAGCGCCTCGAGCATTTTATCGAAGCCCGTCTCACCCAGCGCGCAATCATCGCGCTGATCCTGCTGAACGCCGTGACGCTGGGGTTGGAGACGTCCGATACCGTAATGGGCTGGATGGGCCCGGTGATCCTCACGGCAGACGCCGTCATCCTGTCGATCTTTACGGCCGAGGTACTGGCCAAGCTGTTTGTCTATCGCCTGAGTTTCTGGCGCAACCCCTGGAATGTCTTCGACTTCTTCGTGGTGGGGATCGCACTCATCCCGGCCTCCGGACCGTTCTCGGTATTGCGCGTGCTACGACTGCTGCGCCTGGTATCGATGGTGCCCAAACTGCGCTTTATCGTGGAGGCGCTCCTGCGGGCCATCCCCGGGATCGTGTCGATCATGGGCCTGCTGGTGCTGATCTTCTACGTGTTCGCGATCATCGCGACCGGGCTGTTCAGCGACTCGTTCCCGCAAAAATTCGGGACGCTCGGGGCCTCGATGTACAGCCTGTTCCAGGTAATGACACTGGAAGGCTGGTCCGAAGACATCGCACGCCCGGTGATGGAGATCTACCCCTGGGCTTGGGCGTTTTTTGTGCCATTCATCCTGATCGCCACCTTCACCGTGCTGAACCTGTTCATCGCGATCATCGTGGACGCGATGCAGCGCATGCATGATCGCGCAATCGAGATCGAGCAGCAGATGATCCATGACAGCGTGCACGAGGAGAACAAGGCGCTGCACTCGGAGATCCACGAGCTACAGCAGGAGACGGTCAAGCTTCAGGAACGCCTCATCCGCATGCAGAGCATGCTGGAGAAGCGGGTGAAGTAGCGGCCGACGGGGAGGGTGACGCATGCGAGATTCGCGTGCGAGCACGCTCCCACAGGGGGGATATGCCCCCCGGGTCCCATGAGATCAGCCGCGTCGCGCCTGCGACCGGTGCGTTTCGCGAGGCTCAACGCACCCTACGCGTCCTCGAACGCGCAGGGGCCGCTGGATCAGGCGCTGGCGGCGGCCGGCTCGGCGGCGCGTTCGCCCAGGCGGCGGCCGGTCGCATTGAGCACGGCCTGCAGCGTAGCGGCGGTCGTGTCCTCGCCCAGCGCGACACCGACGGAGCGCTCGCCGTCGACCTGCACGTCCACCGCGGCCATGGCGCGCGCCTCGGTGCCCGACTCCATCGCGTGCTCGTCAAAGTGGCTCACCTTGACCTCGACGCCCCGGTCGGCCTTCATCGCGGCGGTCAGGGCCTCGACCGCGCCGTGGCCCTCGCCCTTCAGGCGCGACTCGCGCCCGGGCGGGCCCATGGTCGCGTCCAGCCGCACCACCGGGCCTTCCTTCTCGATCTCGTAGCGCACCAGATCCCAGCCGGCGACCGGCGTCAGGTAGTGCTGCTCGAACAGCTCGTGGATACGCTTCGAGGAGACCTCGATCTGCGAGGTCTCGGCATCTTTCTGCACGATGCGGGCAAACTCGATCGCCAGCCAGCGCGGCACCTCGATACCGTAATCGCGCTCCAGCACATGCGCCACGCCGCCCTTGCCGGACTGGCTGTTGATGCGCACGACCTCCTCGTAGCGCCGGCCCAGATCGCTCGGGTCGATCGGCAGGTACGGCACGTTCCAGTGGCCGCCCTGTTCCTTGTAGTGCGCAAGCCCCTTGCGGATCGCATCCTGATGGCTGCCGGAGAACGCGGTGTAGACCAGCTCGCCGGCCCACGGATGGCGCGGGTGGACGGGCATGTCGGTGCACTCCTTGTACACGTCCATCAGCCGTTCCATGTCGGACAGGTCGATGGTCGGGTCGATCCCCTGCGAGTACAGGTTCATCCCGACGGTGACCAGGTCCATGTTGCCGGTGCGCTCGCCGTTGCCGAACAGCGTGCCCTCCAGGCGGTCGGCCCCGGCCAGCAGGCCCAGCTCGGCCGCGGCCACGCCGGTACCGCGGTCATTGTGCGTATGCAGCGACACGCAGAAGTGCTCGCGGTACTGCACGTGGTCGCAGAACCACTCGACCTGGTCGGCAAAGACGTTGGGCGTGGCCGACTCGACCGTGGCCGGCAGGTTGATCACGACCTTCTGGCCCTGGTCCGGGCGCCAGATCGCGTTCACGGCATCCACGACCTCGACCGCGTAGTCCAGCTCGGTGGTAGAGAAGCTCTCCGGCGAATACTGGAAGATCCAGTCCGTCTGCGGATACTTCGCCGCATAGTCACGCACCCAGCGCGCGCCGTTCTCGGCGATGCCGCGGATGCCGGCACGGTCCATGCGGAAGACCTGCTCGCGCTGCGCCGGGTTGGTGGAGTTGTACACGTGCACCACCGCGCGCGGCGCGCCCTCCAGCGCGGCGAAGGTCTTCTGGATCAGATCCTCGCGCGCCTGCGTCAGCACCTGCACGTACACCCCCTCGGGGATCCGGTCCTCCTCGATCAGACGGCGGGTGAAGTCGTAGTCGATCTGCGAGGCGGAGGGGAAGCCGATCTCGATCTCGGTCAGGCCGATATCCACCAGCACCTCGAAGAAGCGCATCTTCTGCTCGACGCTCATCGGGTGCACCAGCGCCTGGTTGCCGTCGCGCAGGTCCACCGCGCAGAAACGCGGCGCAACCGTCGTGCGCTGCGCCGGCCAGCGGCGGTCCGCCTTGTCGATCGGCGGGAACGGGGCGTACTTGGTGTGATCGAAGGCCATCTTGATTCTCTCCTGGGGCCGCGGCTTTCCGTCGCGGCGATTGGTCCACTTGCACATTATCCTAACGAATTTGCGCGGACAGAACCTTGCTTTTTTCGCATATAGCGGGAGGTAAGAGGCTGTTTATTGCTTTAAATAGCCTATCTGGCGCAATATTCCACCATGGAACCGCAACCGCACAAGCTCGACCGCTTTGACCGTCACATCCTGGAGATCCTGCAGGAGGACGCCAGCCTGTCGAACCAGGCCCTCGCCGAGCGCGTGGGGCTGAGCCCCTCGCCCTGCCTGCGGCGCGTTCGGGCACTCGAGCAGGCCGGGATCCTGATCCGGCGCGTGGCCCTGCTCGACCGGCGCGCCCTGGGGCTGGAACTGACCGCGCTGATCCACATCGGCATGGACCGCCACACCCCGGAGCGCTTCGCACGCTTCGAGGAGGCGATCGCCAGCTACCCCGAGGTGCAGCACCTGTATCTGATCACCGGGCAATCGGCGGACTACATGCTGCAGGTCGTCGTGCCGGACATGGACGCCTATCAGGACTTCCTGCTGCGGCGGGTGACCCGGCTGGAGGGGGTGGATTCGGTGCACTCGAGCTTCGTCCTGCGCCGCGTGGTGGACCGCACCTCGCTGCCGCTGGACTACATCCGCGACTGACGGCGGGCCGCGAACCTCCCTCCGAAACGGCTCCGATGGCTCAGCGCTTCCCTCAGCGCCCGCCGAACTGGGGCAGCAGACGCGCGGGCAGCAGGTGAATGAGGATGAAGCCCAGCATCGCAGCGACGACGATCGTCGGCCCGGTCGGGGTGTCGTACTGGAACGAACCCCAGACGCCGACGAGCACCGCCAGCATGCCGATCACACCGGCCAGGAACGCCATTTGCTCCGGCGTCGACGCGAAGCGCCGGGCACTCGCGGCCGGAATGATCATCAACGCCGTAATCAGCAAGACGCCGACCACCTGCATCGCGGCCGCGATCACCAGCGCGATCAGCAGCATCAGTCCCAAGCGCACGGCCAGCACCGGCACACCCTCGACCCGCGCCAGTTCCTCGTGCACCGTCAGCGCCAGCAGCGGTCGCCAGAGCAGCACCAGCAGCAACAGCGCAATGCCGCCGCCTATGGCAATCGCCAGCAGGTCATTCGTCCCCACCGCGAGGATGTCGCCGAACAGATAGGCCATCAGGTCCACCCGCAGGCCCTCAATAAAGGTGACCGCCACGATCCCCAGCGACAGCGCGCTGTGCGCCAGGATCCCCAACAAGGTGTCGGAAGCCAGCTCCTGACGGCGCTGCAGGATCACCAGCAGCACGGCGATCGCGACACAGACGATGGTCACCATCAGGTTGAGATTCGTCCCCAGCAGGAACCCGAGCGCCACCCCCAGCAGGGCGGAATGCGAGATCGTGTCGCCGAAATAGGCCATACGCCGCCAGACCACGAAGGCACCCAGCGGCCCGGCCACGGCCGCCACCATCAGCCCTGCCAGCACCGCGCGGAACAGGAAGTCATCCAGCCAGGCTTCGATCATCGTTTCGGCGTTCCCTGTCCGTGATGGTGGGCGTGGCCACAGCCGTGCGACCCGCCCGTTCCGTTGTCATCCAGATCATGCACCTCGCCGTGCAGGTCGTGGACATGGTTGTGGTCATGTTTGTAGATACCGATGCCTTGCACATCGGCGGTGGGGAACAGGCGCTGGTACTCCGGGTGGCGCGAGACCTCCTCCGGCCGGCCGGTGCAGCAGACATGCTGGTTCAGGCAGATCACGGCATCCGCCCCCGCCATGACCAGATGCAGGTCATGCGAGACCATCAGCACCCCGCAGCCGGTCTCGCGCCGAATGTCATCGATCAAGCGAAAGACCTCGCCCTGCCCGACGATATCCACGCCCTGCGCCGGCTCGTCCAGCACCAGCAGATTGGGCCGGTTGAGCAGCGCCCGCGCCAGCAGCACCCGCTGCATCTCGCCCCCGGACAGGGATTGCACCGGCTTGTCCAGCAGGTGCGGGACACCCACCCTTTCCAGGTGCGCCAGCAGCTCGGCCCTCGGCGCGCGCTGGCGCAGCGTCAGAAACCGCCGCACCGACAACGGCAGCACCGGTTCGATCTGCAGGCGCTGCGGCATGTAGCCGATGCGCAGCCCGCGCCGGCGCTTCACCTGCCCCCGCGTCGGCTGCCACAGGCCCAGCAGGACCCGCAGCAGGGACGTCTTGCCCGCGCCGTTGGGGCCAATCACCACCGCGACTTCGGCCGGCGGGATCTGCACCGAGACCCGGTCGAGAATCAGCTTGCCCCCCCGCTCCAGGGAAATATCACGGGCGTCCAGCAGTGGGCTGTGGTCCGATTCCGGTGCGGACATGGTGGCAGGGCTTCCCTTGTTCATGTTGATATACTATAACGTTCTCTAATTCCGATCCGACACCCTGGAGACCCTGCCATGCACTCGCGCCCGCGCCACCCCTTCGGGATTTCGCTGACGGTCAGCCTGCTGGCCATCCTGGGCCTCCTGCTCCCGGGCATGGCCGCCGCCGACAAGCCGCGCATCGTCGCGACCATTCTACCGATTCACAGCATCGTCGCCGCCCTGGGCGAGGACGCCTTCGACGTGGAACTGCTGGTCCCCGCCACGGCTTCGCCGCACGGATATTCCATGCGGCCATCCGAGGCGCGCCGTCTGCAGAACGCGGACATGGTGGTCTGGGTCGGCCCGGATCTCGAGACCTTTCTGGAGCGCCCGCTCCGCCGTGCCGGCGACCGCGAGATTATCAGCCTGATGGACGACCTCCACCTGGACCTGAAGCCCACGCGCGAAGGGGGCGTCTGGGAGCATCACCACGACCACGGGGACGATGATCACGGCCACGGCGACCATGACCACGATCACAACGGCCATGGCCACAGCCACGACGACGGGCACTCCGACGACAATCACAGCCACAACGGCCATGGCCACAACGGCCATGACCACAACCATGATCACGGCCACCACGACGAGGCCCATGGACACGACCATGATCACCATCACGGCGACTACGATGCCCACATCTGGCTCTCGCCAGCGGTGGTGCGCGCGATCACCGAACAGCTCGCCGACAAGCTGATGCAATGGGACCCGGAACGCGCCGAAATCGTGGAGGCCAACCGTGACGCCCTGCTCGAACGGATCAACGATCTGGACGGACGCCTGGCGGAACAGCTCGAGCCGGTACGGGACCAGGCCTTTATCGTGTTCCACGACGCCTACCAGTACTTCGAGCAGCACTACGGCCTGAACGCCGCCGGCTCGATCAGCATCGATCCCTCGCGCAGCCCGGGGCCGCGGCGCATCAGCGAATTGCGCGAGCGTGTCGCCGACGGCGACGTGGTCTGCCTGTTCACCGAGCCGCAATTCCGTCCGGCCCTGGCCGAGACCGTGGCCGAGGGAACCGATACACGGCTCGGCGTGCTGGATCCGGTCGGTGCCGAGCTGGAGCCCGGGCCGGATGCCTGGTTCGAGTTGATGCAGAACATGGCGGACGGCTTTGCCGGCTGCCTGGGTAAGGAATAGCCCGAGGGACAAGCCAAGGCGGTGCGTTTCGCTGCGCTCAACGCACCCTACGCGGTTGGTTAAACGCCGGGGCTCATCCAATCGCTTCGGCCGAGGCGGCCACGGCTACACGGTTGCGGCCCTCGCCCTTGGCGCGATAAAGCGCCTCGTCGACCCGACGCAACAACCCTGTACGTGGCTCGCCCGGGCAGAAGGCCGCCACACCGAGGCTGATCGTGACCCGGCCGGCCTCCGGGAAATCATGCCCCTCCACCCGCGCCCGCATGGTCTCCGCGACCCGCGCGGCATCCGCCTCTTGAGTACCCGGCAGCAGGACCATGAACTCCTCGCCGCCCCAGCGCCCGAGAACGTCGGCATCGCGCAGACGTTCCGCGATCACGCGGGTCACCTCCTGCAGCACGACATCCCCCGCCGCATGGCCAAAGGTGTCGTTGACCCGCTTGAAGTGATCGAGATCGAACATCACCAGGGCAAAAGGCGCCCCGTAGCGCTCGGCACGCGCCAACTCGCGATTGAGCAACGTTTCGAAGTAGTGGCGGTTGGCCACACCGGTCAGGCGATCGTAATAGGCCTGACGCTTCAGCTCCGCATTGGCGCGCTGCAGTTCCAGCTCCACCTGCTTGAGGTCGGTGATATCCACCGCAGTCCCAGCCACTCGGGTCACTCGGCCGTCCGCGTCCAGCACCTGGTAACGGTGTACATGTATCCAGCGTTCAGCACCATCCGATCGGCGCAAGCGGAAGGTATCCTCGACATGAGCCCCCTTCATGGGATCGTTCAGGAACTGACGCTCCACGCGCTCGCGGTCTTCCGGGTGCACGGCTTCCAGCATCGAACGCGGATCGCGGTAGAGGCGGTCACGGCTCTGCCCCCAGATCCGCTCGAAGGCCGGATTCACGTACAAGATCCCGTCTTCGTCCTGTAGCCAGAACACCTCGTTCACGCTGCCCGCCAGCTGGCGGAAGCGCGCCTCGCTCTCGCGCAGGGCTTCTTCTACTGCCTTGCGCTGCGAGAGGT
Organism: Thioalkalivibrio sp. ALJ12; assembly: GCF_000378305.1. Classification (NCBI taxonomy): domain Bacteria; kingdom Pseudomonadati; phylum Pseudomonadota; class Gammaproteobacteria; order Chromatiales; family Ectothiorhodospiraceae; genus Thioalkalivibrio; species Thioalkalivibrio sp. ALJ12. The sequence continues at coordinate 66,443 of NZ_KB899540.1, forward strand.
CGCGCAGGATGGTCGACACCTGCCGGATCTCGCCCTGGTCGTCGCGGCGAACAATAATCACCTGTGAAGCCGGGATCTCCCTGCCCTGTCCGTCCAGTATCGCCGTCTCGCCTTCCCAGACCCCGTCGCGCATCGCAATCGGAGCGGCCTCGTTCACGATGCGCTCGGCCGCCCAAGGTGGATGGAACCGCTGGACGGCACTCTCGACCGAGCGGGTTTCGGGCGGCAGCCCCCAGGTATTCCAGCCGTTCTCGGGGGTCCACGGTTCGCCCGTCATGGGCGGCAGACCAAACAGGCGGCGACCGGCGGCGTTCAGGTACTGCATGTCGCCAGCGGGCCCATGCATAGCGACCACGTCGGGCGTATGTTCCAGGATCCCGACCAGACGGCGCTGGTTTTCCTCCAGGGCGCGCCGCTCGGTCACGTCCTGCACAGTTCCCATCAGACGACGTGGCTTGCCGTTGTCATCGCCCTCGACCGTACCGCGCGCATGGACCACTCGTTCCTGCCCATCGGGGCGCAGGATCCGAAAATGAATATCGTAATCGCCGCTTTCCAGTGCTGCCCCTACTGTCTTTGCCACATCGCGCCGGTCCTCGGGATGCACGGCATGCAGAAACCCCACGTAGTTGGCTTCCTGCTCACCCCGCCTGAGGCCGAAGATGCGATAGACCTCGTCCGACCAGCGGGTGCGGTCCTCGTGGATCTCCCAGACCCAGCTGCCCACGTGCGCGATGCGCTGCGCAGCGGCCAGTTCCCGGCCCCGCTCGCGCAGGGCATCTTCCATCGCCACCTGCTCGGTAATGTCGATCATCACACCGTGCCAGACGATGCCTCCATCGGCACGTGCCTCGGGCGTCGCACGACCCTCGACCCAGATCGTCCCGCGCAGCGGGTGGCGAACGCGGAAGCGAACCCGCCAGGGTTCCATGGACCGCGCCGATTCCTCGATGCTGGCCTGGATGCGAGGCAGGTCATCCGCGTGTACCGTTGCAAAGGCCGCGTCCGCGCTGTCCTGAACCAGCCCCGGGCTGAGCCCGAACACGCGCCGTATCCCATCACTGACGAACGGAAACGCGTGCCGCCCATCCGGATACAGGTGGTACTGGTAGATCGCCCCGGGCAGATGGGCGGTGGCCTTGGTCAGTTGAACCTCCCTTTCCGTCCGGGCGGTCTGGTCCTGGAACGACACCACCACACCATCGACCCGACCGGCCGCATCAAACGTCGGCGCCGCAAAGACGCTCACCGGAAAATGGGAGCCATCGGTCCGCACAAAATAGTCGTCCCAGGGTTCATCCGACTGGCCCGCCTCCAGGACCCGCAGGATCGGGCAGGCTTCTTTGGGATAGGGCTCCCCGCCCACCAACGAGTGATGGTTGGTCGAATGCGCATCGCGCCCGAGTGCCTCGGCCTCGTTCTTGAACCCCAGCAGGCGGCAGGCGGCCGGGTTGAGAAAGGTGTAGCGGCCGTAACGATCCAGGCCGAATACGCCTTCCGCCAGACTCGCCAGAAGGTGGTTCTGAAAAGCCTCGGCCGCGCGCACCTCGGTGACGTCCTCGATCACGCCATCGAACACGGGCTCGCCGTCCTCGTCATGGCTGCGATACGCGGTCACGCGCGCCCGAAAGGCCCGACCACGCAGTGTCTGCAGGTCCAGTTCGCGCCCGACCACGCGACCGTGCATCTCCAGATCGCGGCTGAATGCCTCGCGCGCGCCCGGATCGCGATACAGGTCTTGCACCGGGGTTGCGCGCAGCTGCGCCTCGGACTCGGCCTCAAACAGCGCCACCATCGCCGGATTGAGCCAGACAAAGCGGCCTTCCGGCCCGGGCGTGTTGCGATAGACCCCCACCGGAAGGCGTCGGAACACGCCCCCATAAAACTCGAGTTCGCGCTCGTAGCGCCGGGCCTCGGATACATCGTGAATAATCGAGTACAGGTACGTGGTTCCATCCAGGACCACCGGGCCGGAGTACACCTCCACCTCCCGAATCTCGCCGCCGTGGATACGGTGGCGAAACCGGAAGAAACGGCGTTCCTCGTTCTTCGCTCGTTGCATCTCGACCCGCACGTCTTCCGCCGACAGCGTGTTGATGTCGTGGATATACATGCCCTTGAGGGTGTCGGCCGAATAGCCGTAGAAGCTCACCGCGGCGGGGTTGGCATCGACAATCCGGCCATCCGCCGGGTTGATCAGCAGCTTCGGTGCGGTATTGGCGGTAAACGTCTGCTCGTAGACCTGGGCTGCAGAATCGCCCCCGGGCCTGCGCTGAACGGTCACGACGCGCCCATCGTCATCCGGCACCAGCGTCAACGTACAGGAGAGCGAGGCCCCTTCCGGTGCAGCCGGCGCGAGCATGTCCACGCTCAGGGTCACCTCGGATGTGGCCGAACGCTGCAACGCGTCCGCCAGCGATGGCCGCTGTTCGGGCGCGATGCAGTCCACCAGTGCACTGCCCTGCAGATCAGCCGGCGAGCACTCGAGCCACTCAGCCAGGCGGGCATTGACCGTGCAGATGGCACCGGCTGCGTCGAGGCGGGCCAGGCCTACTGCAATGTGCTCGCATTGAATGGGGTCGGCGCCTTCGGTGCTCGCCATTCAGCTCACTCTGCCCGGAGCCCGGGGTCCAATGAAGTAGTCAATCATCCAGCCGCACGACCCGATTGCGCCCGCCCTTCTTGGCCACGTACATGGCCTCGTCCGCTCGCTTCACCCAGTCCCTGATCGACTCACCGGGGCGGCACTCCGCAACCCCCAGACTAATCGTCACAAGGCCCACACAGGGGAATGCCGTAGCAGTGACCTGCTCGCGCAGCTGTTCGGCCACATGCTGGCCACGCTCCGCGTCCGTTCCGGGCAGCAGGACCACAAACTCCTCGCCCCCCCAGCGTCCCAGTACATCCGCCTCGCGCAGACGACCCTTCAGGGCATGCACCAGGAAGCGCAGGACCTCGTCGCCCACCTCGTGGCCGAACGTATCGTTGATACGCTTGAAGTGGTCGATATCCAGCAGCAGTAGCGAGCAGGGATGCGCGTAACGCTGCGCACGGCGCGCCTCCTGATCCAGGAGCGTCTCGAAGTAGCCACGGTTGGCGGCATCGGTCAGCGGGTCGTAGAAAGCCTGGTGCTCCAGGGCGGCCTCGAGTTCTTTCTGCCGCGTGATGTCGTGGAACATCGCGATGTAGTACTCGATCTCGCCCTGATCGTCGTGGATCGCGGTAACGACCTCGTGCAGGGGGAAGATCTCGCCATTCTTGCGGCGATTCCAGATCTCGCCCTGCCAGTGGCCCGTCTCGCGCACCGTGCGGAACATCTCCTGGTAGAAGTCGCGATCCTGGCGCCCGGAATTCAGGATGCGCGGATTTGCCCCCACGGCCTCCTCTTCGGTATATCCCGTGAGCTGCGTGAACGTTGCGTTCACACGCTGGATGGTGCCCTCAACGTCCGTGATGAAGATGGCCTGGCTGGACTCGAAGGTCGCGGCCAGCAGGCGCTGCTCCTGTTCGAGGTGATACTGCTCGGTAATATCCTGCACCGTGCCGACCATGCGCGCGGGCGTGCCGCAGGGGCTGAGCTCCACGGAGGCTAGCTCGCGCACCACGCGCTCTGTACCGTCCGGCCGCAGGATGCGGTGGGTCACATCGAACTGCTCCAGACCAGCCAGGGCTCGGTCTACCGCCGCCTGTACGCGTTCACGGTCCCCCGGGTGGACCGCCTGCATGAACGCCCCATGCGTGCCCTCCCAGCGGGATCGTTCCATCCCGAAGATGCGATAGACCTCGTCCGACCAGCGAATCTCGTGCTTCTGGAAATCACTGATCCAGTTGCCGACATGCGCGATGCTTTGTGCCAGGGCCAGTTCCTGCTCACTTCGGTGCAGAGCATGCTCGGCGCGCACCCGCTGCGTGATGTCCAGGATCACGCCGTGCCAGAGCACACTCCCGTCGTCCAGAGCCTCCGGACTCGCGTGGCCCTCCAGCCAGGTCTCGCCGCGTTCGGGACTCATCACGCGATAGCGCTGCAACCAGGGTTCCAGCGATCGCATCGACGCTTCGATGCTCGCGCGGATGCGTTCCACGTCCTCCGGGTGGATCACGCGGAACACCGCCTCGGCATCGCGCATCGCCTCCTCGGGTGCAATCCCGAATATATCGGTCATCCCCTCGCTAGCGTATGGGTAGCAGCCACGCCCGTCGGGGTGCTGGCGGTACTGGTAAATCACGCCGGGCAGGTTGCGGGCGATCTTTTCCAGGTGTCGCTCGGTCTCGACGCGCGCGCCGATATCCTGAAAAGCACCCACCAGTTCGGTCACCGCACCGGTTGCATCACGAATGGCGGTGATCTGGTCCTCCAGCCACTGCCAGTGGCCGTTGGGCATCCGCTGGCGGTAGTTCAGGCGGCAGAACCCTTGGGCCCCGTCGGACAGCCAGCGCCGCACCTGACTGACGCAGCGGCCATAGTCCTCCGGGGCGATGTGGGTTGTCAGCCAGTCCGGGTTCGAGCTGATCTGCTCCGGGGCCCAACCGGTCACCGAGACCGAGTTGCGGCTGAGCCAGGTCATGGTGCCGAGGTTGTGCGGATCCATGGTGTAGATCACCGCGGGGCTGGCATGCAACAGGCTGTCCATGCGCTGCTCGGCCTGCTTGCGCGTATCGATATCGGCAACAGCCGCCAGTAGCGCCTCCGGGCTATCAATCGTCGCGGGGATACGGCTGATACTGATCTCGACCCAGCGGGCAAGGCCTGTGGCGTCCACCAGGCGAACCTCGACCTGGCAGTTGGGGCAGCCACCGTCAAGCAGACCGCGGCGTCGCGCCTCGCAGGGCTCGACATCCTCGGGGAGCAGGCGCTCGCGCAACCATCCCCCGACCAGATCCCCAGGGTCGCAGGCCAGCATCTCCCCCAGACGCGGGTTCGCGCGCAGGATGCGCCCCTCCGTGTCCATCTCGGCCAGCCCAACCGGGGCATGCTCGAACAGCGCGGCGTAGCCGTGGGCCGCACAAATCTCCGTCATTCCTAGTCCTTGCCCGTCTCGAAAAGGCCTGCCTGGCCTTTCCTCCCCCTGGCGGGAGTATCCACGGACCCGTTAATGAATCCTTATAGTCGGTCTAAACCCTACCACAGGGGTCGGAATTTTTCGTATACCCCCGCAAGAATCGAGAAGTACAGCACGCAAAAAAAAGCCCCCGGGAAACCGGGGGCCCTGACAGCACAACCGAACGTGACCGGATTAACCGCTGGTTCCCGTACGCGGGGCCGGCTCGCCTTCATCCGTACTCGGCTCCTGGTACACCACGTCCAGCGCCTTGGCCGCGGCCACCTCGTTGAAGCGGCGGTTGGGCAGGTTGTGCGGCGACGCCTTGATGGTGTCGATGTCGCGACCGGCCTCTTCCAGGATCGCAACCATCGCCTCGACGAAGCCGTCCAGCGTCTCCTTCGACTCGGTCTCGGTCGGCTCGACCAGCAGGCACTCCGGCACCAGCAGCGGGAAGTAGGTGGTCGGCGCGTGGTAGCCGTGGTCCAGCAGGCGCTTGGCGACGTCGCCGGCCGTCAGGCCCAGTTCCTTCGCCTGCTTCTTCAGCGTGACGATGAACTCGTGCGTCGCACGGCGCTCGGGATAGGCCAGGTCGAAGCCGGCGCTTTCCAGTTCGCGCGCCAGGTAGTTGGCGTTCAGCGTGGCGAACTCGGACACGCGCTGCATGCCCTCGCGGCCCAGCATGCGCATGTAGACATAGGCGCGCAGCAGCACGCCGGCGTTGCCGGCAAACGCGGACAGCCGGCCGATGGTCTCGGGGTAGTCCGTCTCTGTGGCGAAACGGTAACCGCCCTCGCCGTCCTCGACCACGTGCGGCACCGGCATGTACGGCAGCAGGCGCTCGCCAACGCCCACAGCACCGGAACCCGGGCCACCCCCGCCGTGCGGCGTGGAGAAAGTCTTGTGCAGGTTCATGTGGATCACGTCGAAGCCCATGTCGCCCGGACGCACCTTGCCTAGGATCGCGTTCAGGTTGGCGCCGTCGTAGTACAGCAGGCCGCCGGCGTCGTGCACGATCTTCGCGATCTCGGAGATGCGGCGCTCGAACACGCCCACGGTAGACGGGTTGGTCAGCATGATCCCGGCGGTCTGCGGGCCCACGGCCTCTTTCAGTGCCTCCAGGTCGACGTCTCCCATGGCGTCCGTCGGGATCTCGCGCACCTCGTAGCCGCACATGATCGCCGTGGCCGGATTGGTGCCGTGTGCGGCATCCGGAACGATGATCTCGCGGCGGTCGCTGTCGCCGCGCGCATCGTGATAGGCGCGGATCATCGCCACGCCGGTGAACTCGCCCTGCGCGCCGGCCATCGGGGCCAGCGAAACGGCCTTCATGCCGGTCACGTCCTTCAGCATCTCCTGCAGCTCGAACATGGTGTGCAGGAAGCCCTGGCTGTGGCTGGCCGGGGCATGCGGGTGCCGGTTCAGGAAGCCGGGCAGCATGGCCAGGCTGTTACAGGCGCGCGGGTTGTACTTCATCGTGCACGAGCCCAGCGGGTAGAACTCGGTGTCTATGGAGAAGTTCTTTTGCGACAACCGCGTGTAGTGACGCACCACATCCAGCTCCGAGGCCGCAGGCAGGCCGGGGGCCGATTTGCGCTGCAGGTTCGCGGGGATGGCAGTCGTGGCATGCGCACGAGGCGCCTGCGCCACGGCCGAGCGACCGGCACGCGAACGTTCGAAGATCAGATGGTTTTCCGTGGTGTTCATAGCGGTTTCTCGCTTCAGGAATTCGTTGGAGGCGGCCGGGCCAGGAGGCCCGGCCGCCAATGGCCCGTGTTTTATTGCGTCGGGCTCAGATCGGCCCGGTCATCCAGGCCCTTGAAGATGGCGTCGTAGTCCGGCTCGTCGCCGATCTCGGAAACGAGCTCCGCGTGCATCACCAGATTGTCGGTGTCCAGCAGCACAACGCCGCGGGCGGTGATGCCCTCCAGCGGGCCGTCCTGGATCAGCACGCCGTAGTCCTTGGCGAAATTTCGATCGCGCATCATCGACAGCACGGTCACACGCTCGAGGTTCTCGGCGGCGCAGAAGCGGCCCATCGCGAACGGCAGGTCGGCGGAGACCACCAGGATCTCCAGATCCGGGCGCTGCTTGACCATGTCCTCGAACTTCTTGGTGGACTCGGCACAGACCGGGGTGTCCAGACTGGGCACGATCGAGATCAGCTTGCGCTTGTCGCCAAAGTGGGCGAGCGAGACGTCCTCGAGGTCCTTGGTCGTCAGCTTGAAATCCGGGGCCGGCGAGCCGACGTGCGGCAGGTCGCCGTTGGTATGGATCGGATTACCCTTCAGTTTGACTTCGGCCATGGCGTGCCTCCTCAGGCTTGTGGTGTATGGCGCGTCGGGTGCGGCCTGCGTCAGGCGGCCTTCGCCTGCTCGCAGGTCGTCACATACTGCTCGAGATCGGCATCCGTCTTGGTCTCGGTCGCGCAGGCCAGTACGCAGCCGTCGAGCTGGGCGTAGTCGCGGCCCAGCTGGTATCCGGCCAGCACGCCGGCGTCGGCCATCGCCTGCACGCGGTCCGCCGCGTTTCCGCCGAAGTCCAGGGCGACCTCGTGGAAGTACTCGCCGGTAAAGCGCGGCTTGATGCCCTTGGCCGCGAGCTTCTCCACCAGCGCGTGGGTGTTGGCGTAGCAGGCCTCGGCCACGCGGGTCAGGCCCTCGTCACCCAGCATGGACATGTGGATCGTCGCGGCGGTGACCACCAGGCCCTGGTTGGTGCAGATGTTCGAAGTGGCCTTGGAGCGGCGGATGTGCTGCTCGCGGGCCTGCAGTGTCAGCACGTAGCCCGGCTTGCCGTCGGCATCCTCGGCGCGGCCGACGATACGCCCCGGCATCTGCCGGATGTGCTTCTTGCGCGTAGTCATGAAGCCGAAGTACGGCCCGCCGGAGGACAGCGGGGCCCCCAGCGGCTGGCCCTCGCCCACCACGATATCGACGCCGTTCTCGCCCCACTCACCCGGCGGCTTCAGCAGTGCCAGCGAGACCGGGTTTACCACAGCGATCACCGGGACCTCGCGCTGCTCGGCCCAGCCGGTGAGCGCGTCGACATCTTCCAGGATGCCGAAGAAGTTCGGCTGGCTGATGATCATCGCGGTCACGTCGTCGTCCGCGAACGGCGCCAGCGCCTCGACCGGCGTCTGGCCGGAGGTCTCGTCGAACGGAATCTCGACCAGCTCGATGCCCTGGTTACCGATCAGGGTGTGGATCACGCGGCGATAATCCGGATGCAGCGCGCCTGGCACGAGGATCTTCTTGCTCTTCGAGCGGCGGTTCACGCGCACCGCCATCAGCACGGCCTCGGCCAGTGCGGAGGCGCCGTCGTACAGCGAGGCGTTGGAGGCCTCCATACCGGTCAGGCGGCTGATCATCGTCTGGTACTCGTAGATCAGCTGCAGCGTGCCCTGGCTGGCCTCCGCCTGGTACGGCGTGTAGGCACTGTAGAACTCGCCACGCGTGGCGATCTGCCATACGGCCGCCGGGATATGGTGCTCGTAGGCCCCGGCGCCGATGAAATTGGACGCCATGCCGTCCCGCGCCGCACGCTCCTGCATCAGACGCGAGATCGCCATCTCGTTCAGTCCCTCGGGGACCTTTTCGAGCGCCGGCGCGCGCAGTTCTTTCGGGATCTCGTCGAACAGATCCTCGATGGAATCGGCGCCGATGCGGTCGAGCATCGAGCGGATGTCTTCTTCGGTATGCGGGATAAAGGGCATGTCGTACTCGCTTTCGCTACTGCGAAGTTCGGATCGGGCCCCGGGCCGGATGCCCGGGGCGCCTTCTCGCTCCAGCCAGGCCGGCTCCGTCAGGAACCGCCCCACCGGGAACGTCGAATCAGGATTCGGCCTCGACGTGCGCCGCGTAGGCGTCGGCGTCCATCAGGGCGTCGAGCTGGCTCGCGTCGGAGGGCTTCATCTTGAACAGCCAGCCCTCGTCGAACGGCGACTCGTTGACCTTCTCGGGGCTGTCGGCCAGCTCTTCGTTGGCCTCGGTCACCTCGCCAGACAGCGGGGCGTACACGTCCGAGGCGGCTTTGACCGACTCGACCGTCGCGCAGGCGGAACCGGCCTCCACCGAGGCGCCCGCCTCCGGGGCCTCCACGAACACCAGATCGCCCAGCAGTTCCTGCGCGTGATCGGTAATGCCGATGGTCACGCTGCCGTCGGCCTCCTGGCGCACCCACTCGTGGCTCTTGGTGTACTTCAGATCCTTCGGTGCTTCGCTCATGACGTCTTCCTTTTTCGTTTGGATCCCGCCTGCGCAGTGTAGTCTGTGGCAAGCGGCATGAGGCAATAAAATCGCTAGCGATTCAGTTCGATCTGTGGCTCGCCGTTACGCACGAATACGGGCTTGACCACCCGCACCGGCAGCATGCGCCCGCGGATGTCGGCCTGCAGTTCCTCGGCGTCCACCGCGGCCGGGATGCGCGCAAACGCAACCGACACGCCCAGGCTCGGCGAGAAGCTGCCGGAGGTCACCACGCCGTCGCCGGCCGCGGTCTCGATACGGGTGCCGCCGCGCAGCACGCCGCGACCCTCGAGCACCAGCCCGACCATGCGCTCCGGCACACCCTCGGCCTTCCACTGTTCGATGGCCTTGCGGCCGATGAAGTCGCGCTCGGCGTCCTTCAGGGCGATGGTCCAGCCGAGGTTCGCGGTCAGCGGATTGGTCTGGTCGTCCATGTCCGTGCCGTAGAGGTTCATGCCGGCCTCCAGGCGCAGCGTGTCCCGCGCGCCCAGGCCGATCGGGTTCACGCCGGCGTCCTTCAACTGCTCCCAGAAGCCTTCGGCCTGCTCCGCCGGCAGAATCACCTCGAAGCCGTCCTCGCCGGTGTAGCCGGTTCGGGCGACAAACCAGGAATCGTTCCAGACGGCGGAGAAGGGCTTGAGATCGCCGGCCTTGCGCAGGTCCTCCGGCAGCAGCGGCAGCGTCTTCTGCACGGCCTGCGGGCCCTGGATCGCGATCAGCGCGAACTCCGGGCGCGGCTCGACGTTCACGTCGAAGCCCTTCGCCACCTGCTGCATGTGGGCGATATCACCCTCGGCGGTCGCGGCATTGACCACGGCGCGGTAGCTGGTGCCCCCGGTCCAGTAGATGATCAGGTCGTCGATCACGCCGCCGGACTCGTTCAGCATGCAGCTGTACAGGGCGCGGCCCTCGGTCTTCAGCTTGGCGACGTCATTGGCCAGCAGGTAGCGCAGGAAGGCCTGCGCCTGCGGGCCGTGGATGTCGACGACCTGCATGTGCGAGACGTCGAACATGCCGGCCCCGGCGCGCACCATCTTGTGCTCCTCCATCTGGGAGCCGTAGTGCAGCGGCATCTCCCAGCCGGCGAAATCGACCAGCTTGGCCCCGGCGCGCTGGTGCGCGGCGTGAAGCGGCGTTTTCTTCAGACTCATCGTTTGTCGCCTTGCATCCATATTCATGAGACGGACCGTCTGCCGGCCCGATGCGTCCCCTACGTATACGCGGGGCATAAAAAAAGGGCGGCCAGCAGGGTCTACCTGCCAGCCGCCCCTCTGTCCTGAAACCTGAGAGTTTGCGCCGTGCCAGCGATTGCTCGCTGCAGGGCCGCCCCCTTCGGTGGACCGTTGCCGGCCGCTCTCCAGAGTGTGTCTTCTGCACCGTTCCGGTCCGGTAGCCTGAGCGATTCCGGGCGGATGTTGCGCCTTCGGCGTCTGCCAATCGACTTGCGATCGCAGATCTCTTCCAGAACGGTGTGCGGGCATTGTCGGGCACCCGCAGACGAAACTAATTGTACACCCAAATACCTCCTTCGCGAAAGCCCGGACGGGTGGCGGCGACTTTTCGGCGGCGGGCTTGTGACCCACCTGAACCTCAGGGGCACTGCCACCGCAAACCTCGCAAGGACAGTGCTGGAGCCCGCGCCAGCGCTACAGCGCCAGGTCGATCGCCAGGAGCGCGACGAAGCCGACCAGCACGCCGACAGTCGCCTGGGCCTCGTGCCCCTTGCGGTGCGATTCGGGGATTATCTCGTGGCTGATCACGAACAGCATTGCCCCCGCCGCGAAGGCCAGCCCCCAGGGCAGCAAGAATTCCATCAGCGTGATCGCGCCGGCCCCGATCAGCCCGCCGATCGGCTGCACCAGCCCGGTCAGCAGGGTCACGCCGAACGCGGCCCACTTGCTGTAGCCCAGCGAGAGGAGCGCAATCGCCACCACCAGCCCTTCCGGGATGTTCTGCAGACCGATCGCAATCGCCAGGGTGATGCCGTCACTGACATCGTCGCCGCCGAAGCCGACCCCGACGGCCAGACCCTCCGGCAGGTTGTGCAGCGCGATCGCGAAGATAAACAGCCAGACTCGCCGGATCTTCGCGGGGTCGGCCCCGCTTTGCGGACCAATATGGAAGTGCTCGTGCGGGACCAGCTTGTGCAGCGCCAGCAACGCCCCGCCGCCGAGGGCCATACCCACCGACAGCACCAGGATCGCCATGCCGACACCACCGTACTGAACCTCCGCATGTTCCACCGAAGGCAGCACCAGTTCGAAGGCAGTGGCCGAGAGCATGACCCCGGCCCCGAAGCCCATCATCGCGTCCTCGACCGACTGGCTGATCCGGCGCAGGAAAAAGATCGGAATCGCGCCCACAGCCGTCATCAGACCGGCAACAAAGCTCGCCAGCAGACCGATCTGCAGGGTGCTCATGTCCGCGATACGCCCTTCCAGGGTCGGCCAGATCACGCTGACCAGCCAGATGAACGCCGCCAGTACGATCAGTGATCCGACCAGAAAAATCCGCGGAACGGGCTTGGCCGAATCCTCGGTGTTCTGGTCAATCTGCTCCTGTCGATCCTGCGTCATAGTCATTCCCTGAGACCCATTCCCTTCGCTGTTGAGAAGGCGCGATTTCAACCCGGTTCCCGCCTGTTTTCTATTGCGGTGTTCGAGATTGCCTATCGTCAACGCGGAAAAGGCGCGGTACATTCGCCCGGAGCGCCCCCTGCATGCCCGGCAAAAGGACCTTCGCGATGCTCGATACCCTCGACCAGTTCCTCGGTGATACCGCCAGCCTCCTGTGGGGCAACCCGATCACGCTGATCCTGCTGCTGGGCACAGGACTCTACCTGACCATCCGTCTGGGACTGGTGCAGGTCGTCGCCTTCCGCCAGGGTTGGCGAGCGCTGCGCGGAACCGACGGGCGTGCCGGTGGCGCTGGCCAGATCTCGCCATTCCAGGCCCTGTCCACAGCCCTGTCCGGCACCATCGGAACCGGGAACATCGCCGGCGTCGCCACGGCCATTGCCCTCGGTGGCCCCGGGGCACTCTTCTGGATGTGGGTGACTGCGTTCTTCGGCATGGCGACCAAGTTCGCCGAGACCACGCTCGCCGTGCGCTACCGCGAGGTGGGGCCGGACGGCACCATCGCCGGCGGCCCGATGTTCACCCTGCTGCACGGCCTGAACATGAAGAAGATGGCGATCCTGTTCGCCGCCTTCACCCTGATCGCCTCGTTCGGCATCGGCAACATGGTGCAGGCGAACTCGGTGGTCGACGGTCTGACGTTCATGGTCCCGAACCTGCGGGCGGATGACGACATCATGGGCTGGATGGCCCTGATCATCGGCCTGACGATGGCCGTGCTCGTTGCGCTGGTGATCATTGGCGGGGTCAAGCGCATTGCGATGATCGCGTCCGCCATCGTGCCGTTCATGGCCGTGGTGTACATGATCGGTGCGTTCATCGTGATCGTCGCCAACATCGAGGCCGTGCCGGCCGCAGTGGCCACCATCCTGAACCTCGCGCTGAACCCCTGGGCAGCCGGCGGCGGCGCGATCGGGCTGGCCATCCAGTACGGCGTGGCACGCGGCATGTTCTCGAACGAAGCGGGCCTGGGCTCCTCGGCCATGGCCCACGCCGCGGCCAAGAACGGCGATCCGCCCCGCGAAGGCTCGGTGGCCATGCTCGAGCCGTTCATCGACACCATCGTGGTCTGCACCTTGACCGGCCTGGCGATCGTGGTCACCGGCGCCTACATCGACCGCGCCGACGACGTGGTCGGCGCCTCGCTGACCGCCACCGCCTTCAGCAGCGCGCTCGGTCCGTTCGGCGCGATGGTCGTCGGCTTCAGCCTGATGCTGTTTGCCTTCTCGACGATGATCGCCTGGTCCTACTATGGCGACCGCTCGGCCTACTTCCTGTTCGGCGACCGCGCGGTGATGCCCTATCGAATCGCGTTCGTGATCCTGATCGTGATCGGGGCCACCATCCCGCTGGGCATGGTCTGGAACTTCTCCGACATCGCCAACATCCTGATGGCCGCGCCCAACCTGATCGCGCTGATCCTGCTGGCCGGGCTGGTGAAGAAGCTGCGCGACGACTATGTGGCCGGCCGCCCAATGCCCGATCGCCATGACGGCTGAGCACGAGCACCAGCATGCGCCGCATGACCCGTTCGCCCAGGGCCCGGCACGGCCGGACGCGGCCATGCTGGTGCGCGAGGTCGAGATGGCGCTGGCCGAGGACCTGGGCCCCAACGCCCTGACCGGCGACATCACCGCGGCACTGGTACCGGAGGAACGCGTCGCGCGCGCCACCCTGCTGCTGAAAGAGCCCGGCGTGCTGTGTGGCCAGGCGTGGTTCGACCGCGTGTTTGCGAGCCTCGCACCCGAGATCCGTATCGACTGGCTCGTCGCCGAGGGCACTGCCCTTGAACCGGACGGAGCGCAGCCCGTCGCCACGCTCGAGGGCCCAGCCCGCGCCGTACTGGCCGCCGAGCGCGCCGCGCTCAACCTGCTGCAGACGCTGTCCGGGACCGCCACCGAGACCGCCCGTTGGGTCGCCCGCCTGGGCGATGCCCACAGCCGCATCCTCGACACCCGCAAGACACTGCCGGGCCTGCGTCACGGGCAGAAATACGCCGTGCGCATCGGCGGCGGCTACAACCATCGCCTGGGGCTGTGGGATGCCGTATTGATCAAGGAGAACCACATCGCCGCTTGTGGCTCGATCGCGGCCGCCGTGGAGCGCGCCCGCGCGCTCGGAGCCGGGCGCTGGGTGGAAGTGGAAACCGAGAACCTGGACGAAGTCGACCAGGCCTTGGCCGCGGGCGCCGACGTGATCATGCTGGACGAACTCTCGCGGGGCGACCTCGCCACCGCTGTGCGGCGCATCCGGGGGCGGGCCATCTCCGAGGCCTCGGGCGGAGTCACGCCGGACAGCCTCGCCGAGATCGCGGCCACCGGTGTCGACTACATCTCGGTTGGCGCGCTGACCAAGCACGTCCGCGCTATCGACTTCTCCCTGCGCCTCGACTCGTAACCGCTTCGCGTTAAGCCTCGCTGCGAGCCGATATCCAGCCGCATACGCCGTTGTGGCTGGCCCTGGTTCGTCTTCGAGTGTTTACGGGGGTTTTGTCCGGCCGCCTGCCTTGTTGAGGCTGGCCCTGGTTCGTCGTCGGTGTTTACGTGCCTTCGGTCCGCATACTGCCAGGCGCTGTCTCGGCAGCGCGCCCCGAGGTACTTTCTTGCTTGCCCAAGAAAGTACCCAAAGAAGGGCACCCGGATTCCGCCCGGGGACCTTGCTCCAGGGCCCTCGGGCCGGCGGCGCTGAAACTCGCTGCGCCTTCGGCTTCGCTCAGACAGTCAGCGCCTCTCTTCCGTCCCGAGGACCCTTCCGCAAGGGGCTTCATACGGGGGGATAAGGTCAAGACAACGGCTGGCCTGACGTTCGTGCCAATGGATGGAGGCAAGGTGTCCCGACATCTTGGGCACGCTCGGCCTGCGGCCATGGCGTGCCGCGCCCGCCAGCGGGCGCCGGAGCCCATCGTAGGATGCGGATGAGCGCAGCGAATCGCATCAGGGCTGCCCCGGCGTTGGGATGGTGCGTTTCGCTGCGCTCAACGCACCCTACGGCGTAAGGGATAGCCAGAAGCGCTGGAACACGACTGGTTTTGACCTTCCCTCCCGATATGAGCCCCTTGTGGAGGGCGTGACAGGCCGGAGAAAAGGCGCTGACTGTTTGAGCGAAGCGACAGCGTAGCGAGTTTCAGCGCCGCCGGCCTGGCGCGCCCGGAGCAAGGTTCCTGGGCGAATCCCGGGCGTGTTTCTTGGTTACTTCTTTGCACGAGCAAAGAAGTCCGTTTTTGATCAACAACGGGCGCGGCGCGCTGGCGAAACAGCGCATGGCAGGCGGCAAGACGAAGCCACCGTAAACACCGGATGCCGAACCAGGCCCAGCCTCAACGACCGCAGCTAGTCGAGCACGGCACATCAAGACCAGGGTCCGACAGAACGAGCGTGGGCTAGCGGGTGTCGTCGTCGGAGTCGGGGGCGGGCTCGAGGCGGAGCTGGCCATTGGCGTCGTCCTCGGGCGGTGCCAGGGTGAAGCCCGCGTCGGAGGCGACGTCCGCCAGGTCGCGGATCGCATCCAGCGGCGGCAGCTCCTCCAGCCGCTTCAGGCCCAGGTCGTCGAGGAACGTCCGCGTCGTCGCATACAGCGCAGGCCGACCGGGCACCTCCTTGTGCCCCACCACCCGCACCCATTCGCGCTCCTGCAAGGTACGCATGATCCCGGAACTAACCGCCACGCCGCGTACCGCCTCGATCTCGGCGCGCGTCACCGGCTGGCGATAGGCAATGATCGCGAGCGTCTCCAGCAGCGCGCGGGACAGCCGCGCGGGGCGTTCGGGCTGCGCCGCCTGGACCGTGGCCGAGAAGCGGGCCCGCACCCGGAAGCGGTAGCCGCCAGCGGTGCGCACCAGCTCGATGGCGCGATCCGAATAGCGCTCCTGCAGCCGGCCAATCGCCTGGTCCAGGGTCGGCTGATCGATCTCGCCAAGGTCCTCGCAGGCGGCCTTCAGGTCGCGCGGCGCGACCGGCTCGGCGGCGGCAAAGAGGACCGCCTCGATCGCGAGTTCGATGGCACCGAGCGTGTCGGTGTCGATCTCGGTGGCGGCTTGCGGGGCCTCAGGGCTGGTGACGTCGTTCATGCATCCTCCGGGTCCGGCCGGCCACCCCGACGGCGCAGGCGAATCGGGCTGTAGGGTTCGCTCTGGCCCCACTCCACCAGGCCGGACTTGGTCAGCTCCAGCACGGCGAGAAACGAAACCACCACGCCCTGGCGCCCTTCAGAGGCGAGCAGGAGCGTGACGAAGTCGGTAAAGCGCTCCGGGTGCAGGACCTCGAGGATACTGCTCATGCGCTCGCGCACCGACAACTGCTCGGTGGAGATGTGATGGTGTGCGGAGAGGCTGGCCCGATGCATCACGGCGGCCAGGGCCTCCATCAACTCGTCCATCGTGGGGGCCGGGGGTGGCGGCCCCTCCAGTGCCTCGACGCTGGCAGCGGCGGCGTACACGTCGCGGTCCATGCGCGGGATCTCGTCCAGCCGTTCGGCCGCGGTCTTGAACTGTTCGTATTCCTGCAGCTGCCGGATCAGCGCCATGCGCGGATCCGTGTCCTCGTCCGCGTCAGCCTGCACCGGGCGCGGGAGCAGCATGCGCGACTTGATCTCGGCAAGCAGCGCCGCCATCACCAGATACTCGCCGGCCAGCTCCAGGCGCAGCGCGCGCATGACCTCGATATACGCCATGTACTGACGGGTGATCTCGGCGATCGGGATGGCGAGGATGTCGAGGTTCTGCCGGCGGATCAGGTACAGCAACAGGTCCAACGGGCCCTCGAACGATTCGAGGAAGACCTCCAGTGCATCCGGGGGGATATACAGATCGGCCGGCAGCTCGGCCACCGGCTCGCCATGCACGCGATAGACAAACTCGCCTTCCGCTCCGGTCTCGACCGTCGCGGAGTTCTCCAGGTCCGTCAGCTCATCGCGCGGGTCCATGGCTCATCTCGGTGGGAGCTTCCCGAATGGGGTCATCGCAGGTAATCCAGGCCCATCACGCGGCGTACCTCTTCCAGGGTCTCGCGCGCCTCTTCGCGCGCGGCCTCGGAGCCCTCGACGATGATCGAGCGCACCAGGGCCGGGTCCTCGGCATACTCCTTGGCGCGCTGCTGGATCGGCTCCAGTTCCGCCTGCACCTCTTCGATCAGCGGGCGCTTGCAGTCGATGCACCCAATCCCGGCCGAGGTGCAGCCCTCGTGCAGCTCGGCACGCCTGGCCTCGTCGGTATAGACCAGGTGCAGGTCCCAGACCGGACACTTCTCCGGCGTGCCGGGATCAGTACGGCGCACGCGCGCCGGGTCGGTCGGCATGGTGCGGATCAGTTTTTCCACCTCGGCCGGCTCGGTGCGCAGGCTGATGGTGTTGCCATAGCTCTTGGACATCTTGCGCCCGTCCAGCCCCGGCATCTTCGCAGTGGGCGTGAGCTTGGCCTGGGGCTCCGGCAGGATGATCTTGCCACCACCTTCAAGGTAGCCGAACAGGCGTTCACGATCCCCCAGCGAGATGTTCTGCTGCGACTCGAGCATGGCCCGGGCCACTTCCAGCGCCTCGTCCTCGCCGTGCTCCTGGAAACGCTTGCGCAGGTCGCGGTAACGCTTGGCGGCCTTTTTGCCCATCTTGTCGACCGCGGCCTCGGCCTTCTCCGCAAACCCCGGCTCGCGGCCATAGAGATGGTTGAAGCGGCGCGCGATCTCGCGCGTGACTTCCAGATGCGATACCTGATCCTCGCCAACCGGGACCATGCCGGCGCGGTAGGCGAGCACATCCGCGCTCTGCAGCACGGGGTACCCCAGAAAGCCGTAGGTCGCCAGATCCTTCTCGCGCAGCTGTTCCTGCTGGTCCTTGTACGTGGGCACGCGCTCCAGCCAGCCGAGCGGGGTAATCATCGACAGCAGCAGGTGCAGCTCCGCATGCTCCGGCACGCGCGACTGCACGAACAGCGTGGCGGAGCCGGGACTCACCCCGGCCGCCAGCCAGTCGATCACCATCTCGGTGACATGCTGTTGCAGATCACCCGGGTCTTCGTAGTGCGTGGTCAGCGCGTGCCAGTCGGCGACGAAGAAGAAGCACTCGTAGTTGTGCTGCAGCTCGATCCAGTTTTTCAGGACGCCGTGATAATGGCCCAGATGCAGGTGCCCGGTCGGGCGCATGCCCGAGATCACGCGCTGGTTCGTTCCCTGGTTGCTGGTCACGAGTGGTTCCTTCTCCGTTATTCGTGGGGTTCGTTGGGCACGATTCAGAACATACCGCCCGACAAGGCAAACAGCATGCCCAACAGGGCCGCCGTACGATCGCGTTCGTTCACGTACACCCGACCGTCTTCCATATTCAGGTGCCCGCGCCAGAGCTCGGCATCGGCGTCGCGCTGCAGCCAGCCCTGCGCCGCCAGGGCATGGAGACGCTCGTCCAGCTCCGCGTCGGGATAGGCCGCGTCGAACTCGCGGACCCATTCCAGCCCGAGCCGCAGCTCGCTGTCCAGTACCAGGGTCTCCAGTGGCCGGGTGCGGAAGCCGCGCGCATCACCGCGCAGGCCCAGTTCGGTCTCCAGGGCCACCTGATGCGCGGGGGATTTGTTGAACGAGGCCTTCAGCTCGACCGCCGGCCGATGCTCGATCATGCGTTCGATCGCATCGGTGATCACCGACCCGCCGAGCGCCAGACGCTGCCCGCGTTCGAGGTCACGCTCCTGCAACACCTCCAGGTCCTGGATCATCTGCAGCAGTGCCGGGCGATCCCAGCGCAGCATCGCAAACTGGAGATCGACAGTCTCGAGTTCCAGCACGTCGGCGTCCGCCTCGCGCAGGCGGACCTCGTCGATCTCCAGGCGCAGGCGGCTGTCCAGGCGATCGTTATTGGTCTTCTGGAAGGCATTCACCCGCGGCCGGGTCAGCTCCATCTCGCCCTGCTCGTCGCGAAAGCGCAGCTGCGCGGCCGCCAGGCCGCCCTCGTAATCGGGCAGGCGGCCGTAGATACCATCCTCGTCTGGTTCGAACACGGTCGCAAAACGGCCCTGCTCCACTCGCAGCTCCGCCTCGTCGTCATGCAGACGCAGTGCGGGCAGGTCCAGGCTCAGCAGCAGCTGCTCCGCCGACCAGGCAAAGCGCCCCTGGCCCGCATCCAGCTCGAGCCACAACGGCCCTTCGCCATCAACACGGTCGGCCACATCCGGGACCTCCATCAGGTCCAGCGTCAGGGGCTCGAACTGCACACGCGTGGTCAGACGACCCCCCATGCCGGCGTGCGTCTGCACGACCAGATCGAGCTCGTGCAGCAGATGGGCCGCGAGCGAGCCCTCCGGGGCCTCGAGGGCACCCAGGTCCACGTTCGATTCGCCGCGGGCGCCGAGCACGCCGTGGCGTACCCGATGTTCCAGCGGAATGACCAGTTCGGTCTCGCCGTCGTTGAGCGTCAGCTCGCTTCGAGCGGTCGCGGTGCGATAGCTGCGCCGGTATTCGACCATCTCGTGGCGCAGATCCACCTCGCCGATGCGTGCCTGCTGGGCCTCGGTCACGTTGCGCTCGACCTGCCCACCGACAAACACCGGCCAGGCGGCGACCACGATCAGCAACACCAGTAGCAGCACGATCCATTTACGCATCACGCATCTCCCCGGGCCTCCATGCCCCTGCTATTCCTCAAGAAACGCCACGTCGCCGACACCGTGACGGATGATCTCCGGTACGTCACCGGTCAGGTCGATCACGCTCGTCGGCTCCAGGGTGCCGGCCCCGCCATCGACGACTTCGTCCACGACCTTTGACAGCCGCTCGTCGATCACCCAGGGCTCGCTCAGCGGCAGATCCTCGCCCGGCAGTTGCAGCGTCGCGGTCATCAGCGGCGATCCCAGTTCCTCCAGCAGCGCCGAGACGATGCGGCTGTCCGGAACGCGCAGGCCAATGGTGCGCCGCTTGGGGTGCTGCAGGCGGCGCGGCACCTCGCGCGTGGCCGGCAGGATGAAGGTATAGGGCCCGGGCGTCAGGCCTTTCATCAGGCGAAAGGCCGTGTTGTCGACCTTGGCATAGACGCCAAGCTCCGAGAGATCCCGGCACAGCAGCGTGAGGTGATGGGTCTCGTCGACCTGGCGAATGCGGCGGATACGGTCGGCGCCGGCCTTGTCGCCCGGCAAACAGGCCAGGGCATAGCAGGCATCGGTCGGGATCGCGATCACGGTGCCCTCGTGCAGCCGATCCAGGACCTGCCGGACCAACCGGGGCTGCGGGTTTTCGGGGTGTATCGCGATCATGAAGTCGGGCCACTGATGACAAGGCGCGCAGTGTAGCGCATGGTGGGCGCCGCTTATAAGGCGGTCTGGCTGCGTTAGAATTTACGTCCCAACCCACGGAGACGCCGATCAATGCTCTACATGATCCAGGGCCAGGACGCGCCCGACTCGCTGGATGCCCGCCTCGCCGCGCGGCCGGAACACGTCGCCCGCCTGCAGGCGCTGCACGACGCCGGTCGCCTGGTCCTGGCCGGTCCGCTGCCGGCGATTGACAGCAACGACCCGGGCCCCGCCGGGTTCACCGGCAGCCTGATCGTGGCCGAGTTTCCGTCGCTGGAGGCCGCCCACGACTGGGCCGACGCCGACCCCTATGTCGCCGCGGGGGTCTATACCTCGGTGGACGTTCGTCCTTTCAAGCAGGTGTTTTGATCATGCGTACCCGTCCCGCCGCGCTCGTTGCCACTCTCGCCCTCGCGGGCCTTCTGGCCGCCTGCGGGAATGGCGACGAGGGTCTGCCGCTGCCCGACGAAGAGGCTAGCGAGCTCGACACGGTCATCACCGATACCGATGACGAGGACACGGTCGCCATCGTTAACGATCGCGCGATCACCCGCGCCGACCTGTTCACCTATGCCGGCATGGACGAGGATCCGGGGTTGGCCACGCAGGGCGAAGGCGTGCTGGACGAGGTCATCAGCCTGGAGCTGCTACGCCAGGAGGCGTTGAAGCGCGGGCTGGGCGACGACCCCGAGATCCAGCGCATCCTGAAGATGGTCGAGACCAATCTGCTGGCTTCGATGCTGATGGAGCGCATCGCCGAGGAGCTCGAGATCAGCGAAGAGGACGTGGAAGCGGAATACGAGCGCCAGGTCGAATACCTGCGCGGCACGGAGTACCGCGCGCGTCACATCCTGGTCGAGGACGAAGACAGCGCGCGCGAGCTGCTGGCACAACTGGACGACGGGGCCGATTTTGCGGAGCTGGCCGAGGAGCACTCCATCGACCCGGGATCCGCCGCCCGGGGCGGGGACCTGGGCTGGTTCACGCCCGATGGCATGGTGCCGGAATTCGCCGCCGCCACCGAGGCCCTGGAACCCGGCGAGACCACCGACGCGCCCGTGCAGTCACAGTTCGGCTGGCACCTGATCCGTCTGGACGACACCCGCGAGGTGGAAGTCCCGCCGCTGGACGAGGTGCGCGCCGAGATCATCGAGATCCTGGAAAGCCGCGCCATTCAGGAAAAGCTGGAGGCCCTGCGCGCCGAGGCGACGATCGAGATCCCGAACCGGCCGGAGAACTGATTCGGCCCGTTCGGGCGGGCGCGTCAGTGCCCGTGACCGCCGTGCCCGTGACCCGCGTCATCGTGTTCCATGTGATCGTGCCCGGCACCCTCCTCGGCCTCGCCGCGGCGGACCTGCATGTGCAGATCCATGGTCTCGCCGTCCTCGAAGGTCACACGTACGGCGACCCAGTCACCGGCCGTCAGCGGCTCGTGCAGACCGATGAACATCAGGTGCAGGCCGCCCGGCTCCAGCACCAGGGCCTCGCCCGCGGGCAGATCCAGGTGTTCGACCTCGCGCATGCGCATCACGCCATCCTCGTGGGTGTGCTCGTGCAATTCGGTAGTCTCGGCGATCGGCGACTCGGCGGCCACGATGCGGCGATCGGACCCGCCGGTATTGCGCAGCTCCAGGTAGCCGGCGGTGGTATCCCCCGGTACCAGGCGCACCCATGGCGTGCCTTCCATCTCCAGCCCTTCCAGGCATTCGCACGCCTCCGGGGCCTCCTCGGCCATCGTGGTACCACCGCCCACACCGAGGCCAAGGACCAGGGCGACGGCCCCGAGATTTCGTAATACGCCGAGTTTCATCATCGCGCTCTCCAGATTTGTGGCTGGCCGCATACTAACCCAGCGAGGATCATCGAGGAGGCGGGGTCGCGCACACAGACAATTCGCTTAGAATAACGCGCCGGGAAGGAACCCTCCGACCCTTTAGTGCCTCCAACCGACCGGCCCTGCCCCATCCGACCGAGAACACCATGCCGCGCCTTCTTCGACGTGCCCTGCCCCCCTTGCTGATCCTCGCCGCTGCGATCGTGGGCTTCCTCGTATTGCGTGCGACGGGCCCCGAGGCGCCTGCGCCGGAGGCCACCGAGCGGACCTGGCCGGTGCAGGGGCTGGTGGCCGAGTTGGGCGAACACCACCCAGGCATCCTGCTGAACGGGCGCAGCGCGTCGGCCCAGACGGCCACCCTGCGCGCAGCCGTGGAGGGCGAGATCGAAGCCGTCCCAGCCCGGATCGGGGCGCGCATGGAGGCTGGCGAAACCCTGTTGCGCATCGACCCGCGCGAGGCGGAACTGCTGCTCGTCCAGCGCACGGCCGAACGCCGTGAGCTCGAGGGCGCAAAAGAGAGCGAGGAGATCCGCGCCCGCTTCGATCGCGAGGCCCTGGTGCGCGAACGCGAACTCCTGGAGATCGCCGAGCGTGGGCTGCGCCGGGCGCAGAACCTGCGCGAACGCGATCTCGGCTCCGAGACCGACGTGGACACAGCCCGGGAGGCCCTGGAACAGGCCAGCCTGACGTTGGACAACCGCGAGCAGGCGATGGCCGATGCCCCGATGCGCATGGCCCAGGCAGAGGCCCGCCTGGAGCGCGCGCGGGCTGCCGAGGATCAGGCGCGCATCGATCTCGAGCGCACCACGATCACCGCACCCTTCGATGCCCGGATAGTCGAAGTCGAGGTGGCCGTCGGCGAGCGTGCACGCCCGGGCGACCCGCTGGTGCGCCTGTTCGCGCTCGACGACCTGGAGATTCGCGCCAGCATCCCGGCCTACATCCTGCCGCGCATCGAGGAACTGCTGGACGCGGGCGAGGAGCTGACTGCCCATGCCCGGGTGGGCGGGCGCACGGTGCGCACGGAACTGGCACGCCTGGAAGGCGAGACGCGCGCGGGCGAAGCCGGGACGCGCGGCGTCTTCGAGGTACGCGAGGGTCATTCGGCGCTGAACCTAAACCGCTTCGTCGAGCTGACGCTGCGGCTACCGGCCGAGGCCGACAGCGTGGCCGTGCCCTACGAGGCCCTGTATGGCCGAGACCAGGTCTTCCGCGTCGTCGATGGCCGCATGCAGTCGTTGCGGATCGAGCGCCTCGGCGAGTTCGTGACCGACGCCGGGGACGTCCGGGCGCTAATCCGTCACCCGGATCTGGAGACGGGCGACATCCTGGTCGCCACCCGCCTGCCAAATGCCGTGGACGGGCTGAAGGTCGAGGTCGAGGAGCCCGGCGAACGCCCGGACCGCGATGCCGCGATCCCGCGCGCCTCCGACAGCAACGGGGAACAGGACCCGAACGATGACTGACGCCGATCCCGGCCAGCGCGCCGGCGACGGCCCGAACGAGCGCCCGATGCCCGGCGGGGGATCGCGCGACAACGGCCAGCCACCGCGTGGTCCGATTCAGCTGTTCCTGGAACACCGCCTGGCCGCGAATCTGCTGATTGCGCTGATGCTGCTGGCCGGGGCGTTCGCACTGACCAAGCTGAACACCCAGTTCTTCCCGAACTTCGAACTGGACTTCATGGTCGTGGAAGTGGTCTGGAGCGGCGCCAGCGCGGAGGACGTGGAACAGGCGATCATCGATCCCCTGGAGCAGGACCTGCGCACCGTGGACGGCCTGCGCAACATGACCTCGACCTCTGCGCTGGGCGTTGGCGTGGTCACGCTGGAGTTCGAGGCGGGCACCGACATGACGCGGGCCGCCGAGCAGGTCAACGACCGCGTCGACCAGCAGCGCAATCTGCCGGAAGACGCGGAAACCCCGGTGGTCAAACGGATCATCCGCTACGAGCCCGTGGCGCGGCTGCTGATCACCGGCCCGGAAGACCCGCAGCAGCTGCGCCGGCTGGCCCGGCAGTTCGAACGTGAACTGCTGGATGCCGGGATCGCCCAGATCGAGTTCACCGGGCTGACTGAAGACGAGATGGCCATCCAGGTGCCGGCGCGCGAGCTCTATCGACTGGACATGACGCTGGACCAGATCGGTGCGCAGATCCGCGAGATGGCGCAGGACTTCCCCGCCGGCTCGGTCGGGCGCGACGATACCGCGCGCCAGATTCGCAGCCTGGAGCAGGCCCGCGATGTTGTCGGCTTCGAGCGGCTGATCCTGCGCGGCGACACCGATCTGGGGCGGATCAGGCTGGGCGATATCGCCGACATCGAACTGCGCCCGCGCGATGGCGAGGTACGCACCCGTGCCAACGGCAAGCCCGCTATCGAGATGCAGCTGCTACGCTCGGAGACGGGTGACTCGCTGGAGGCCGCGCGCGTCCTCGAAGACTGGCTGGAGGAGACCAAACCCGCCCTGCCCCCGGGCGTGGATCTCCAGGTGATGGATGCCTTCTGGGAACTGCTGGCCGAGCGCATCAACCTGCTGCTGAAAAACGGCCTCGGCGGCCTGATGCTGGTGCTGGGGATTCTGTTTTTGTTCCTCAACCGGCATGTCGCGCTACGCGTGGCGCTGGGCATCCCCATCGCGTTCACCGCCGCGTTTGTCGTGCTGTGGCTGGTGGGCGGCTCGATCAACATGATCTCGCTGTTCGGCTTCATCATGTCGCTGGGGATCATCGTCGACAACGCGATCGTGGTCTCGGAGCATGCCTACAGCCTGCACCAGCGCGGGCTGGACGCGGGCCGGGCCGCGCGCGACGGCGCCCGGCGCATGGTCGGTCCGGTGATCGCAGCCTCGCTGACCACGGTCGCCGCCTTCATGCCGCTGATGCTGATCGGCGGGGTGATCGGAAACATCCTGTTCGACATCCCGCTGGTGGTGATCTGCGTGATCGTGGCGACCCTGCTGATTGCGTTCCTGATCCTGCCGGCCCACCTGAAGGGTGTGATGCATCGGCTCAAGGAGCCCGCCCCGAACAGCCTGCGGGCGCGCTTCGACGCCGGCTTCGAACGGCTGAGAAATGGCCCGTTCCGCCGCGCTGTTACGCACTCGGTGGACCACGCGGGCGTCACCCTGGCACTGGCCGTGGGCGCGCTGATCCTGGCCATTGGTCTGGCCGCCAGTGGCCGCATCGGCTTCACCTTCTTCCCCTCGCCCGAGGGCACCATCGTCAACGCCGGGGTGAACTTCGTCGCCGGCACCCCGCCGGAGCGGGTGGAGTCGTTCCTGATCCACGCCGAGCGCGCTCTTGAGGAGACCGAGGAGGCATTGGGCGGCAACCTCGTGCGCACCTCCGTGACCCGCCTCGGCAAGGGGATCGACCCGGGCGATGGCAATGCGCCCAAGGGGGAGCAGTTCGGCAACATCCAGGTGGAACTGGTCTCGCCGGAAGAACGGACCGTGCGCAATCGCGAGTTCATCCGCGAATGGGAGGACCGCATCCGCCAGGCCCCTGGAATCGAGAACTTCTCCATCGACGAGCGCCAGACCGGTCCGCCCGGGCGTGACCTCGATATCCGCCTGACCGGGGACGACCCGCATGTACTGAAGGAGGCGGCGCTGGAACTGGCCGACATGCTGGACGACTTCCCCGGGACCTTCGCCACCAGCGACGACACCCCGTTCGGGCGCGAGCAGTTCGTATTTCAGCTGAAGCCCGAGGGCCGCGCGGTCGGGCTGACGACCGAATCGGTCGGGTTGCAGCTGCGCAACGCCTTTGATGGCTACCTCGCCCAGCTCTATCAGGACGGGCTGGAGGAAGTGGAGGTGCGCGTACGACTGCCGGATGGCGAGCGCCACCGCAGCGAGAGTCTGGAGCGGCTGAACCTGCGCCTGCCGGACGGGGCCTTCGTGCCACTGGACGACGTCGTGGAACTGCGTTCACGCCAGGGGTTCGAGACCCTGCGCCACGCCGATACGCGGCTGGCCATTCAGGTCTCGACCGAGGTGGATCGGGCGGTGAACAACGCCGCCCGTATCCGGGCGGCCCTCGAGGACGGGCCGCTGGACGAGCTGGCTGTCCGCTATGGCGTCGAGTACTCCTTCGAAGGGCGCGCGGCCGACCAGGAAGAGACCTTTGCCGACATGCGGATGGGCCTGCTGCTGGCGCTGGGGCTGATGTACATCGTGCTGGCCTGGGTGTTCGCCTCCTGGGGCTGGCCGCTGATCGTGATGGCAATCATCCCGTTCGGGATTCTCGGCGCACTGTTCGGGCACTGGGTGATGGGTGTGGAGCTCACCATCCTGTCACTGTTCGGCCTGTTCGGACTGACCGGGATCGTGGTCAACAACTCGATCATCCTGGTCAGCTTCTACCAGGGGCTGCGGGAGACCGGACTCGCTCTGCGCGAGGCGATCGTAGAGGCCGCCTGTCAGCGCCTGCGTGCGGTCATCCTGACCTCGGTCACCACCATCGCCGGGCTTACACCCCTGCTGTTCGAGCGCTCGGTGCAGGCCCAGTTCCTGATCCCGATGGCGATCTCGATCGTGTTCGGACTGGCCTTCGCGACCCTGCTGGTGCTGTTCGTGATCCCCGCCCTGCTGCGCCTGTACGAGGGGCGCTTCGGACGCGCGGAGGCCACCGAGGCACGCGTTTCTTGATTCTCGCTCGCCAGCGAGTAAACTTCCGGCGCCACGAATTCCGTTTCACCGGGGCCTGGCCCCGGCAATCCAAACGTCCCAGGAGATAGGCATGGCTGGACATTTCCCGTTTGCTGGTAAGCGCGGCACGCGCTACGGCCTCGCCCCGCGCGGCACCATCGCCGCCTTTTTCGAAAACCACGGGTTCAACGAGGACCTGCAGGAGAAGTACTACAAGTGGTGGTACGACTGGGCCAAGGACTTCGTCGAGAAGGACGCCGATCTCTCCTACACCATGATCACCAAGTTCGACAGCTATCCGATGGGCACCCATGCCCACCACTCGTTCCATCTGAACGGCAAGTACTGGCCGAGCTGCCTGGACGAGCTGGGCTCGTTCATTCGCGACGTCATCTTCCCGAAGATGGACGAAAAGGCGATGCACGATCTCGAAGAGAAGCACGCCAAAATGATCAAGGACCTGGAGAAGGAAGCCGAGTCCAACCCGCGCGAAGCGGCCCCGGACGTCGGTCTGTTCCGCCACGTCTGATCGGCAGTCTTGCCGCAGCATCCGGCCCCGCCCTGCGGGGCCGGTTTGTTTAGGGAAACACTGATTAATGAACGCCGCGAAGCGTGAAGCCATCTTCGAACGCCTGAAGGCGGCGAACCCCGAGCCGACCACCGAGCTCGAATACAACACGCCCTTCGAACTTTTGATCGCAGTCATCCTGTCGGCCCAGGCCACGGATGTCGGCGTGAACAAGGCCACCCGCCGCCTCTACCCCGCCGCCAACACGCCCGAGGCGATCCTCGCGCTGGGGCTGGACGGGTTAAAGGAACACATCAAGACCATCGGCCTGTACAACGCCAAGGCCGAGAACGTGATCAAGACCTGCCGCATCCTGGTCGACCAGCACGGCGGCGAGGTTCCGCGCGACCGCAAGTCGCTGGAGGCCCTGCCGGGGGTGGGCCGCAAGACCGCGAACGTCGTCCTGAATACCGCCTTCGGCGTACCCACCATCGCGGTGGACACCCACATCTTCCGGGTCGCCAACCGCACCGGACTGGCGCCCGGCAAGAACGTGCTGGAGGTCGAGAAGCGGCTGATGCGGCTGACGCCAAAGCCCTATTTGCAGGACGCCCACCACTGGCTGATCCTGCACGGACGCTATGTCTGCAAGGCGCGCAAGCCCGAATGCTGGCGCTGTCCGATCGAGGACCTGTGCGAATACAAGGCGAAGACGCCGCCACCCATCGGCGCCTGACCACCCCCATACCTTCGAGGAACACCCCATGTACGGCAACCGCGACCAGATCCGCACCCAGTTCGTCGACGCCTGGCACAAGGCGCAGGCCGGCGAGACGCTGACCGACCTGGAACAGCAGCTGGTGGACGTGATCTCGGAACACCCCGAGTACCACGAATTCATCAAGGACCGCGAGACCGCGCTGACTGGCGAATTCCCGCCGGAGCTGGGCACCTCCAACCCGTTCCTGCACATGGCGATGCACCTGAGCCTGCGCGACCAGGCCCGCACCGACCGCCCAGAGGGTATCCACGCCCTGCACCAGGGCCTGTGCGCCCGCTTCGGGGTGATGGACGCCGAGCACCGGATGATGGAGTGCCTGGGCCAGGCCCTGTGGGAGGCGCAGCGCAACAACGCGGCGCCAGACCAGAACGCCTACATGGAGTGCCTGCGCCAGCTCGCCGGGCGCTGACTCAGGCGCGCTGCGGTTCCGGCGCGGGCTGGCGATCCAGTCCCAGCCGATCCAGCAGCACCAGCATCGCAGGCGTGAACAGCAACGTCAGCGGCGTGGCGACAAACAGGCCACCGGCGATCGCGGTCGCGAGCTGCACCCAGAAGCCGGTCACCGGCGCCCCGACGTAGAAATCCCTGCCGGCGAAATCCACGGTCCAGGCCAGCACCATCGGCATCAGGCCGAGGATGGTGGTGATCGCGGTCAGCAGCACCGGCCGCATGCGCTGGGCCGCCGCGCGCAGGGCCGCCTCCAGGGCATCCAGCCCGCGTCGACGCTGCTCGTTGTAGGTGTCGATCAGCACGATGTTGTTGTTCACCACGATCCCGGCCAGCGCCAGCACCCCGATCCCGCTCATCACGATGCCGAATGGCTCGTCGCGCAGCAGCAGGGCCAGCAACACCCCGGCGGTGGAGAACACGATCGCCGACATCACCAGCAGCGCCTGCGAGAAACGGTTGAACTGGGTGACCATCATCGCGAGCATCAGGAACAGCGACAGCGCGAAGGCCGCGAGCAGGAAGCGCGCCGCCTCTGCCTGTTCTTCCGCCTGGCCGCGAAACCGCAGCTGCACCTCCGGGTCCAGGTCCATGCCGGCGATGCGCGCCTCCAGCGCGCGCTGGCGCTCGTCTACCAGGTAGCCGCTGGCCGCATCCGCCTCCAGGGTGTAGGCGCGATCGCCATCGCGCCGCTTGATCAGGCCGGTGGCCGGAACCGGCACCAGTTCCGCGAAATGCGCCAGCGGCACCAGCCCGGTCGCGCCGGGAAGGTTCAGGGTGGCCAGCTGTTGCAGGTGGCGCTGCTCCGCCGGCAGGCGCAGGCGGATATCGACCTCCTCGTCGCTGTAGTCCGGGCGGTAGCTGCCGAGCTGGATGCCGCGGGTCAGCAACTGCACGCCCTCGCCCAGCAACGGCACGTCCACGCCGAAGCGCGCCGCCTGCGTGCGATCGAAGCGCACCTCCAGTTCCACCCCGGGCAGCGGCAGGTCGTCGGTCACGTCCTCGAAGCCGCCCAGCTCGTCCATCGCACTGCGGATCTCGCGGATCACCGGCGCAATGCGATCGGCGTGGCGACTGGAGGCCTCGACCACGATCGGCCGACCCTCTCGCGGCCCTCGTTCC
Organism: Thioalkalivibrio sp. ALJ12; assembly: GCF_000378305.1. Taxonomy (NCBI): domain Bacteria; kingdom Pseudomonadati; phylum Pseudomonadota; class Gammaproteobacteria; order Chromatiales; family Ectothiorhodospiraceae; genus Thioalkalivibrio; species Thioalkalivibrio sp. ALJ12. Next base: position 95,973 of record NZ_KB899540.1, read on the forward strand.
TGGGCACGAAACTGCAGGCGGATGCCCGGCAGGTCGGCGGTACGCTGGCGCAGCTCCTCGATGATCGCGGCCGCCGGCGGGCGCTCGCGCCAGGAGATCAATTCCAGCTGGATCAGCCCGACCAGGTCTTCCGGGTAGTCGCCCTGCAGCCGCCCGAGCTGGGTACCGATGGTCCGCGCATAGACATGCTGGATCTGCGGCACCCCCTGCAGGCGCCCCTCCACCTTCCGCACCAGGGCGTCCGCCTCCCACACCGACAGGTCGCCGCGCGCCTGTACCTGCACCTGCACGAAGTCCGGTTCCACCTGCGGGAAGAACTCCACCCCGCGCCCCTGCTGGGCGTACAGCGCATAGGTGGCGGCCACCAGCGCCAGCGTGGCCGCGAGCGTCCAGACGGGGCGGCGCACCAGCGGCTGCAGCAGGCGGATGTAGGCGCGGGTCAGGCCCTGCAGTTCGTCATAGCGGCCGTCCTCGGCCGCGCGCACGTAGCGCGTCTGGGCCGCGTTGATCGGCCGGCTCTGGCCGATCACGGCCCCCAGCGCCGGGATAAACACCAGCGCCATCGCCAGCGAGGCGATCAGGGTCACGATCACCGTGGCTGGCAGGTAGACGATGAACTCGCCGACCATGCCGGGCCACAGCAGCATCGGCGCGAACACCGCCAGCGTAGTCCCGATCGCGGTGGTGATCGGCCAGGACATGCGCTGCGCCGCGGCGCGGAAGGCCTCCCGCCGCGGCATGCCTTCGGCCACATAGCGGTCAGCCAGCTCCACCACCACGACCGCACCGTCCACCAGCATGCCGACCACCAGGATCAGCCCGAACAGCACCACCACATTGAGCGTGAAGCCCATCAGATAGATCGCCAGGATGCCACCGAGGAAGGCCCCGGGGATCGCCACCCCCACCAGCAGCGCCGCGCGCGCGCCCATCATCGCCAGGATCACCAGCGCCACGATCAGCACCGCAGCGATCACGCTGTTCTCGAGATCGCCCAGCAAGTCGTCGACATCGCGCGCCATGTCCTGCAGGTAGGTGACCTCGACCGTCTCCGGCCAGTCGGCACGCGCCGCCTCGATGGTCGCGCGCGCAGCCGCCACCACCTCCAGGATGTTGGCCTCCGAGGCCTTGCGGATCTCCAGCGACACCGAGGGCTGGCCGTCGATGCGGGTGAAGCCTTCCGGGTCCAGATAGCTCTGGCGGACCTCGGCGACATCGCGCACCCGCACCACCGCGTCGCCCTCCACCCGGATCGCAGTATCCAGCACGTCGTCGACATCGTCGATGGTGCCCGGCACCCGCAGCGGGATGCGCCCGGCCCCGGTGTCCAGCGCCCCAGCCGCGACCAGACGGTTATTGCGTTCGATCGCCCGGGTCAGCTCGTCGAACGACAGCTCGAAGGTCTCCAGCACCAGCGGATCGACCAGCACCTCCATCTGCTCCTCGCGATCGCCGCCGACATCCGCCTCCAGCACCCCGGGGATCGCCTCCACGCGGTCGCGCAGGTCGCGCGCCAGACGCACCAGCGTGCGTTCGTCCAGCGGCCCGGACAGGTTCAGCGTGAGCACCGGGAACAGCGACAGGTCGACCTCGGAGACGCTCGGGTCCTCGGCCCCGGCGGGCAGTTCCGGGCGCACCTGGTCGACCTCCTCGCGCAGGTCCGACAGGGCCCGGCGGTTGTCCCAGCCGGGCTCGAAGTCCAGCCGCACCAGGGCAAAGCCCTCGCCGGCCCAGGACTGCATCTCGTCCACCCCGGGCAGGGTCTGCAGTTCGCGCTCCAGCGGGCGCAGCATCAGGCGCTCGGCATCCTCCGGACTGACCCCCGGATACGGCACGGACACGAAGAAGATGGGGATGTCGATCTCGGGGGCCGCCTCCTTGGGCACCACCTGGTAGGCGGTCGCGCCCAGTACCAGGATCAGCAGCAGGAACAGCAGCACCGTCCGGGCGTGTTCTACCGCCCAGGCGATCAGGGCCTTCACCGCAGGGCCCCGCCCACCGGTTCCGGCCCGGCCGCGCCCGTCGATGCCTCGGTGGACCGGGGCCGGACGGTCTCGCCCGGGGTCACGAAGCCATGGCCGATGGTGATCACCCGTGCGCGCTCCGGCAACCCGGTGACCCAGACGCCATCGGTGGCGGCGCGGATCACCTCGACTGCGTGGAAGACCACCCGGTCGTCGTCATCCACTGTCTTCACCCCGACCCGGCCGTTGTCGTCCAGTCCCATCCAGGCCGGCGAGAGCTTGTGCGCCGCGACCGTCTCGGTCGGGATCTCGACCCCGGCGCTGATCCCGGAGGGCAGCGCCTCGTCGGCATTCGGGACCTCGACCTCCACGCGGAAGGTCTGGGTGCCGACCTCGGCCACCCGCGAGACGAACCGGACCTCGCCCTCGGCGCGGCGCCCGTCCAGGAAGCGGATGCGCGCCGCCTGGCCCGGCTCCACGCGCCCGATCTGGTGCTGCGGCACATGCACCACCGCCAGCAGCGGGTCGTTGTCCACGATCTCCGCCACCGGGTCGCCACGTGCCACGAAGTCGCCCCGCTCCGCCAGGCGCTGATTCACCACCCCGTCCACCGGGGCGATAATGCGCGTGTTACGGATATCCAGCTCGATCGCCTCCAGCTCCGCCCGGGCGGCCTCGCGCTCGGCCTCGCGGGCCTCCAGCTGGGTGCGCGACACATGGCCCTGATCGTGCAGCCGCTGGGCGGCCTCGTATTCGCTCTCGGCCCCGCGCAGCCGCGCGATCGCCTGGCGCCGGCGCGCCTCGCGGTCGTCCATGCGCAGTCGCGCCAGGGGTACGTCGGCGGCCACGCGTGCCCCGCGGGCCACCTCCCACTCGGCCACCTGGCCGGCGGTCTCGGCGCGCACCATCACGCGCAAATCCGGCTCCACTCGCCCCTGCAGCACCAGCAGGCGCTCCACCGGCTCCGCCTCCAGCGTGGTCACGGCCACCGCCATCGGCTGCGGCTCGGCCGCCCGTGGCGCCTCGTCGGCCTCGCGCCCGAACATCCCGGAGGCGATCCAGACGATCACCAGCAGCAGGATGCCCAGCGCGAACAGCACGCGCGCCTGCCCGCGCAGGCGCTGCCACCAGGAATCAGCCATCGCCCCGTCTCCCCTGTGTGCCGGCTGTACTCATTTGGCCCCACCGAACAGGCGCTGCCACCAGCGCCGGCGGCTGCCGGTCGGCGGCATCGCTGCCTGCAGATCCACGGGCGGGACCCGCGAGAGTACCCAGCCGGGCAGTATCCTCAGCCCCGAGGACCCGCAACTGGCCCCCAAGTGGTTCGGGTCGAAGATCTTCACGAAGCTTGGGGCATCACGATCGTCGACATAGACGATGCCGCAGTAATCTTCGTCGTGGTCCTGCCGCAGCAAGTGATCGACCTCCTCCAGGAAGCGCCGGAAATCATCCGCCGGCACTGGCGCCTGGGGCACTGCATCGCCCACGGCATAGATAAACCAGTGGTCGTCCGCCCGTTCGCGCAGCCGCGCCCACAAGGCTTCCAGGTCAGTCCAGTGCAGCACGCCGGTGCTGCCCGCCTGGAAGCGCTTGAGAAACTCGGGTTCGGCGGACGGGGCGGACATCGCGGTAACCGGTGGGGGGTGAACCGTCATCGTAGCCCGCCGCAGACTCGCTTGCATGGAACCCACGGCCTGCGCGAGCCTCTGATCAGCAAGTACCGCTCAACCTTCCCGGCAGCCGGACGATGCGTCAGCTCACCCACAACACCTCTCTCCACGCGGAACCGGAGCAGGTCTTCGACCTGTTGAGCCATGTGCCCAACTTTGTCGATCTGTGCGACAACGTCGAGCATATCGAGCCGCTGGGGGGCGCGCGCTACCGCTGGACCATCCGCGCGGCGGGGATGAAGCTGCACTTCGATGTGGAGGTCTGCGAGGCGGCGCGCCCGGAGTATTTTGCCTGGCGCTCGATCCGCGGTATCCAGAATCGGGGCAGCTACCGGCTGAGTCCGGGCGAACCCGGCCACACGCAGGTGGAGTTCGAGCTGCAATACCGCCTGGGCAGCCCGCTGCTGGAGGCCGCGGTGCGCCGTGCCGCGAACTCGCTGGTCGAACGCGTCTCCGGTCAGTTGATGACCCGTGTGCAACGCCGGCTCGATGCCGAGAACGGGCGCGCCTGACGCTTCAAGCGGCGCGGCCTATGGCGTGCGTACTGGCGTCTTGTGTCGCCACTCCCCGTATACCGAGGCCAGCACGCCAGCCGCCGCCAGAAACGCCGCGAACACATAGACCGAGGCGGGGCTGATGCCATCCCAGAGGTAGCCCGCGACCAGACTTCCGCTGGCACCGCCCATCCCGAATGCCAGGGAGGAGTACAGGGCCTGCCCGCGCCCTTGTAGCCGCCCGGGGAAGAAATAATGGATCAGCGAGATGGCGGCCGCGTGATAGACGCCGTAGCTCGCCGCATGCAGGGCCTGGATAAACAGCAGCATGGGCAGCGAGTCGGGTATGGCGGCCAGAAGCCCCCACCGCAGGGTGGTCAGCACCAGTGCCGCCGACACCAGGAACCAGGCGCCAAAGCGCAGGATCAGCCTCGGCATCAGCAGGAACAGGACCACCTCCGCCGCGACCCCAAGGGCCCACAGCTGCCCGGCCACCGCGCGCGAAAACCCGGCCTCCTCCAGATACAGCGTGAAGAACGCGTAGTACGGGCCGTGGCTCGCCTGCATGAAAAAACAGGCCACAAACAGCGCGATCACCTCGGGCCGCTTGAGTACTGCCACCAGCGCCGGGACGTTGTTGTCCTGATCCAGGTCGCGCACCGGCTCGCGCACCCAGAGGGTCGTCAGCCAGAGGGTGGCGAAGATCCCGAGGACGATCCAGGGCAGCCAGGCGATGTCGATCTGGTCGAACGCCCAGCCCAGCAGCGCGACCGCCACGATAAACCCGACCGACCCCCACAACCGGACCAGCGCGTAGCGATGGGCATCGCGACCCAGCGTACGCATGGTGGTCGCCTCGAACTGCGGGAGGATCGCATTCCAGAAAAAACTGAAGGCGGCCATTACCACGGCCAGCCACCAGTAGCCGGTGTACAGCAGCACCCCGGCAAAGGCGACCACACCGCCAAAGGCCCCCCAGCGGGTGATCGGCATGTGCGCGCCGGCGCGATCCGCGAGCCAGCCCCAGACGTTGGGTGCAATGATCTTGGTGGCGAGCACGATCGCCATCAACTCGCCGATCTGCGATCCGCTAAAGCCGGCCTCGGACAGATACGGGCCCCAGAACGGCATGAACGCGCCGAGGCTCGCGAAATAGAAGAAGTAGACCGTGGACAGGCGTGCGCTGGGGATCACCGGAGCGGACCCCCGGCGATGCGGGCACGACGGAGCGCGCCCATATCAGTCGTGCGGCAGGTCGCGCAGTTCCGGCAGACCGGTGTCACCGACGTCGGCGTTTTGTCCGCGATGGCGCAGGGCATGGTCCATCAGCACGAGTGCCATCATTGCCTCCGCGATCGGGGTCGCGCGGATGCCTACGCAGGGGTCATGGCGGCCCTTGGTGACCACCTCCACCGGTTCGCCGGCGGTGTTGATGCTGCGTCCGGGCAGACGGATGCTCGAGGTCGGCTTGAGCGCGATGCTCGCACGCACGGCCTGGCCGGTGCTGATCCCGCCCAGCACGCCGCCGGCGTGGTTCGACAGGAAGCCGTCGGGGGTGATTTCGTCACGGTGCTCGGTACCCCGCTGGGTCACCGACTCGAAGCCGGCCCCGATCTCCACACCCTTGACCGCATTGATGCTCATCAGCGCATGCGCCAGTTCCGCATCCAGGCGATCGAACACCGGCTCGCCCCAGCCTGCCGGCACACCGACAGCCTCGACGGTCACCCGCGCGCCAATCGAATCGCCGGACTTGCGCAGGGCATCCATGTATTCCTCCAGCTCCGCGACCTTGTCCGGGTCGGGGCAGAAGAACGGATTGTCGTTGACGATCTCCGGCTGCTTCGCCTCCAGCTCGATCGGGCCCAGCTGTGACAGCCAGCCACGGATCTCGATCCCGTAGCGCTGCTGGAGGTAGCGCCGCGCGATGCCACCCGCCGCGACACGCAGCGCGGTCTCGCGCGCGGAGCTGCGCCCGCCGCCGCGGTAATCGCGCGAGCCGTATTTGCGGTGATAGGTGTAGTCCGCATGCCCCGGGCGGAAGCGATCCATGATCTCGCTGTAGTCCTTGGAGCGCTGATCGACGTTCTCGATCAGCAGGCCGATCGGGGTGCCGGTCGTTCGGCCCTCGAACACCCCGGACAGAATGCGCACCTGGTCCGGCTCGCGGCGCTGGGTGGTGTGGCGCGACTGTCCCGGCCGGCGGCGATCCAGATCAAACTGCAGGTCCGCCTCGCAAAGCTCCAGACCAGGCGGACAGCCGTCCACCACCGCGCCCAGGGCCGGCCCGTGACTCTCACCAAAGGTACTGACGACGAACAGTCGCCCAAAGCTGTTTCCCGACATGCGCGATAGTGTATCCGCGCCGCGCGGTGCTGTCGCCTGTCGCGAGCCCGACCGAGCAGCAAAACCAAGATGTTTCTGCCATGATCGGCAGCGCAGCACCCATAACAAAAGACAGGAGATGGATATGTCGCGTTCGATCAAGCGTCTGGCCGCCGGTACCGCCGCCGCGGCCTGTCTGGGACTGGCCAGCGTGGCCCAGGCCGACGTGTTCAACCAGCGCATGATGAGCATGGAACTGGCCAACGACATCGCCGAGGCGGCGGTGCTGGCCTGCCGCGAGAAGGGACACCAGACCAGCGCCGTGGTCGTTGACCGCGCCGGGAACGATCGCTCCGTAATGCGCGACAATCTGGCGGCCGTGCAGACTATCCAGATTGCCGGCGACAAGGCCCGCGCCACAGTCATGTCCGGCACCAGTTCCGGCAGCTTCCGCGACAACCGCGAAGAAATCCGCATGGAGATGAACCACGTAGACGGCATCATCATGCTGGCCGGCGGGCTGCCGATCGAGGTGGCCGGCAGCATGATCGGCGCGGTGGGCGTGTCCGGTGCTCCCGGTGGTGATCTGGATGAAGAATGTGCCCAGGCCGCGCTAGACTCGGTCCAGGAACGACTCGACTTCGCGATGTAATGCCATTGCAACCCCAGGGATCGGGGCGCGCGGCCAGGGATGGCCGCCCACCCGCGTCCGGAGCTTGAATGGAAGACCCTCTCGCCAATCAGAAGACGGTTCCCGCGCCCGGCGTACGCCGGATCCGCCCGCAGGAGGCGCATCAGCGGCTGCAGGAGCGCCCGCGCGACCTGCTGATCGACATCCGCTCCACGATGGAATTCCTGTTCGTCGGGCACCCGCAGGGCGCCATCCATATCCCGTGGATCGACGAACCGGACTGGACCGTGAATCCTCACTTCGTGCCCCAGGTACGCAAGCTGCTGCTGGGCGGGGCCGAGGATCACAGCGAGGATGCCCCCGCGCTCTACCTGATCTGCCGCAGCGGCAAGCGCACGCTGGCCGCTGGCCAGGCCCTGGTCGATGCCGGTATCGAGAACGTGTACTCGGTGGAAGAAGGTTTTGAAGGACCGCTGGACGAACACCACCAGCGTTCCACCCGCGGCGGCTGGCGCTACCACGGGCTGCCCTGGGAACAGTGCTGAGCGAGTCAGCGCCTGACGCAACTGAACTCGCTAGCGGTGATACTCGCCGGCGCGCTCCGGCTGGTACTCGACGGCCTCGATGCGCACATGCATCTTCCCGCCACCCGGGCGCGGCCATTCGATCTCGTCCCCCTCGGACAGCCCCAGCAGCGCACTGCCCACCGGCGCCAGAATCGACAACGTGCCGCCGCTCTCGTCCACGTCACGCGGATAGACCAGCGTCAGCGAGAACTCCTCGCCGGACTCGATCACCCGGAAACGGACCCTGGAATTCATCGTGACCACCGAACCCGGGATCTCGCGCGAATCGACGACATCCGCGCGGTCCAACTCGGCCTCCAGGTCGGCCTTGCCGGGAAAGCTGTCGTCCGGCAGCGATTCCAGCAGCTTGTCCAGGCGCTCCATGTCCGTGTTGGAGACGACGATCTTCGGATTACTCACCTTTACACACTCCAATAAAGCAGAACGCGCCCCCACCGGAGGCGCGCTGAATAAAACGGGGACAAATCCCAAATCGGAGAATCAGACCCGAGAGTAGCCAAGCCCCGGCCAAAAAGCCATATCAGCCGCGACTGGCATTCCTGCGATCAAGTCTGCGTGTCACGCCACGCCGAGTAGCCACCACGCAGGACCCGGGCATCCATTCCCATCGCGCGCAGACTGTCCGCCACCAGCTGGGACCGGCCACGGCCCCCGCAAAACACCACGACGGGCTGCTGGGGGTCCTGCATGTGGGATTCGATGCTGGCCTCCAGCTTGGGCCGGGGGATATTCACCGCGCCTTCAATACTGCCTTCGGCCGCCTCCTCCGGCTGGCGCACATCCACCAGCAGAAAGGACCGCCCAGTTTGGCGCCAGTCGACCAGTTCCGCGGGGTCCAGATGCGGCAGCTTTTCTTCCAGCTCCGCGATGCGTTTGTCGAAAAGACTCACTGTCAGCGGCTCCGTTGAAGGCCCATGCGCAACATTCTACCGCCTCGGCAGAAGCAGGACCCTCACAGGGACGCGCGCAGCAGGAGCGGCGCGATGCGCAGCGTAAACAGCGCAAGCCCGACAAACGCGGCCACCGCACCGACGGCGGTCAGCATCGGCACGCCCAGCAGCCAGCCGAAGCCCATGCCCAGCACCGAGACATGCACGAGCACCTGCGGCGTCCAGGCCCACAGCCAGCCACCCGCGATCGGGTGCCCAGTAAAGCGCGGCAGCATGTGCTCGCCGAGGCCCATGATCAGGAGCAGAAGGAACCCGAGCGTAAAGCCATGCAGCGCGGCCGGGCGCGCGGCGCCATCCAGGAAGAAGCCGCCCAGCGGCAAGGCGGCACCCGCGATCAGCAGCCAGATCATGGCGCCCAGTACCGAGGCACGGCTGGAGGCCGAAAGCCCCAGCCCGACATGACGTGCAGTCTTCTGCGTGCGCTCCGGCGCCTCGGCGACCAGCGCGGTCGCGGCCGTGCGGTCCAGCAGCCCGATGTGCTTGAGTTCGCCGTCCACGACCACGGCCGGGATGGAACGTATGCGCAACCGGGTCGCCAGTTGACGCCCCTCCGGCTGCCCCATGTCGACGACTGCGAAATCGATCTGTTTCTTCTGGGCCACCTCGCGCCAGATGCGCTCGGCATCGTGACAGGAGGCACACCATTCGGACACCAGCAGTTCCACCTTCATGAGTCCGTCCCCTCAGTCCGCGCAGCGCATGCAGTGGATGTCGTAGCGGTCGATCCACTGCTTGAGCCCGTCGACGGCTTCGGGCCCTGTATGCAGCCGCTCCAGCGCCTTTTGCGGGTCGTCCGGGCGCATCACCACCACCCAGGCATCGGTATAGGGGGCCACATTCACCAGCCCGGGGTCGGCCTCCACGGCCGGGTTGATGCGCTCAATGGTGCCGTCGAAGGGCGTGGGGATGCCCCCCGCCCACTTGCCGGACTCCAGCCGCGCGACCGGCTTGCCCGCGGCCCGATGCGAACCGGGCTTGCGAAAGCGGAAGTACTGTACGCGGCCCGCCATGGTCTGGGCGGGATCGGTGATCCCCAGGGTGAAGGTCCCGTCGTCCTCCGGGCGGACCCAGACATAGTCGAGGTCGTAGAACAGGTCGTCCGGCAACTCGCAGCCGTTGTATTCGGTATGGCTCATCACGCCCCCTTCGGGCCGTAGTGGCGCACGGTGAGTGCGATATTCAGCGCGAACAGGATCATCGCCCCCCAGGCCATCGCCCCGCCGACCGCAACAGTCGGGTTATGGAACATCATCCAGCCGGCGATCATCACCCAGAGACCGAGATTGGCCAGCACGAACTGCGCATGCCCCAGCCGTTCCGAGAACAGCGAACGCCCGGAGAAGCGCGGTAGTACGTGGAGCCCTACGCCGTAGATCATCATGGTGACAAAGCCGAGCAGCATCAGGTGACCATGGATGCGTGGCACATTGCCGGGGATCAGCCCCGGATGGGCCAGCCAGACGATGCCGATGAGTCCACCCAGCAGCGCATAGGCCAGCGCGGCCAGGATGAACATCCGGTTGCGTGGATGCATGTCGCGTTTGCTCCCTTTTTTGTTTGTTCTGCAGCGAGGCTAGACTACGATAAGATACATCGTAAATGCATTGATCGAGATCAACACGGACGCTTGCGCATTCAGTGACAGTACGCCCCACATGTGCGCTGAGCACACGCCGATTGCCCCGCCATCCGAGCCTATTGATGAAACTGCACCTCCAAGAACCCGCGCCCGGCTTCCACCGCCCGATCGAGCTCCTGCGAGCCTGTCATCGGCGGATCACGAACTGCCTCGACACAATGGAGCGGCTGTCGGGACACATCGAGCAGCACGGGGCCGACGCGGAGGCCCAATCCGCGGCTCGCCGTGTGCTGGCCTATTTCGAGCAGGCCGCCCCGCAACATCACGCCGACGAGGACCAGGATCTGTTCCCGATCCTGCAGGCGTACCGCGACCACCCCGAGGCCCATCCACAACTGGGTGAGTGGATGGATCGCCTGAGCGCGGAGCACCCCCAGCTAGAGGCTGGCTGGGACGCCCTGGAGCCTGCGCTGCAAAACATTGCGGCCGGGCACGCAGATCCGCTGGAAGGCGCGACTGACTGGATCCAGCGCTACCGGGCCCACCTCGAGCTGGAGGAACAAGCCGTACTGCCGCTGGCTGAACACCTGCTCAACGCCGAGGAACGCGCCCGTATCGGACGCTCCATGGCGCACCGGCGCGGCATCCCGGATGCGTACACGGAACCCGCCGATGAGTGACTTCCTGCTGGACCTGCGGGGGCTGGCCGACCACGCGCACACCCGCGCCTACTACACGCTGCGCGAACTGCAACCGGGTCAGGTCTTCAACGTCTGGCTGGATCAGGAGCCACAGTTGTTAAGGAAACACTGATCAATGTACACACTCGCGTTGGTACCCCAGGTTTTCCGAGACAAGGCGCGTCGGGCAGCGGGTAGTGGTTCTACCCGCAAGCGGCGCAACGCAGGATCGGGGAACCTGGGGTGCCAACCCCGAAGGGGCTCGGCCGCTTTTGCGCGCGCACGGCGTTGCGGCTCCCTTGTGCAGAATGACTGCACGGCAGTCACCGCGCCTTGTTCGCACGCAAAAGCGACTCGAGCGCGAGCGTGTACATTGATCAGTGTTTCCTTAATGGATGCGGTCAGCCTGCAGTTGCGCCACGCCATCCACTGGCAGGTGCAGGAGAACGGCCCGCCCCTGTGGAAGCTGCGCGTCCAGCGGCGCGAGGACGTCGCGCCCGTGGACCTTGTCGATCTGCTGCAGCGCGACCACCTGCGCATCGACCGGCTGTTCGCCAGCGCCCTGCACAAGGTCAATGCCGGCGATCTCGAGGGTGCAGCACCCGACTTCCAGGCCTACGTGGGAGGCCTGCGCCGGCACGTTCATGTGGAGAACGAACTGATCGTCCCGACACTGGAAATTTCGCGCGGGGCCGGCAGCCAGGACCCGGTCACGATCATGCTGCGCGAACATGACGAGATCCTGGAACAAACCGCGCTGCTGGAACACGAGTTCCAGGAAGGCGTCGAGGAGGCCTGGATGGTAGCCCCCTTCTTCGCCCTGATCTCCGGGGCCCTCGCCAAGCACGAAAGTCGCGAGGAGCAAAACGTCTTCCCGAACTGGGGACGCCGCCTGCGCCACGAACCCGACCTGGCGGCCGAACTCCTGGAGAAGGCCCGTCAGCACCTGGGGGATGACGCCATGACGCCCAATCGATAGGGGTCGGCAATACGCAAGGACTGTGTCACGATAGCTCATCGACACGGCCCGAAACGACGTGACACCACTCCACCCCGCTACCGGCTTCCCCCGCCTTTTCCAATGGCTTCGCGAGTGCCGCCGGCTCGTCGCATCGCCCGCCAGTGTTCTGGCAATGGGCCTCCTGCTCCTTTGCGGCGCCAGCGTTCAGGCCGACGAACCGACACAACCGCTGATCGTCTCCCAGGACCATGCCTGGCCACCCTTCGCCTTCGCGGACAACGGCGGCGAGCCACGGGGTTTGCTGGTCGATCTGTGGCAGGAACTCGCAAACGAGCTCGACCGCCCGGTGGAGTTCCGGCTGGTCGACTGGCCGCGCACCCTGGATCTTGTCCGCGACGGCGAGGCCAATGTCCACGGCGGGCTCATCCGGTCTCCCGAACGCGAAGAAACACTGGCCTTCAGCGACGTGCTGTTCCCCCTGCGCACCTTCGCCTTTGTCCGCACCGGCGCGCCCGTGGCCCGACTGGACGAACTCGCGCACAAGCCGGCGGGCGTGGTGTCGGGCAGCTTCGAACTCGAGTTCATGCGGCGCGAACGCCCCGAACACCCGCTGCAGGTCTTCGACAACAACGAGCAAATGGTGCGCGCCGCGGTGGAAGGCACGATCGATGTCTTCGTGGGCGACTACCCGGTCGCGATGTATCTGCTGGACCGTCATGGCGAGCCGGGCATGTTTCACCCCCTGGAGCTGCTCTACGAGCAGCCCCTGCGCGCAGCGGTGACTCACGGTAACGAGGAACTGCTGGACGAAATCAACACGGCCATCGCCCAGCTGGATGACGAACTGCTGCGCCAGATCACGCAGCGCTGGATCCACTCGGATACGGTCGAGGTGATCCCCACCTGGCTGCTCCCAACCGTCATTGGCCTGGGCCTGCTGGCGGTGTTGCTGTATGCCGCATTACTGCTTCGCCAGCGGCGCGCGCTCGAGACACGCGTTCGCCAGCGCACTGCCGAACTCGAGGACGAGCGCGAGCTGTTCCGTACCCTGACCGAACACGCCGCGGCCGGGGTATTCATCCTCCAGGACGACCATTTCCAGACCGTCAATCCGGCCCTTTCCCGTATCCTTCAGCGCCCCGAATCCTGGCTGCTGAACCAGCCCTTCTACGAGATCATCCACCCGGAACAGCGCGAGGCCGTGACCCAGCGGGCCCGCGACCGGATCGCGGGCAAAAAGGTGCCGGATCACTACGAGATGAAGGTCATCACCGGCGAGGGCGAGACCCGCTGGGTCGACCTGACCGCCGGCCGCGTGGAGCTGCAAAGCGGCCCGGCCAGCATTGGCACGATATACGACATCACCGAACGGCGACTGCTGGAGGATCAACTGCGCACCAGCGAGGCCCAGTACCGCCAGCTGGTCGAGAACATCGGCGACATCATCTACACCCTCACGCCGGCCGGCGTCATCACCTATGTCTCGCCGCAATGGACACGAGTGCTGGGTTATGCCGCCGAAGAGGCGACCGGAACCCCCATCACCGACTACGTCCATCGGGACGACCGCGAGGAATTCGGCCGCTTCCTCCAGCGCACCATCCGCTCCGAGAAAAACGAGCAGGAAATCGAGTACCGCATCCGGCATCAAGAAGGGGAATGGCGCTGGCACGTCTCGAGCGGCGCCCCGATCCGCAGCGCGACGGGCGAGATCACGGGCTATGTGGGTGTCGCCCGAGACATTACCGATCGCCGCCGCATGCACGACGAGCTTCAGTATCAGGCGCGTTTCAATGCGATGCTGGCACACCTGTCCTCGGACTTTGTAACCGCCAGCGCCGACTTGATGGACGAGCGCCTGGATGCCGCGCTGGCCGATATCGGGCGCTTTTTCGCGGGCGACCGCTGTTATCTGTTCGAGTTGTCGGCGGATGGCGAGAATATGGACAACACCCACGAATGGTGTGCCCCCGGCGTGTTCTCCGTAATGGATCAGCTGCGGGATGTAGACCTCAAGGAACTGCCCTGGTGGCGTGCACGCATGCTGGAGATGCTCGAACAGCGCACACCCGTGGTCATCCCCTCTGTGGACGACCTCCCGAAGGAAGCGGCCACCGAGCGCGGGCTGTTCCGGCAACAAGGGGTCAAGACCCTGATCTGCGTACCCATCCTGACTGGGCAGCAGGTCACCGGCTTCGTCGGGATGGACATGCTGCGCCCACGCACCTGGCGCAAGGATCAGGATGAACTGCTGCTGGTGCTCGGCAACCTGATCTCGGAGGCACTGCAGCGCAACCACCTGGAGATCCAGCTACGCGATCTGGGGATCACCGACCCGTTGACCGGCCTGTACAACCGCCGCTACCTGATGGAGCGCCTGCGCGAACAGATCGAGGCCTGGCGCCGCCACGGCGAACACTTTGCCCTGGCGATCCTGGATCTGGACCATTTCAAGGCCCTCAATGACACCCATGGGCACCTGGCCGGCGACGAGGTGCTGCGCAACTTCGGTGATCTGCTGCGGCGCCAGCACCGGGTCTTCGACATTGTCGCTCGTTTTGGCGGCGAGGAATTCATCGTGGTGCTCAGCCATGTCGATCACGAGGCCGCCATTACCGCGATCGAGCGCCTGCTGCAGGCCACCCGCGAACTCGACACACGGTTCGAGGGCGAATCGCTGGCCTTCACGGTCAGCGCCGGCCTGGCCTGGTCCGACGAGTGTGCCCCGGAGCACCTCACGCCCGAAGCCCTGATCGATCGGGCCGATGATCGCCTGTATCGCGCGAAGGCCCAGGGGCGCGACCGGCTTGTGGCCGGGGACACATAACCCATCCGGGCGGGGCTGAAAGCGTCAGCCTCTCCCGGCGCCCCGTGGGCCCGACAGCCGGCTGAGCGCCCACAAGCCGAGCGCGGGGCCGGGCAACAACAGCCACACCACCCACAGCCCCAGGTCATCCCACAGCCAGGCGGTCACCAGGATCGAAGGCAGGGTGAGCGCAAAGCCGATGGCATTCATCACGCTCAGGGCGGAACCCACCGCATCCTGTGGCGCACTCTCCGCGGCCAGCGCGGAGAACTGGGGCGAATCCGCGATCACCGTCAGCCCCCAGAGGGCCAACAGACCCAGAAGCAGCCACGGCGCCAGCCCCGCCAGCAACGGATACAACAGGCACACCAGCCCGGATGTGGCGAGCGCCACCCGCGCGACACGCAGGCTCCCCAGTCGGCGGCTCAGCCGGCCACCCCAGACACAGCCCACCGCGCCCAGCCCGATCACCGCGAAGGCCAGCCAGGGTACCAGCCCGGCGGGGGCATCCAGACGGGTCAGCTCATGCGCCACCAGCAGAGGGACCAGGGTCCAGAAGGCATACAGCTCCCAGCAATGGCCGAAGTAACCGCCGGCCACCGCACGAAAATCACGCCCGCCCAATGCACGAAAGCCCTTGCCCAGCCCCGGTGTGCGCCCCGGCGGCGGCAGATGCGGGCCGTCGCCCAGGCGCGCGATCATCCAGGCGGCCGCCACCGCCAGCACGGAGGCCAGCATCATCGGCACCGGCCAGACCAGATCGAGGGTCACGCCCCGCAGGAGATGAGGAAGCGCCGTTCCCAGCGTGAGCATCCCGAGCAGCCAGGACAGGGCCCAGCCCTTGTGCTGCGGCGTCCAGCTGATCACCAGCTTCATGCCCAGCGGATACACCCCGGCCAGACACAGCCCGACGACAAAGCGCACCACCAGCGCCATCTCCCAGACGCCGGCCAACAGGATAAACCCGGCATTGACCAGCGCCCCCAATAGCGCGGACACCATGAACAGGCGACTGGCACGCACCCGGTCGGCCAGGCCGGTCGCGGCCGCCACCAGGGTGCCGATGATGAACCCCAGCTGCGTCGCCATCGTCAGCCAGCCGATCTCGGTCGCCGTCCAGCCCAGTTCCTGCTGCAGGGACAGCCCGACCCCGTTCACGCTGAACCACAGCGAGGTCGCAAAGAGCTGAGCGATCACGATCACCGCCAGGGGATGGCGGTGCAGCAGCCCCGCGAAGCGGCCTGCCTGCACGAGTTCTAATCCACCACGCGGCCGGGACAGGCGTCGCTCAGGGGGCATCCCTGACAAAGCGGTTTCGGACGGCAGCGCTGCTTGCCGTGTTCCACAATCAAGGCATGCAGATCATTGAAGGCCTGCGCATCCGGCCCCAGCTCCGACTCCACCCAGGCCCGCAGGTCGTCGTAGGCGCCGCGCGCATGCGGCAGGTCCAGCCGTTCGAACAGTCGCCGGGTGTAGGCATCGACCACGAACACCGGCCGTTCGAAGGCGTACAGCACGATGTCGTCCGCCGTCTCCGGCCCCACGCCCTTGACGCCCAGAAGGGCCGAGCGCAGGGCCTCGGTCTCCATGCGGGCCAGGGCTTCCACCCCGCCGTGCTGTTCCAGAAAGCGCAGCAGGTGCCGCAGACGGTCGGCCTTCACGTTGAAGTAGCCGCTCGGGCGGATGTGTTCGGCCAGGGTCTCGTGCGGGAGCTCCAGCAGGGCTTCCGGGTCCAGCACATCGGCCTCGCGCAGATTCGCGATTGCGCGTTCGACATTGGTCCAGCTGGTGTTCTGCGTGAGCACCGCGCCCACCATGACCTCGAACGCCGACTCCGCCGGCCACCACTGCAGGTCGCCGTAGGCGCCCTGCAGGCGCTGCCGCACTTCGGCCACCCGCAACGACATCAGGAACGCGCCCGACCACCCGGCTTGCGCGGCCCACCCTTGCGCCCGGAACCTCCTGGCCCCGAACGCCCGGTCTTGCCGCCCTTGCCGGGGCCGCTCCCCGGCTTGGTGGAGCTCCAGCGATCCGCTTCGCGTACGCGCCCGCCCGACTTGCCCCGCTTGCCGCGCGCGGGCCGGGTGTTGCGGCCCGGCCCGCGGCGCCGACCCCGCTCGCGAATGGACTCCGGCACGGGCAGCTCGACTGCCTCGTACAGGGCCTCGACCTCGCGCACCTCCAGATCGCGCGAAGCGCCCGTCTTCAGACCGCGCCCGAGCACCACCGGTCCGTAGCGCACCCGGATCAGCCGGCTCACGGTCACACCTACGGCGTCCCACAGGCGGCGCACCAGACGGTTGCGGCCCTCGCTGACCACGACATGAAACCAGTGGTTGGCGCCGTCGCCGCCACGCTCTTCCAGGACATCGAAGCGCGCGGGACCATCCTCCAGCTCGACCCCTTCCAGCAGCATGCGCCGCGTATCGTCGGGGACCTCGCCCAGCACCCGCACCGCATACTCGCGCTCCAGCGAATGACTGGGGTGCATCAGGCGGTTCGCCAGTTCGCCATCGGTGGTGAACAGCAGCAGTCCCGAGGTATTCAGGTCGAGACGCCCGACCGCGACCCAGCGCTGCCCCTTCAGGCGCGGCAGGCTGGCGAACACCGGCTTGCGGCCCTCGGGGTCGCTGCGACTGCAGATCTCGCCGACCGGCTTGTGATACACGAGCCAGCGATGCGCATGCTCCGCCATGTGGATCACGCGGCCGCGCACGCGGATCACGTCATTCGGCCCGACCTGATCGCCCAGCTTCGCCGTGCGCTGGTTGACCTTCACCTCGCCGCGCTCGATCCAGCCCTCGATCTCGCGCCGCGAACCGAGGCCGCGCGCCGCCAGGACCTTTTGTACCCGCTCCGACATTCCTGCTGACTCCAGACGTCTCGATCCGGCCGCATTGCCGCGACCGGACCCGCATTCATTATGATGGGCGCTCACGATACACCAACAGGACGTTGCCCATGAGCGCGAAGACCCCGGAAACCACCCCCGTCCAGACCCCGCTGAACATCGCCGTCCTCACGGTATCCGACAGCCGAACCCTGGCCGAGGACCGCTCCGGCGATGCCCTGGTGGAGCGGCTGGAGGGCGCAGGGCACCGGCTGGCCGAGCGCCGCGTGGTCCGGGACGACATCTATGCGATCCGTGCCGAACTCTCGCGCTGGATTGCGGATCCGGAGATCGACGCGGTGCTAACCACCGGCGGCACCGGCATCACGGGCCGCGACGGCACCCCGGAGGCCGCCTCGGTGCTACTGGACAAGACCATCGAGGGCTTCGGCGAGCTGTTCCGCATGCTCTCCTTTGAGGAGATCGGCACCTCCAGCCTGCAATCCCGCGCGCTGTCGGGCGTGGCCAACGGCACCTACGTCTTCGTGCTGCCGGGCTCCACCGGCGCCTGCCGCACCGCCTGGGACCGCATCATCCAGGCCCAGCTGGACGACCGCACCATGCCCTGCAACCTGACCATGCTGATGCCGCGCCTGAAGGAGTCCTGAGCGATTACCCCCCCGTCCCGGGCTCGTCAGGCGCGAAGCACACCGGCGAAACACGTTCGCCGGTGTGCTCCTCCTCGGCCCTCTCGGCATTGAGGAGATCTCGCAACACCGCCGCGTGGCTGTGCTCCACGTCCCGCGTGGCCGTCAGCAGGGTCAGGCGGCCACGGCCGGCGTACCCCAGTAGCCGGCCCCAGGCCTCGGGGGCCGCCCCCAGTTCCGCTTGGTAACGGCGGCAGAAATCGCGCCAGCGCCCCGGGTCATGACCGAACCAGCGGCGCAGCTCCAGGGACGGCGCGATGGCCTTTTCCCAGGCATCCAGTGCGAGTGTGGATTTCTTTATCCCCCGCGGCCAGAGGCGATCAACCAGCACACGACACCCGTCGTCGGGCCCGACCGGATCGTAGACGCGCCGGATCCGCACCCGTTCCATGCGGCGCTTACCGATCCACGTGGGTCTGCAGCCAGTATTCGAGCAGGGCCGCATGCCACAGCTTGGAACCCTGGATGCGGGTGAAGTACTGATCCGGGGCGTCCAGCAGCTTGTCGATGTAGGCCGGCTGGTACAGCCCGCGCTCGCGCGAGGCGCGCGAGGTCAGGATGTCGCGCATGAACTCGAGGAAGTCGCCGCGCACGTATTTGAGTGCCGGCACCGGGAAGTAGCCCTTGGGCCGGTCCAGCACCGCGTCCGGCAGGCGCCCGCGGGCGATGCGGCGCAGCACGTCCTTGCCGCCGTCGCCCAGCTTCAGGTGCGGCGGCATCGCGGCGGCGGTCTCCACCAGCTCGTGATCCAGGAACGGGACCCGCGCCTCCAGGCCGAAGGCCATGGTCATGTTGTCCACGCGCTTGACCGGGTCGTCCACGATCAGCGTGGTCACATCCAGCGCCAGCACCGCGTCGATGAAGGAATCCGCGCGGTCGGTCTCGAGTTCGGCGAACTGCTCGCGCAGCCAGTCGCCGGTCACGTCGTTCGCCGGCGGGTGGCGCAGCATCTCGGCCATCTCGGGGTGGTCGCGGTCGAAGTAGTGGCGGCGGAAGCGTTCCACCCAGTCGCCGTGGCGGTCCTCGGCCATCTGCGGGTACCAGAAGTAGCCGCCGAAGACCTCGTCCGCGCCCTGGCCGGACTGCACCACTTTCACATGCTGCGAGACCTGTTCCGAGAGCAGGTAGAAGGCCACCGCATCCTGGCCGAACATCGGCTCGGCCATCGCCCCCACCGCCTCCGGCAGGCGGGCCAGCACCTGGTCGTTGGGGATCAGCGTGGCCTGATGGTCGGTGGCGTAGCGCTCGGCGACCGGATCGGAGTACTCGAACTCCGATCCCTTCTCCTCCGGCTGGTCCTCGAAGCCGACGGTGAAGGTACGCAGGTCCTGCGCCCCCTCCTCCATCGCCAGCGCGACCAGCAGAGAGGAATCCAGTCCTCCGGAGAGCAACACGCCCACCGGCACGTCGGCCACCTCCAGGCGCTTGCGCACGGCGCTGCGCAGACTGTGCTCGATACGCTCCTGCCATTCGGCGTCGGACACGGCCTCGGCCGGGCGGTGGGCATACAGCGTCCAGTAACGTTGCAGTCGCTCCTGCCCACGCGCATCGATACTGAGGTAATGCCCCGGCTCCAGCTTGCGGATACCGCGCAGCACGGTACGCGGCGCGGGCACCACCGCGTGCAGCGAGAACAGCATGTGCAACGCCTCGGCATCCAGCTCGGTGTCCACGTCGCCCGCCGCCAGCAGCGCCTGGGTGTTGGAGGCGAAGCGGATGCCGTCGCCACCGCGCGCCAGATACAGCGGCTTGATGCCCATGCGGTCGCGCGCCAGCAGCAAGCGCTGGGCGTGGCCGTCATACAGCGCAAAGGCAAACATGCCGTGCAGCCGGGCGACGATGCCCTCGCCCCACTCGGCATAGCCGCGCAGGATGACCTCGGTATCGCCGGTGGAGAAGAAGCGATGGCCGCGGCCCTCCAGCTCGCTGCGCAGGGCACGGAAGTTGTAGATCGCGCCGTTGAACACCAGCGCGAGCCCGGTCTCCGGGTCGAACATCGGCTGGTGCGCGCGCTGCGACAGGTCCAGGATCGACAGGCGCCGGTGCCCCAGGGCCACCCGCCCGGAGGCCCACAGCCCGTCGGCATCCGGCCCGCGCCGTTCCAGGCAGGGCAGCATGCGCGCCACGGCCTCGCCACTGGCGCGCCGTTCACCCCAGACGAATTCTCCCGCGATCCCGCACATCGATTCTTTCCTTGCTGGTTGGGTGGCTTGGTTTTGGAGCCGGCTTGTTCCTCTCCGGCGCAGGCAGGGCTTCGCCTGCAGGCAGGCTCCTACCGTTCAGGGGGCTCTGACGAGCTTCCGCCGAAGGCGGCCTCCAGGGCCTCCATCAGGGCCTGGCTGGCGGCCCCGGCGCGGTCGCGATCCGCGTGCGCCATGTAGAACGGCACCTCGTGGCGCGTGCCTGCCTCCAGGTTCAATTCGACCAGACACCCCTGCTCAAGATCCTCCGCGATACGATCCAGCGGCAGCCAGGCGAAGCCGATCCCGGAGCGCAGGATCGCGCGCGCGGTACTCATGTGCGAGACCGTCCAGCGCTGGTCGGCCTCGAGCCAGCCACCCTCCCCGGCCTGCTGCTCGCCGGAATCACGAACCACGATCTGGCGCTGCGCCTGCAGGTCCCGCCGTGTCAGCCGCTGGCCGTCGGCCAGCGGATGTCCCGGGTGTGCCACGCAGACCATGACCTGATCCGCCAGCCAGACACCCAGATAACCGCCCGGCAGCTCCGGCGCGATCAGGATATCCACCCGGCCTTCGCGCAGGAGTTCCGGGCCGCCGCTCAGGACGACCTCCTCCAGCTGGACACGCGTGGCCGGATAGGCACGGGAAAAGCGCTCCAGCGCCTGGATCACCGGGCCCCGCGGCAAGATCTGGTCCACCGCCAGCCGCACCTCGGACTCCACACCGGCGGCGAGCGCACCGGCCAGGGCCTCGATCTCGGCGGCCTCCTCCAGCAGGTGCTCGGCACGGCGCAGCAGCGCCTCGCCCGCCGGGGTCAGCACCGCCTTGCGGCCCTGGACTTCGAAGACCTCGACGCCCAGGCGCTCTTCCAGCTTCTGCACCGCATGATTCACACTGGAGGGGCTCTTGTGAACTTGTTCCGCGGCACGAGCAAAACCGCCGGCGGCCACCACCGCCTGCAACATGCGCCATTGCTCCAGGGAGACGCGGATCAATGGACCCGCCTACGTCGGCATCCAGGAGTCCACGCCAGGACGCGGCGGCCCCGTTCTGGTGACAGGCTGCACCGCCACTGCCGCGGCTTCTCAGCACACAGCATCGAACCAAACGCCGCCCGATTCATCTTAGTGTTCCTCGGGGCACCCGCAGCCGGTCTTGTGGATACGCCGATGCCATTCCTCGCGCATCCGCGCGCAGGCGGTCGTGGTCATCAGCAGCAGATGGACCGTGGAGGGGTAGATCCGGCCATCCATGCGCAGGGTCTCGGTCAGCTCCGGGTCCTTGCCCTCGGGAATGTAGAAAAAGTCCTGTCCCTCGCGCAGCTGGTCCTTTTGCGCCTTGAACAGGCGAAAGGCCGTGCCCTTGGGCACTCCGTTCCATTCGTCGATCTGACGCAGGCTCAGGGTGGCGTACCCCGCATGAATAATCGGTTCCGGCGGGGTCGCGCTGGCGGAACCCTCACGCCCGGGAAACAGTCCTGCACTACGGGGGTCTTCGTCGCTTTCGATCCTCATGCTGGCATTATGGCATGCCGAAAGCCGGCCGACGGAACAGGACGACACGGATGGAATTGTTACAGGAATACGGGCTGTTCTTCGCCAAACTCGTGACCGCCCTCGTAGTGGTGCTGATCTTCGTGAGCGCCGCGGCGGGGGTGGTCGCCAAGAGCCGCGAGAGGCGGCCGGACCGCCTGACGGTACGCAAGCTGAACGATCGCTATCGCCGCATGGAGAAAACCATTCGCCACGCGGTCGAGGGAAGCGCGACCTGGCGGGCCCGGCTGCGCAAGAAGCTGGGATGGCGCGGCAGCGATTCCTCGCCCGGCGAAGGCGAATCCACCGAAGCGCCAAAGCCGGAAACCCCGACCGAACACCCCGGCCCGGATTCCGGCGAACAGGAACGGCCCAGGGTGTATGTGCTGCACTTCAACGGCGACATCCGCGCCTCCAGCGTCGACAGCCTGCGCGAGGAGGTCACCGCAATCCTGACCCTCGCCCGCCCCGAGCAGGACCGGGTGATCGTATGTCTGGAAAGCCCGGGCGGGCTCGTCCCGTCGTACGGCCTGGCCGCCTCGCAACTGGCCCGCCTGCGCGACCAGGGACTGGACCTGACCGTCGCGGTGGATCGTGTCGCGGCCAGCGGCGGGTACATGATGGCCGCGGTGGCAAACCGCATTGTGGCGGCACCCTTCGCGGTGCTGGGGTCGATCGGGGTCGTAGCCCAGATTCCGAACCTCCACCGCTGGCTGGAGCGTCATGACATCGATGTCGAACTGCTGACCGCCGGTGAGTACAAGCGCACCCTGACCGTACTCGGGGAGAACACGGACGAGGGCCGGCGCAAGTTCCGCGAGCAGCTGGACGAGGCGCACGACCAGTTCAAGACGTTTCTTTCCCGCTACCGCCCATCCCTGGACCTGGAGAAAGTGGCAACCGGCGAGCACTGGTACGGCGAACAGGCACACGACCTGGGCCTGGCCGATGAACTGCGAACCAGCGATGATCTGCTGCTGGAGACCAGCCGCGAGGCCGACCTGTTCGAGATTACCTATACGCGCCCGCAGCGCCTGAGCCGACGCGTCACGCTGGCGATGGAATCCATCGTCGAGCGTGCGCTGCGCGGCAGCGCTCCTCATGAACGGCTATAACCGGGGAAGAAGCGCCCACCCCCAGTCGTCCAACATCAAGAACCGACCCGGAGGACACGACCATGCAACATCGCTCCCGCACCCCTGCTTTTTTGCTCTGCCTGCTTGCCGGCATTGCCCTGTTCGCGTTGCCGCTGGCGGGCAGTGCGGACGACAAGATGCCCTGGGGCTCGGCCGAGATGATGGACCGCGAATACGAGCCACGAAAGGTGGTCTACGACGTCTATGTGGATACCGAAGACGAGCTGAACATGGTGCTCGATCGCGTCAGCATGCTGAACAACGTCTACGAGTCCGATCCGTTCGAGGCCCACATCGTGCTGGTTTTGCATGGCCGCGAGGTCCCGTTCTTCACGCGCGACCAGTTCGAGGAGCGCGAGGAAACCATGCGTCGCGCCAAGTCCCTCAGTGAAGGCGGCGTCATCGAGTTCCGCATGTGTGAGGCCTCCGCCCGGCTGCGCGGCATCGACCACGAAGACGTCCACGGCTTTGTGAACCTGGTGCCCATGGCCGACGCCGAGATCATCGAACTGCAGCACGAGGGCTACCTGCTGATGCAGTGAGGCCCCGCCTGCAGGCAGACGCCAGAACCCTCGTGTCTGCCTGTTAACGCCCCTTCAATGGCTGCCCCGAGCAAGCCTCCCTACGCCCCATCGATAGCACCCCAAGGAATCCCCGCTCATGAAACGACGTCTGCTTGCCCTCCTGATCGCAGCCACCGGCCCCACCCTGGTTCTGGCCGACGAACCGCGGAAGAGCGACCCTGATCAGAATGTCTACATCCCAGGGGCCGAGGACAGCCAGGGCGTGTTGCGCGTGGCAGCAGTCTACAACGGGGACCGCATCCGGATTCACTACGAGTACGAAACCAACAGCCCCAGCTGGTATCACCAGTACTGGCGCTACGAGGATGGCGAATGGGTGCGCTACGGCTCCGGCGGCCCGGAGCCGGACGAGCACGGCCTGTACGAAGACCGCATCTCGATGATGCTGGACGACGGCTCGGTCGACGACTTCATGCGCCTTGGTGGCTGGATGACGGCACACGAAGGCATGCGCAGCCTGAGCTCGGAGGTGGATCGCGACGACGTGCGCGAACACCCCAAGCTGGGCGAAGCGATGGGCCGCAGCGATGTGCGCAAATACCTGCCGCAGACCCGCGAGACCGATGACCCGGAAGATGTCTCCTGGGACGCCATCCGCGATGATGACGAGCTCGAGGCGATGCGCGAGAACGGCGAATTCCTCGACCTGTGGCAATGGCGGGCCCACCGCAGCCACCCGATGGGGTACGCGGATAACGGCTATGTGCTGCACTACCGCCTCGCCTCCGAGGGCGACAGCATGTTCACCACCAACTGGGACGACGACACCGAGCAGCCCGCCTATATGTTCGACCCCGACCAGGTGGGCGCCCCGGCCCTCGACTGGGAGCGCCTGGTCGCGGGCGAATATGGCCAGAACGACCCCTACTTCCTGTCGGAAAATAACTCGGTCGCGTTTGACCCCGACTATGACTGGCAGGAGGGCGACACCCTGCCCCAGCGCTTCCTGCGCGAGCCCGGTGGCAGCCGCGGCGCGATCGAGGCCTCGGGCGGCTACCAGGACGGGGCCTGGCGCATCGCGTTGACCCGCTCGCTCGACGCCCCGGACTCACGCGACAGCAAGGCACTTGAACAGGGCAATACCTACAACGTCGCCTTCGCCGTGCACAACGGCACCGGGGCCCGCTGGCATCTGGTCTCGCTGCCCCTGACGCTGGGGCTGGACAATGGCGAGGCCGACATCGAAGCCCAGTACACGGACGGACACCTGGACGACGCCGACCTCGAATGGACCGAGGTCCCGGTGTTCTATCCCGGACAGATGACCTACCAGCAGCTGCACAGCGACGCGCACGGGGCCGGCGGCCCGCTCGTGCGTGATGGCGACCTGGGCGTGCTTGACGCCCACGATCCGGAGGGCCTCGCGGACCTGATCATCGAGCACGAACTGCGTCAGCTGGAGAACTAGGGGGACCAATGTCTCCCCAGGACTGATCGTCAGCTCGACCCGGATGGTTCCGAGGGTGCCTGCGGGGCGGGGAACAGGCGCGGCATCCAGCGCAGGTAGCCGAGCATCCCGAACAGCTCGACCAGCGACTGCAGCACGATGACCATGACGGCCGCGTGCAGGGCCTCCGGCAGTGCCAGCGCCACCGGCAGCACGACAAACGAGTTGCGCGTACCCAGGCTGAACGCCAGTGTGCGCCCCTGCTCAATGGGCAGGGCGAATACCCGGGCCAGGGCCCATGCCAGTGCGGCCGCCCCGACCAGAAACAGCAGGTACACCGGGATCACCCCCAGCAGCTCCCGCCCGCCCTCGAACACCACCGGGGCCTCCGCCAGCGCGATCAGCCCCACCACCAGCGCCAGCAGCGGAACGGTGGCGACCCCGAAGCGGTTCTGCCAGACCTGCACACGCCCCCGCACCCTGAGCGCCTGCTCCAGCAGAACGGCCGCCGACAGCGGCAGCCCGATCAGCAGCGCCGCCGCGGCGAACACGGTCGGCGACATAAGGCCCACGGTCTCGCCCGGCCCCAGGATGAGGGCCAGGTACACCGGCAGCATCAGGAATTGCGCCGCAAGACTCACCGGCGCAAAGGCCGCGGCACGCGCACTATCGCCCCCGCCCTGGCGGGCAAAGGCAATGAACCAGTCGGTGCAGGGCATCAGCAGCACGAGCAGGATGCCCAGCCGTATCGCCGGGTCGTCCGGGGCCAACGGCAGCAGGGCGATCAGCAACAGCGGCACCAGCACGAAGTTCCCCACCAGTGCGGCCACCAGGAAGCGGCGATCGTTAAAGGCGAGCCGGATCGCCTCCCAGGGGATCTGCGCAAAGGTGACAAACAGCAACAGCCCGAGCGCGATCCATACCCAGGCGGTCAGCCCCTCGCCAAGCCCCGGCCAGAGGCTGGCCAGGACGAGCCCCAGCACAATCGCGGCGAGATAGACCCAGACCTGAAGACGTTCCAGCATCCCGCTACGGTATCAGAACCCCACCCGCCGTCCGGCTTCGTTGTCGGCGGCGCCGCGACCGGTCAGGCTTAGGGTGTTGCTTTGCGTACGTATCCGCACCGTGCAGGGGATGTGATGATCCAGCAGGAGCCTTTGGTGGCCTACCACGATTTCCCGCCCCTGACCCGGGCGCGGCTGGAGACCCTGCAGGCCAACCTCGGCTATGTCTGCAACCAGACCTGCTTTCACTGCCATGTGAACGCCGGGCCGAACCGGCGCGAGATCATGCCGCCAGAGGTGATCGACGAACTGCTCGCCTGCTGCGATCGCTGCGACGTCCAGACCCTGGACCTGACCGGTGGCGCCCCGGAACTGAATCCCGGCTTTCGCGACCTGGTCCGCGCCGCCCGCCAGCGCGGGATACACGTGATGGATCGCTGCAACCTGACCATCCTCGGTGAACCCGGGCAGGAAGATCTGGCAGCTTTTCTGGCCGAACAGGGCGTCGAGATCGTGGCCTCGCTCCCCTGCTATCTGGAAGAGAATGTCGATGCCCAGCGAGGCGACGGCGTGTTCGAGCGAAGCCTCGCCGGCCTGAAGCAGCTCAATGCCCTGGGCTACGGCGACCCCGGCAGCGGGCTCCGCCTCAATCTGGTGTACAACCCGCAGGGCCCCAGCCTGCCGCCGCCACAGGCCGAACTGGAGGCCGCCTATCACGAGCATCTCGAGCGCGAATACGGCATCCGCTTCAACGCGCTGTTCACGATCACCAACATGCCGATCCACCGCTTCGCCAAGACTCTTGCGCGGGAAGGCCGTTACAACACGTACATGCAGACACTGCGAAACGCCTATCAGTCGTCTAACCTCGCAGCCGTCATGTGTCGGACACTCGTCTCGGTCGACTGGCAGGGGTACGTGCACGACTGCGACTTCAACCAGATGCTGGAGTTGCCCCTGGGGGCCGGTCGGGGCCGTCGCGTGTACATCGGCGAGCTGACGCCAGAGCACCTGGCGCAGGCACCGATCGCGGTCGGCGACCATTGCTACGGGTGCACGGCCGGCCAGGGCTCCAGCTGCGGCGGGGCGCTGTAAAGGTAACGGAGCGGTGAGGGCTCCGGGCGTCAGCATCCGGAGGTCCATTCGTTTCGTTATAGTGGGGGCCGGACCCAATTCATCGGGAGACTCATGAATCGCCCGCCTCATTTCAATTTATCGGCGCGGGCCGAAGATGTGCTCGGCTGGCGCGAGTGGGTCGGCCTGCCGGATCTCGGCCTCGGAGCCATCAAGTGCAAGGTGGATACCGGCGCGCGCAGCTCCGCGCTGCATGCCTTCTATATCGAGAGTTTCACCCGCAACGGGCGTGAGTGGGTGCGCTTTGGCATCCATCCCTATCAGCAGGATGCCGAGACGGAAGCCTGGTGCGAAGCCCCGGTACTGGATGTCCGGAACGTCACCGACTCCGGCGGCCATACCGGCGAGCGTTACTTCATTGCCACCCGCGCAAAAATCGGTGATCGAGTGATCCCTCTGGAACTCTCCCTGACCAGCCGCGATACCATGCGGTTTCGTATGCTGCTCGGGCGCGAGGCCATGCGGGGTCGCTTTCTGGTCGACCCCCAGGCCTCGTTCCTGCTCGGGCGTCCCGCTCCACATCTTGCAACACCGGAACCCACGCCCGAATGAAGATCGGAATCCTCTCGCGCAACAGCAAGCTCTACTCCACCCGGCGCCTGGTCGAGGCCGCCCAGGAACGCGGCCACGAAATCCGCGTGGTGGACCCGCTGCGCTGCTACATGAACATCACCGCACACAAGCCCCAGATTCACTACAAGGGCGATGTGCTCGACCAGTTCAACGCCGTCATCCCGCGTATTGGCGCCTCCATCACCTTCTACGGTACCGCGGTGCTGCGCCAGTTCGAGATGATGAGCGTCTATCCGCTGAACGAGTCGGTGGCCATCTCGCGCTCGCGCGACAAGCTGCGCAGCCTGCAACTGCTCTCGCGCCGCGGCATCGGGCTCCCGGTGACCGGGTTTGCCCACTCCCCCGATGACATCGACGATCTGCTGGCCACCGTCGGCGGCGCGCCTGCCGTGATCAAGCTGCTGGAGGGCACTCAGGGGCTGGGGGTCGTGCTGGCCGAGACCAATCAGGCAGCGGAGAGCGTAATCCAGGCCTTCATGGGTCTGAAGCAGCACATCCTGGTGCAGGAGTACATCAAGGAGGCCAAGGGCTCGGACATTCGCTGCCTGGTGATCGGCGACAAGGTCGTCGCCTCGATGAAGCGCCAGGCGAAGGAAGGCGAGTTTCGCTCCAACCTGCATCGCGGTGGCAGCGCGAGCCTGTGCCGCATCACGCCCGAGGAGCGGGCCACGGCGGTGCGCGCGGCCAAGGTGATGGGGCTGAACGTCTGCGGCGTGGACCTTTTGCGCTCCAACCACGGCGCGGTGGTGATGGAGGTGAACTCCTCGCCGGGGCTGGAAGGAATCGAAAACGCCTCCGGAAAGGACGTGGCCGGCATGATCATCGACTTCATCGAGAAGAACGCCAAGCCGAACCGCACCAAGACCAAGGGCCGTGGCTGATGGCCACGCCCCGGGCCGACCGGAACGACCCGATCACGATCGGCGGGACGACCGTCCGCCCGGGTGAGCGCCGCACGGTGGAACTGCAGCTCGGCGCCCTGTACACCCACACCCCGACCAATATGCCCGTGCAGGTGCTCTGCGGACGACGCAAGGGGCCGGTGCTGTTCATCAGCGCCGCCATCCATGGCGACGAGATCAACGGCGTGGAGATCATCCGCCGCCTGCTGAAGATCCCGGCACTGCGGCGCATGCGCGGCACGCTGCTGACCATTCCCGTGGTCAACATGCACGGCTTCATCAACCAGAGCCGCTACCTGCCCGACCGCCGCGACCTGAATCGCTGTTTCCCCGGCTCGCCCAAGGGCTCGCTGGGGGCCCGGGTCGCACGGCTGTTCATGCGCGAAATCGTCCACCGCAGCACCCACGGGATCGATCTGCATACCGGGGCGATCCATCGTTCCAACCTGCCGCAGATCCGGGCCAACCTCGACCACCCGGAGACACAGACGCTGGCGCGCGCATTCGGCGCGCCGGTGATCCTGAATTCCGCGCTGCGCGACGGCTCCCTGCGCGAGGCCGCGGCGGAGCGGGACACCCCGATCCTGCTGTACGAGGCTGGCGAGGCACTGCGCTTCGACGAGCTGTCCATCCGCGGCGGCGTGCACGGGATCATCGAGGTCATGCGGCATCTTGGCATGCTGCCGGCGAGCCGGCGGCGCACCCCGCGCGAGCCGATCATGGCTCGCACCAGCGGCTGGGTACGCGCCCCGCAAAGCGGCATCCTGCGCAGCTTCGTCCGTCAGGGCGACCGCGTGGTCCGCGACCAGACGCGCCTGGCGATCGTCTCCGACCCCTTCGGCGAGACCGAGACCGAGGTCCTCGCCCCGGCCTCGGGGATCATCATCGGCCAGCTCAACCTGCCGCTGATCAACGAGGGCGATGCCCTGTTCCATATCGCCCAGTTCAACCGGACCGATCTGGCGGTGGAGCGCCTGGAGACCTTCCAGGAAAACCTCGAGGCCAGCGACTACCCCTACGCCGACGCCCCGCGCCCGGAAACGCCCTGACGTTCACACTCGCGGGGGATCAAAACCCGCAGCGGTCGCGTCTAGGAACTGAACCTATTCCATTAGAACCCTGCCCATGATCCGTCTGCCCCTGTGGCTCAGTGCCCTGCTCCTGACTGGCGCCCTGTGTGCCAGCCCCGCCCTGGCACAAGAGCTTGCCGAAGAGACCCCGGACGATGCCCAGACCGGCGCGGTCTCGGCCGCCACCAGCATCGATGCGGGCGGGGCCGAGATCCCGGTCGAGCGCTACCCCGCCGATGGCGAGGCGGTGCTGCTGTGGTTCCCGTCCGAGCACGGGCTGCTGGACGGCCACCGGCAGCAGGCCCTGGCGCTTCAGGCTGCCGGCGTCGAGGTCTGGCTGGCGGACCCGTTCGCCGGGCATTTCCTGCCGGAGGCCGCCTCCAGCTTCGACGAGATGCCGATCGAGACCGTGGGCGACCTGATCGAGGCCGCACACGCGGAGGACGAGCGTGCGGTGTTCGTGTTCGGCAATGACCGCGCCCTGCCCTGGCTGCTCACGGGCCTGTATCACTGGCAGGAGGAGCACCCCGAGGCAGAACACCTCGCGGGGCTGATCATGATGAGCCCGTACCTGCATACCGGCGTGGACACCGACGAGGCCGAGATGCAACCCATCGTCGGCGTCACCAACCTGCCGATCTACATCATCCAGCCGATACTCTCCCCGCAGTTCCAGCACCTGGGCCTGATCCGTTCGACCCTGAGCGACGGAGGCAGCTCCGTCGGGGCGCGCCTGCTGCCCGAGCTGCGTGACCGGTTCTTCTTCCGCCCCGATGCAATGGAGGCTGAACTCCTGGCACGCGAGATCTTTCACCAGGAGCTGGTCTACGGCATGGACCTGTTGCGTCGCCTGCCGGCCGCGCGCACCGCCGCCGCATCCGACGACCTGGACCTGAGCGTGAACACGCCCACCGGCGGCGACGTCCAGCTGGATACGCTGGACGAACCCGTCACGGCGCCCGAACTGGTCCGCCCGGACCTGGCCGGCGAAGAGCACCGTCTGGAGGACTATCGTGGCGAGGTCGTGCTGATCAACTTCTGGGCCAGCTGGTGTCCGCCCTGCGTGCACGAAATGCCGTCGATGCAGCTGCTGGAAGACGAGCTGCGCGAAAAGGGCTTTCGCATCCTCGCGGTCAATCTTGGCGAGGACGAAGAGACCATCCGGGACTTCATCGAGAACGAGGTGCAAACGGAGTTCACCATCCTGCTCGATCCGGACCAGGAGTCGCTGAACGACTGGCGCGCGATGGCCTACCCCACCAGCTATGTCGTCGACCGCGAGGGCAACCTGCGCTACTACCTGTTCGGCGCGATCGAGTGGACCGAGCCCGGCGTCGTCGACCAGATGCGCGAACTGCTCGAGGAAGACTACAGAGCCCTGGACGGCGACGATTAGTCCGGATCAGGTGCCGCCCCGAACGCCTCGCGCAGCCACTCGCGCAGGGCGTCAAAGCCATGCTCCGCCCGCTCCGAGGGCGGCTGCATGCCCGGGACGAACCCGTATTCGCGAAACGGCTCCAGCAAGGCCGGATCGCCGCTGATGACGTGCACGGGCACGGCCCAGCTGGCGTCCTGACCAGTCACCAGGGCGGCCGGCTGGTGATCGCCCAGCATGAAAAACAGCGTGTCCTCGTCCGCATACCGCGCCGCATAGCCCCCGGTCACCTCCAGCGAATAGCGCACGGACTCCGCGTAGTACTCGCGCACGCGATCGAAGTCCCGCCACAGCCCCTCTGGTGTCGGCCCTTTGCCTGCCCACTCGTCGAAGACCGCGCCGTCCCCGACCGCCTCCCAGTCCTCCAGCACCGGCAGGATCGGGGTCCACGGCGCATGCGAACTGATCAGGGCCAGCATCGCGAATACCGGGCGTTCCGAGGGCCCGCGGATCTCGCGCTCGAAGAACGACCAGGTGTACTGATCCGGCATGGTCACCCAGAAAAACGGCGGCCCGGCGTAGTCGAACCCGTACTTGTCGACGATCCGGTCCCAGCGAAACCACTGCCCCTCCGGCCAGTCGAGCTGGATCGCCGGGGCCAGCATGGTCGTCTCGTGCCCGGTCGCCTGAAAGTCCTGCACCAGGGTGTCGCGGGTCTGCGCCTGCAGGGCGTCGTAATGTCCGGCGTAACGCACCTGCAGGCCCGTGAGCAGCGAGGCCTGCGCCAGCCAGGACTGCCCCCCGGCGATCGGGGCCTCCAGTACACCGGTCACCACATGCAGGTTCGAGGCCTCAAGCTGCTCGCCAATGGATTCGAGACTCGGCACAATCACCGGGGCATAGCGCTCGCCGAACACCGCCGAGACCCCGTAGGACTCCACCAGCCCCAGGATCACGTCCACGTCACCAAGACCTGGCAGAGGGCGCCCCTCGGCCTGCTCGCGGGTCTGTGCCAGGCGCTCGCGAAACGCCCGGTTCTCCGCCAGCGCCTCCTGCCCGGCCACGATCTGCTCCTGGACCGAAACGAGCCCGGGCGCGGCCGTACCCGGCGGTGCCGCACCCCGTGCGGAGACGACCGCCCCCACCAATCCAAGCGTGAGCAGACCGACCGCAACGGACAGGGGTACTCGGCGCAGACGCTCCGGATGCGCGGTCAGCGCGAACAACCCGCGGCCCGCGCCCGCGATCACCGCGACCAGCCCCACGATCAGGACACCGGCCAGCGCCACGGTGGCCCAGACATCCAGGTTGCCGGTCACCAGCCGGTAGACCGCGTCCAGCAGGATCCAGTCCTGCATTACGTTCAGGGGGCGCACCAGACTGACGCGGGTCAGGGCATCGAACAGCGCCAGCATCACCAGCGCCAGCAGAACGAATCCGGCCAGCCAGGCCAGCGCGCGCGCCATCCGCCCAGAGGGCAGCAGCGCAAACAGCCCGACCAGCAGGACCGCCTCCCAGGCCAGCCAGTGCGGGCCGATACCCGCGTACCGGGGCACATCCAGTCCCAGCAGCACGAGGTTGAGTGCCGCGAGGGTCAGCAGCAGTCGAATCACGGGCGGACGGGCATTAGGGAAACACTGATCAATGTACACGCTCGCGCTGCGGGGAACCGAACGTCATCCGCTGCAGGACACCATCCCGTCGCACACGCCAGTGGTACAGGGCCGCCGAGATATGACCCAGTGTCAGCACCAGAAGGGTGATCCCCAGGATCTGGTGCCAGGCGAACAGGGTCTCCGACAGCGCCTCGTTTTCCGGGAACAGCCCCGGCAGGATCAGCGGACCCAGCTGCACCGGGTAGCCTCCGGCGGCCGTGGCCCACCAGCCGATTACCGGCATCACGATCAGCAGCAGATACAGCAGCCCGTGGACCGACTCCGCGGCAATGCGCTGAGCCGGCGGCAACGCGACCGCGTAGGGTGGTTTGCCGTGACGCAGGCGCAGGCCCACACGCACCAGCATCAGCAGCAGCACCAGCACGCCGAAGCTCTTGTGCCAGGTGTAGATGGTGTCGGTCGTGCCTTCGCCAAAGCGCTCCTGGAGACCCTCGAAGCCATACCAGCCAATGGTCCCGCCCAGCGCCAGCGCACCCAGCACCAGCACGGCGACCGCCCAGTGCACGATCCGCTGGCTCAGGGCGTAACGCGGCCACACTCCGGTATTGTCCGTCTCCATCCCGCACTCCCGTTCGTGTATGCCCCCAACATGCCGCCCCCACAGCATGCCCGCAACCCCAGCCCGGCTGACGATATCCCCCATTGGCCATACCGGGCCATTATGCTTTGAGGATGCGATCCTCCATCCCCAACCCCACGCCGCTGACCGGCGTACGCTGCCTGACGTTCGACCTCGACGACACGCTGTGGCCGGTGATGCCGGTGATCCACCATGCGGAGGCGCGCTTCTACGCCTGGCTGCGCGAGCACGCGCCGGCGGTCTGCGAACGCTTTGATCCGCAGGCCCTGATTGCTGAACGGGCCGCCTTCATGCGCGCGGCCCCGCAGAGCGAGCGCCACGACCTGACCGGCCTGCGCAAGCGCTGGCTGCGCCGGCTGGCCACGGATTGCGGCTGCTGTCCCGATCTGCTCTCGGGCGAGGGATTCGCGGTGTTCTGGCATGCGCGCAACGAGGTGACGCCCTTCCCCGAGGCGGATGGCGTGCTCGCCACGCTGTCGCGTCACTTCCGGCTGGGCGCGATCAGCAACGGCAATGCCGATGTCTTTCGCACCCCCCTGGGGCGCCACTTCGACTTTGCGATCGCGGCGGGCGAGGCCGGCGCGGCCAAGCCCGACCCGGTGATCTTCGCCCAGGCCCGCGAGCAGGCCAGCGTCGAGGCCAAGCAGATCCTGCATGTGGGGGATGACAGCACCAGCGACGTCCTGGGAGCCCTGAACGCGGGGTTTCAGGCCGCCTGGTTCAATCCCGACGCGCTGCCCTGGGAACACGGGCGCCCCCGACCAATACTGACACTGGGCCGCCTGGGCCAGCTGCCGCGGCATCTCGGGATCGACTAGGCGTCTATCGCCGCAGCCCCACCCTCTCAGTCGGGATCGACGCGGCCGCGCAGGGCCTTCTTGCGGCCACGGTGGGTCTTGCCCTCTAGCCGACGCAGCTTGGAGGCACGTGTGGGCCGGGTCGGCTTGCGCGTCTTGATCGGGCGGCCCGCCTCGCGCAGGAGCTCGGCCAGGCGCTCCAGCGCATCCTCGCGATTGGCCTCCTGGGCACGGTACTGCTGCGCCTTGATCACCACCACGCCGTCCTTGCTGATGCGCTGATCACGGCGGCGCAGCAGGCGCTGCTTGTAGACCTCCGGGAGACTGGAGGCATGGATATCGAAACGAAGATGGATGGCCGAGGCCACCTTGTTCACATTCTGCCCGCCCGCGCCCTGGGCCCGGATCGCGGTCAGTTCGATCTCGTCGTCCGGCACCGTAACGCTGTTGGAGATACGCAGGGTCATGGCAGCGTATTCGCTAGCGAAAGTCGCCGTCCTGGATTCGACCCTCGTCATCCAGCTCGGCGAAG
Source organism: Thioalkalivibrio sp. ALJ12 (assembly GCF_000378305.1). Taxonomy (NCBI): domain Bacteria; kingdom Pseudomonadati; phylum Pseudomonadota; class Gammaproteobacteria; order Chromatiales; family Ectothiorhodospiraceae; genus Thioalkalivibrio; species Thioalkalivibrio sp. ALJ12. The sequence continues at coordinate 130,619 of NZ_KB899540.1, forward strand.
AAGCGCGAGTTGTCCTGGCGGTACTCGTGGGTCGCGATCTCGCCCGGCAGCACCAGCGTCACGTCCGGGTAGACGCGCTCGAACTCCTCGGGGCTCGGCCGGGTTTCCAGGAAGTGCAGAAACGGGTTCATCTGCTTGACCGTCCCCGGACGCGGCTCCGGCCCGTCGGGCCGCGTCTCGGTCTTGTGGACCGCGCAGCCGCTAACCCCCAGCGCCAGCATCACTGCCACTACGGACATCCATCGAAGTACTCGTGACATGCATCCCTCCGGCGTCAGTCGTATGCAACTTTATTGCGAGGCACCGCAGGCGCCGCAGCAGTCGCAAACTGGCATCAAGCCACGAACCACTGGTTTCGGATGGAGGTCCCCAGGTCGCTACGCTCCTCGCGATGACGGTGCCAACGCAGGGCTCCGGGGTCGCCCCTACTCGGTTGGCTGGCCGTGCTCGCGGGTGGCCTCGAAGCGGACCTCCGGCCATTTCTCCTGCGCCATCTGCAGGTTCACCCGTGTCGGGGCGATATAGACCAGATCGCCGCCGTGGTCGATCGCCAGGTTGACCGCGGCCTTCTCCTTGAACTCCTCGAGTTTCTTCGGATCGTCACATTCGACCCAGCGTGCCGTCTGGACGTTCACGTTCTCGAACTGCGCCTCGACCTTGTACTCGGTGCGCAGGCGCTCGGCGACCACATCGAACTGCAGCACGCCAACCGCGCCCAGGATCAGGTCGTTATTGGTCAGCGGGCGGTAGAGCTGGGTCGCCCCTTCCTCGCACAGCTCCTGCAGGCCCTTGGCGAGCTGCTTCATCTTCAACGGGTCCTTCAGCTGCGCGCGCCGGAACAGCTCCGGCGCGAAGTTGGGCACGCCGGTAAAGGTCAGGTCCTCGCCCTGGGTGAAGGTGTCCCCGATGCGGATCGTGCCGTGGTTGTGGATGCCGATGATGTCGCCCGGGTAGGCGGTCTCCACATGCTCGCGGTCCGAGGCCATGAAGGTCAGCGCATCGGGGATCTTCACGTCGCGCCCGATGCGCACATGGCGCAGTTTCGCGCCCTTGTCGAAGGTGCCGGAGCAGATGCGCATGAAGGCGATGCGGTCGCGATGTTTTGGGTCCATGTTCGCCTGGATCTTGAACACGAAGCCGGTGAACTTCTCCTCGGTGGGCTCGACCTTGCGCGAATGGGTCGGCCGCGGCAGCGGACCCGGGGCGTATTCGACGAAGTCGTCCAGCAGTTCCTCGATGCCGAAGTTGTTGATCGCGGAGCCGAAGAACACCGGGGTCTGGCCGCCACGCAGGTAGCCGTCGGAATCGAACTCATGTGAGGCACCCCGCACCAGCTCCATCTCGTCACGCAGCTCCTGTGCCTGATCGCCGAGCACCTCGTCCAGGCGCGGATTGTCCAGCCCTTCGATGATCTCGCCGGTGGACTTCTTGCCACCCTCTTCCGGGTCGTACAGGTGCACCGCATCGCGGCGGATATGGTAGACGCCGCGGAAACGCTTGCCGGACCCGATCGGCCAGGTGATCGGGGCACACTGGATTTTCAGCACCTCTTCGACCTCGTCGAGCAGCTCGATCGGGTCGCGGCCCTCGCGGTCCATCTTGTTGACGAAGGTCATGATTGGCGTATCGCGCAGCCGGCAGACCTCCATCAGCTTGATGGTGCGCTCCTCAACACCCTTGGCCGCGTCGATCACCATCAGCGCGGAGTCCACCGCGGTCAGCGTGCGGTAGGTGTCCTCGGAGAAGTCTGCATGCCCGGGGGTGTCCAGCAGGTTCACGATGCGGCCCTTGTAGGGATACTGCATCACCGAGGAGGTCACCGAGATCCCGCGCTGCTTTTCCATCTCCATCCAGTCGGAGGTGGCATGGCGCGACGCCTTGCGCCCCTTGACCGTACCGGCGAGCTGGATCGCACCACCGTACAGCAGGAGCTTTTCGGTCATGGTGGTCTTGCCCGCGTCCGGGTGCGAGATGATCGCAAACGTCCGGCGACGGGCGGTTTCCTCGAGAAAAGACATGGTCTTGGGCCGCCTGAGTGAAGCGCGGGAGTTTAACGCGAAAACGGGGCAGGCGTTGCGTTTCCCGGTGCCCGTAATGCAAACGGCCCCGGATCAAGATCCGGGGCCGTTTGCAGCAGGCCCTGAACAATAATGGCTCGCGCTAGCGTGCAGAGGCTCGCTGGATCGCGGAGGACTGTTCGTCCAGCCGGCTCTGGGCCAGGTCCAGATCACGCTGGCTCATGCGCGTCTTCACGGCCTCCATGCGCTCGCGGTCCTCGGCCAGGGAATACCAGACATAGGCCTCGACCAGATCACGTTCCACGCCCTGTCCGTTCTGGTGCAGGCGCCCGAGACCGATCTGCGCATTACGATCGCCTCGCTCCGCGGCCTTGGTGTACCAGCGGGCGGCCTCACCGGGATTCCGGTTCGTCCCGCGACCCGTCTCGTGCAGGAAACCGTAGTAGTACTTGGCCGAAACCTGGCCCTGCTCGGCCGCCTTGCCCAGCCACTCCAGGGCCTCGCCATTCGACTGCTCGTTACGGGCATAGTGGCTGCCCAGCCAGTACTGCGCATTGGCGTAGCCGAGTTCGGCCGAGCGGGTGTAGTGCTCGAGGGCCTTGTCTTCATCGGCAGCCGTGCCACGGCCGGCGGCAAACATGAAACCAAGGTAGTAGTGGGCGCCCGCATGGTCGTCGTCCGCCGCACGCGCGAACCAGTGCAGCGCCGCGTCGTAATCCACGTCAGTGCCACGGCCGACATAGTTGGCCATACCCACGTCGAACATGGCGCGGGTGTCACCGCGCTGGGCGTTGCCTTCACGAATCTCGTACCAGACGCCGAGCAACTCCTGTTGCCGCTCGACTTCGTCGTAGCCGAAATCCTGGGCCTGAGCCGCACCGACCCCAAAGGCCAGGGGCAATGTCAGGGGAAGAGAGAAAAACAACGCACGCAGGGATCGGGACATGGGGCAGCCTCGCAGGGAATTCCGGCATCAATGCCGGTTACGATCATAGACCGCCCCCCATCCGCGCGCAAAACCCGTCCACGGGTACGAGAACCGCTGGCCGCAAAACGCCCTCCGAACGCCGAAAAAACGTGGCGGACGTCACACTGTGTCGCGTCACGCCCCGGCCGGGGCGTCGCAACGGCAACTCAGCACCCAGGCATCCTCGCGGCCGCTGTGCAACGGGTAGTAGCGCGGCCGGGTGCCGATGTGCTCGAAGCCCTCCGAACGATAAAGCTGGACCGCCGCGACATTGGAGGGACGCACCTCCAGAAGCAGGGCCTCGGCCCTCTGGTCGCAGGCATAGTCGAGCAGGCGGCGCAGCATGAAGCGACCCAGCCCGTAGCCCTGCCAGCGTCGGTCCACGGTCAGATTCAGAAGATGCGCCTCGCCGGCCGCCACGGTCAGCACGGCGTGTCCCACCTGGCGTTCATCCACCTCCAGCACCCAGCAGTCGTATCCGACCCGGATGCAGTCCTCGAAGATGCGCGCGGTCCACGGATAGTGATACGCCTCGCGCTCGATGCCCATCACACACTCGACATCCTCGGCCAGCATGCGGCGCATCCGGGGTTGTACTTGCGGCTCGGCACTCATGGCGTCGGGCTGGATCTCCTGAGTTTATTACCTGGGCTGAACATATAGGCGAGTCCGCGTTCGCTGCGTTCCCTAACACCTACACTCTGCAGGGTTGCCCTCCGGGCGCACTCGTCAGACAGGCCCGCGCGCGCTGCAGATCCTGCCAGGCCCTGGCCTTGTCCTGCGGCTTCCGCAAAAGGTAGGCCGGATGATAGGTCACGACCAGCGGGACCTCACGATACCGGTGCAGGCTGCCCCGCAGGGATCCCAGCGGCTGGTCGGTCTCCAGCAGTTGCTGGGCGGCGACACGCCCCAGCGCCACGATCACCTCCGGCTGCACCAGTGCGATCTGCCGGTCCAGGAAGCCACGGCAGGCCCGGGATTCCTCCGGACTGGGGTCGCGGTTGTTCGGCGGACGACACTTGAGGACATTCGCGATAAAGACATCCTGCCGTCGATCGAGTCCCAGCGCGGCGAGCATGCTGTCCAGCAACTGGCCGGCACGCCCGACAAACGGTTCGCCTCGGCGGTCCTCCTCGGCCCCGGGTGCCTCGCCCACGAACAGCCACCGGGCACGGCGGTCGCCCACGCCAAACACGGTCTGCGTACGCTGGGCCGCCAGTTCGGCGCAGGCCGTGCAGTCGCGCACACGGGCTTCGAGCTCGGGCCAGTCCAGAGCCGCAACTTCGACTTCCACCGGCCCGCTCGCGGGGGGCACGAGCGGCTCGGGTATCTCGGGTGTCTCGGGGGGCGCACTGGTCGCTTGAGCCGACGCGGCCTCGGGCATTAGCGGGGCAGTGGGAGGCTCGACGGTCGGGGCTGCGGCCGGCACGCCAGGAAAGGCGCCGTCCCGGGCACGCCAAACGGGGATCCCCATATCGGCCAGGATACGGCGTTTGCGCGCCGACAGGTCCACGCCTCAATCCCCCGAGGGCGTACGGCGACGGTGGCGGCGCCAGCGCTCCAGCGTCAGCAGGGGTCCGGACAGGGCGTAAATCACGAAGCCCGCCCAAAGGACCTTGGGCGGATCCAGCGCCAGCAGCATCAGTGCGCCCACCACCCCGACGATCGCCAGGAAGGGCACCCGATGCTTGAAGTCCATGTCCTTGAAGCTGAAGTAGGTCAGATTGCTGACCATCGCCGCACCCGCCAGAACCGTCACGATCAGGATCGCCACCACGTACGGATCGGCCAGATCCGCCGGAATGCCAAGATCCTCGAGCACCCAGACCATCCCCACCACCAGCGCGGCGGCGGCAGGGCTCGGCAGCCCCTGGAAGAAACGTTTGTCGACCACGGCCAGTCGGCTGTTGAAGCGCGCGAGACGCAATGCCGCGGCCGTGGCAAAGAAGAAGGCCGCCACCCAGCCGAGATTGCCCAGATCCTGCAGCTGCCACAGGTACACGACGAGGGCCGGGGCCACGCCGAAGGAGACCAGGTCGGAGAGCGAGTCGTACTGCGCCCCGAACTCGCTTTGCGTGTCCGTCATACGCGCCACGCGGCCATCGAGGGTATCCAGGACCATGGCCACGAATACCGCGATCGCGGCGGTCGTAAATTCGCCATTGATCGCGGAGACAATCGCGAAGAAGCCGGAGAACAGCACCCCGGTCGTGAACAGGTTGGGCAGCAGAAAGATCCCGCGGCGACGCCGGGAACGGCCCTCGTGCCGCTCGTCGGCCCCGTTCATCTCGTCGATATCGCTTGATCTCTCGTCATCCGGCGTCACTCCAGCACCTCCACGGTCGCTTCCTCGTCGCCACTGGCCTCCGGCAGCCCACCGATCACGGTGGAGCCCGCCAGCACCTTCTGGCCGACCTGGGCCATGACCTGCGACCCGGCCGGCAGCCAGACCTCGAAGGTAGCACCGAACCCGGCAAAACCCATGCGTTTGCCGCGCCCGAGTCGATTCCCGGGCACCACATTCTGCAGGCGGATCATGCGCGGCCAGTGATTGACCGACAGCGCGAGCGTCAGGCGCGTGCCCTCGTCGGTCGCCAGCGCAAATGCCAGGCGGTGATCGAGCTGCCCGTCCGGCGGGCTATCCGTCTCCTTACCCGGCCAGACCCGCTCCACCACCTTCGATTCCTGCGGGGCATGGACGTTGTATTCCCCCAGGCGTCGCTGACGAATGCGAATCCGCAGGGCTGACTTGCCCGTGAACGGATCGGTCGTCTCGTCGATCGCCTCCACCGTGCCATCGGCCGGGGCAATCACGCCCAGCGCGGGGGCCGCCGCCTTGCGCCGAAGGTCGCGGAAAAGCCCCATCAGCGCCACGGTCAGCAGCACCATGAACAGGCCCAGCTCCGCCTCCCCGACTAGCAGCGAGATCACCGCCATCCAGGCGGAGATGATCACGAACAGACGGCCTTCGGGGGCAAGCGGAAACAGCATGGGGTTCTCGGAGGGGGTGCGGGTGCGCGACCCGGGGTCTGTGCCCCGGGTCGCCCCGACGGATCAGTTGCGGGACTTGTCGACCAGCTGGTTGGCCTTGATCCACGGCATCATCGCACGCAGGCGTTCGCCCACCTGCTCGATCTCGTGGGCCGCGTTCAGGCGGCGGTTGGCGGTCATCGACGGGTAATTCATCGCGCCTTCCAGGATGAACTGCTTGGCGTACTCGCCGTTCTGGATGTTCTTCAGCGCCTCGCGCATCGCCCAGCGCGACTCCTCGTTGATCACCTGCGGGCCGGTCACGTACTCGCCGTACTCGGCATTGTTGGAGATCGAGTAGTTCATGTTGGCGATGCCACCCTCGTACATCAGGTCGACGATCAGCTTGAGCTCGTGCAGGCACTCGAAGTAGGCCATCTCCGGGGCGTAGCCGGCCTCGGTCAGGGTCTCGAAGCCGGCCTTGACCAGTTCCACCGCACCGCCGCAGAGCACGGCCTGTTCGCCGAACAGGTCGGTCTCGGTCTCGTCCTTGAAGGTGGTCTCGATGATGCCGGTGCGGCCGCCGCCGATCGCGGAGGCGTAGGACATCGCGATGTCACGGGCCTTGCCGGAGGCGTCCTGCTGGATCGCGATCAGGTCGGGGATGCCGCCGCCACGCACGAACTCGGAGCGCACGGTGTGGCCCGGGGCCTTCGGCGCGATCATGATCACGTCCAGGTCCTTGCGCGGCACGATCTGGTTGTAGTGGATCGCGAAGCCGTGGGCGAACGCCAGGGTCGCACCCTCCTTCAGGTTCGGCTCCAGCACGTCGCGGTACAGGGCGGCCTGGTATTCGTCCGGGGCCAGCACCATAATCAGGTCGGCGCCGGCGGTCGCGGCGTCGACATCGGCGACCTTCAGGCCAGCTTCTTCGGCCTTGGCGCGCGAGGCGGAGCCGTCGCGCAGGCCCACGGTCACGTCCACACCGGAATCCTTCAGGTTGTTCGCATGGGCGTGGCCCTGCGAGCCGTAGCCGATGATCGCGACCTTCATGCCCTGGATGATGGAGAGGTCGGCGTCTTTGTCGTAATACAGATTCATGGCAGTCATTTCCTTGGCAACAGGCCCCGCCAGGGGGCCGATGACGAATAAAAAGCCCGTGCCTGGCCGGCACGGACGAAAACGAAGACGATTACAGCTGCAGCGCGACGTCGCCGCGGGCGATGCCCATCACACCCGAGCGCACGACTTCCAGCACCGGGAACGGCGAGACAGCCTCGAGGAAGGCATCCAGCTTGGAGCCCTCGCCGGTGATCTCGATCACGTAGGTCTGTTGGGTCACGTCGATGATGCGACCGCGGAAGATATCGGTCAGGCGCTTGACCTCTTCACGGTCGGCGGCCTCGCCGACGCGTACCTTGACCAGTGCCATCTCGCGCTCGATGTGCGGATGCGCGGTCATGTCCAGCAGCTTGATCACGTCGACCAGCTTGTTCAGCTGCTTGGTGATCTGCTCGACGATCTCGTCGGAGCCACTGGTGACGATGGTCATGCGCGACAGCGACGGGTCGTCGGTCGGCGCGACGGTCAGCGATTCGATGTTGTAGCCACGCGCGGAGAACAGGCCGGCCACCCTTGAGAGGGCACCGGATTCGTTTTCCAGCAGGACACTGATGATATGACGCATACGGCTCTTCCCTGTACCCGGTTCAGACCAGGATCATTTCGTTCTGGCCGGCGCCGGCCGGGATCATCGGATAGACGTTCTCGGACTGGTCGGTGAGGAAGTCCAGGAACACCAGGCGCTCCTTCTGCGCGAGGGCCTCCTTGATCGCGCCCTCGACGTCGCCCGGCTTGTCGATACGCATGCCCACATGGCCATACGCCTCGGCCAGCTTCACGAAGTCCGGCAGCGCGTCCATGTAGGACATCGCGTAACGGCCCTGGTAGAAGAATTCCTGCCACTGCCGGACCATGCCCAGGTAGCGGTTGTTCAGGTTCAGGATCTTGATCGGGAGCTGGTACTGGTAGCAGGTCGACAGCTCCTGGATGCACATCTGGATGCTGGCCTCGCCGGTGATGCAGCCGACCGTCGCGTCCGGGTGCGCGAACTGCACGCCCATCGCAAACGGCAGGCCCACGCCCATCGTCCCCAGGCCACCCGAGTTGATCCATCGGTTGGGCTTGTCGAAGCCGTAGAACTGCGCGGCCCACATCTGGTGCTGGCCGACGTCGGAGGTCACGAAGGCATCGCCCTGCGTCAGCTCCCAGAACTTCTGCACCACGTACTGCGGCTTGATCAGTTCGGACTCGCGGTCGTATTTCAGGCAGTCCTGCGACTGCCACTCGCGGATCTGCTTCCACCAGGCATCCAGCGCCGCCGGGTCCGGCTTCGCGTTGGCGGCGTCCAGCGCCTTGATCAGCTCGCGCAGCACCGGCTCCACCTCGCCAACGATGGGCACGTCGACCTTCACGTTCTTGGAAATCGAGGATGGGTCGACATCGACATGCACGATCTTCGCGTGCGGGCAGAACTTCTCGATGTTGCCGGTCACGCGGTCGTCGAAGCGCGCGCCGATCGCAATCAGCACGTCGGCGTGGTGCATGGCCATGTTGGCCTCGTAGGTCCCGTGCATGCCCAGCATGCCGAGGAACTGCTTGTCCGACGCCGGATAGCCACCCAGCCCCATCAGGGTGTTGGTGATCGGGTAGCCCAGCTTGCGGGTGAACTCGGTCAGTGCCTCGGAACCCCTGCCCAGGATCACGCCCCCACCGGTGTAGATCATCGGCTGCTTCGCCGACAGGATCAGGTCCACCGCCTTGTCGATCTGGCCTGTATAGCCGCCAAAGGTCGGGTTGTACGAGCGCATGTGGATGGACTCGGGATATTCGAACTCGCAGCTCGCCGCGGTCACATCCTTCGGGATATCCACGACCACGGGGCCGGGGCGGCCGGTGGTCGCCACGTAGAAGGCCTTCTTGATCGTGGTCGCCAGGTCCTTCACGTCCTTGACCAGGAAGTTGTGCTTCACGCAGGGGCGGGTAATCCCCACGGTATCCACTTCCTGGAAGGCATCGTTGCCGATCAGGCTGGTCGGCACCTGGCCGGTGAACACCACCAGCGGCACCGAATCCATGTAGGCATCGGCGATCCCGGTAATCGCATTGGTCGCACCGGGGCCGGAGGTGACCAGCGCGACACCCGGCTTGTCGGAGGACTTGGCATAGCCCTCGGCCGCGTGCACCGCACCCTGCTCGTGACGCACCAGTACGTGCGAGACTTTGTCCTGGCGATACAGCGCATCATAGATGTGCAGTACCGCCCCGCCGGGATACCCGAATACGACATCGACACCCTCGGCCTGCAGGCTGCGGCAGAAGATTTCGGCGCCGGTGATGGCGGTGGAGGAACTTGAGGTCTCGGACATGGTGGTCGACTTCCTTACCTAAGGGCTCGTGCGTGATCGTGACGGGATCACCCAGCAGGAATCAAAATAGCCCAACATCCTAATATGAAATGACGATTTTTCCCAGCACCGGGGTGCGGAAAAGCCATCCCGGGAGGCGGCCCAGCATTGTGCAGACAGCCGGCTTCAGTCGTCCGACTTCTTCACGTCCGCCGCGGGCAGACCGGGATTGGTCGGGCGGCGGGCATCGTCGCTGGACATGTCCTGCGGCGCCATCTGCTGTTCCAGCCCTTGCGGCGGGTTCACCTCTTCTTCCTCGCCTCCGCAACCGGCCAGCACAAGCGTGGCGGCAACCGACAGAACGAGGAATCCAGTGATTCGGGCATGGCGGTACATAGCATTCTTCCTTGCAAGACAGGGGCGTGAACTGGCGAGCTTGCCGTGGCGCCAATGGCTTGGCAACAATCCACCACGGCGAGACGCTGATTCCCGCGCGGGCCCGGACCCTACGACATCCCAACCGGCAGTATCCGCGTCCCGGCCCGCCCCGCAATAATCGCGGCAGCGTCCTCGAGCGCCCCGATCCCGGCACGGGCACCGTATTCCGCGACGCGCCGCGCGGCCTCCATCTTCGGGCCCATCGAACCGGCCGGGAACGACGCGGGGTCGACCGCGCTCACCAGCAATGCCTTCAAGCGCGTGGCGTCAGGCTCGCCCCAGTTCCAGTAGACGCCGTCGACGTCCGTCAGCATCAACAGCCAGTCCGCGCCCAGTTCCACTGCGAGGCGTGCGGCGGTCAGGTCCTTGTCCACCACCGCCTCGATACCGTACAGCCTTCCCTCAGCGTCTCGCGCGACCGGCACACCGCCGCCGCCCGCGCAGATCGCGAGGGACCCGCCGTCGACCAGGGTCCGTACGGCCTCCACGCCCAGCACCTTCTGCGGCTCCGGCGAGGCCACCACGCGCCGCCAGCCGTCACCGTCGCGGGCGATATCCCAGCCGCGTGCCTCGGCCAGTGCACGCGCCCGGGATTCACCCCAGACCGGGCCGATGAATTTCTCGGGGCGGGCGAACGCCGGATCGTCCGGGTCGACCTCGGTCTGCGTCAGGAGGCTGGCAACCCGGTCATGGCCCAGGGCGTTGTGCAGTTCCTGCGCAAGGATGTAGCCGATCATCCCGTGGCTCTCGGCGCCGACCACATCCAGTGGCCAGTGGATGGAGTCGGCCTCCGCCTGGCTGGCGAGCAGGCCCACCTGCGGGCCATTGCCGTGGGTCACAACGACCTCGTGCTCGTTTGCGACTGCGGCGACAGCCCGCGCCGCGGCACGGGCGTTGCGCCGCTGGGCCTCGGCCGACGGCGTCTCGCCGCGTTGCAGCAGGGCGTTTCCGCCCAGCGCGATCACGATGCGCATGGCGGCCTCCTGGGTAGAAGGGTGAGTGCGTCAGGTACGGGGCAGTGTTACGCCGCGCTGGCCCTGATACTTGCCGCCGCGGTCCTTGTAGGACGTCTCGCAGACCTCGTCGGACTGCAGGAACAGCATCTGCGCCACACCCTCGTTGGCGTAGATCTTGGCTGGCAGCGGCGTGGTGTTGGAGAACTCCAGGGTCACGTGGCCTTCCCACTCGGGTTCCAGCGGGGTCACGTTCACGATGATGCCGCAGCGCGCGTAGGTCGATTTGCCGAGGCAGATGGTCAGCACGTCACGCGGGATGCGGAAGTACTCGACGGTATGCGCCAGCGCAAACGAGTTGGGCGGGATGATGCAGACATCGGAATGCACGTCCACAAAGCTGCCCTCGTCGAAGCCCTTGGGGTCGACGATGCTCGAGTTGATGTTGGTGAAGATCTTGAAGTGCTCCGAGCAGCGCACGTCATAGCCATAGCTGGACGTGCCGTAGGAGACGATGCGCTGCTCGTCGCGATAGCGGACCTGACCGGGCTCGAAGGGCTCGATCATGCCCTTCGTCTCGGCCATCTCCCGGATCCAGCGGTCCGACTTGATGCTCATCTGCCCTGTCCCTGGTTGTGATCGCCGGATCAGTTGTTCTGGATGACGATATTGGGGAATTTGCTGCTGTAGTCCTTCGCCTGCTCCGCGAGCTTGGCGCCGGTACGGCGGGCGATCTCGCGATAGATCTCTGTGATGCGGCCGTCCGGATCGGCGATCACGGTCGGTTCACCACCGTCGGCCTGCTCGCGAATGCGAATATCCAGCGGCAGCGCGCCGAGCATGTCCACGCCATACTCTTCGGCCATGCCCTGGGCACCGCCCTGGCCGAAGATGTGCTCCTCGTGGCCACAGCTCGAGCAGATATGAATGCTCATGTTCTCGATGATGCCCAGTACCGGCACCTCCACCTTCTCGAACATGCGCAGGCCCTTGCGCGCATCCAGAAGTGCGATGTCCTGCGGGGTGGTGACGATCACCGCGCCGGAGACCGGGATCTTCTGCGACAGGGTCAGCTGGATATCACCGGTGCCCGGCGGCAGGTCGATCACCAGGTAGTCGAGATCCTTCCAGTTGGTCTCGTTCAGCAGCTGCTCAAGGGCCTGGGTGACCATCGGGCCACGCCAGATCATCGGCGTGTCCTCGTCGATCAGGAAGCCGATGGACATCGCCTGCACGCCGTGGCGTTCCAGCGGCTCCATGGACTTGCCGTCTTTCGACTCCGGGCGGTCCTTGATGCCCAGCATGCGCGGCTGGCTGGGGCCATAGATATCCGCATCCAGGATGCCGACCTGCGCGCCTTCGGCCGCCAGGCCCAAGGCCAGGTTGACCGCGGTGGTGGACTTGCCCACCCCGCCCTTGCCGGAGGCCACAGCGATGATGTTCTTGATGCCGGGCATCGGCTTCAGGCTCTTCTGCACCGCGTGGGCGGTCACCCTGGTGGTGATCGTCACTTCGGAGGACTCCAGCCCGGCGACGCCGGCCAGCGCCCCCTGGATCGCGGCGCGCAGCTCGTCGTGATAGCCGCTCGCGGAGTAGCCCATCTCGAGGGTGATGGCCGCCCGTGCGCCCTCCACACGGATGTCCTTGACCGCACCGGCGGCCACCAAGTCCTGCTCCAGGTACTTGTCCTGAACGGTCTTCAGGGCGTTTTCGATCTGCTCGCGCGAGAGTTCGGCCATGGCGTTCGTTCCATCCGGCAGTTGGGAGTGATCGCGCGATTCTACTGGGCCGCAATCAGCACGCCAATGGCACCACCACACGCCAGCCCTTTACCCATGCCGCAAGAGGCGCCACAGATGATCTGTCAACCCCTATTCGCGACTTTTATACACATGAATCTTCGCTGCCCCTGAAAACGCCCCAGATAGCAGCCAAAACACCGAAAGCACTACACAAAGAACCTTCATGTATTTGTTTTTTCGGTATAAAAAGAAATTGAACGTTTTTTGACCAATCTGTACAAGGCCCTTGCGTGACAAGGCCTGACGATGAATTCCACTGGGTTGCCCACAGAGTTATCCACAGCTTCTGTGGAAAAGCCCGTGGCGGACTTTTCCACGCCTCGACAACCCGGCTGGCAGCCCCGACAATAGCGCCCCTGCATGCCACCGCCCGCCGCTACCGACGCACGAGTCCGACGATGACTGACACGCCGCGCAAGATCCTGGTCACCAGCGCCCTGCCCTACGCCAACGGGCCGATCCATCTGGGGCACCTGGTCGAGTACATCCAGACCGATATCTGGGTGCGCTTCCAGCGTGCGCGCGGCCACGAGGTGATCTACGTCTGCGCGGATGACGCCCACGGCACGCCGATCATGCTGAAGGCCCGCGCCGAGGGCATCGAACCCGAAGAGTTGATCACGCGCGTACGCCAGGAGCACGAGGCCGACTTCAGCGAGTTCCTGGTGGATTTCGACCACTACCACTCGACCCACTCGGACGAAAACCGCGAACTGGCCGCCCACATCTACACCGCGCTGCGCGACGCCGGGCACATCGAGACGCGCACCATCGACCAGGCCTACGACCCCGAGGCCGGGATGTTCCTGCCCGACCGCTTCATCAAGGGCACCTGCCCCAACTGCGGCGCCGAGGAGCAGTACGGCGATTCCTGCGAGGCCTGCGGAGCCACCTACAGCCCGCTGGACCTGAAAGACCCGGTTTCCGCGATCAGCGGCGCCCGTCCCGAGTCGCGCCAGTCCGAGCACTACTTCTTCAAACTCGGCGACTTCGAGGCCTTCCTGCGCGAGTGGACCGGCTCCGGCCGTCTGCAGGATGCGATCCGCAACAAGCTGGACGAGTGGTTCGACGCGGGCCTGACCGACTGGGACATCTCGCGCGACGCCCCCTACTTCGGCTTCGAGATCCCCGACGCCCCGGGCAAGTACTTCTACGTCTGGCTGGACGCGCCGATCGGCTACATGGCGAGCTTTCGCGCCTACGCCGAGAAGCAGGGCCTGAACTTTGATGCCTGGTGGGGCGCGGATTCCGATGCCGAGCTGTATCACTTCATCGGCAAGGACATCGCGTATTTCCATACGCTGTTCTGGCCGGCGATGCTGCACGGCGCGGGCTTTCGCACGCCCAGCGCGGTGTTCTGCCACGGCTTCCTGACCGTCAACGGGCAGAAGATGTCCAAATCGCGCGGGACCTTCATCCGCGCGCGCGACTACCTGGACCACCTGAACCCCGAATCCCTGCGCTACTACCTCGCCGCCAAGCTGGGTGCCGGGGTCGACGACCTCGACCTCAACCTGGACGACTTCGTCCAGCGTGTGAACTCCGATCTGGTCGGCAAGCTGGTCAACATCGCCAGCCGCTGCGCCGGCTTCATTACCAAGCGCTCGAACGGCGAACTGGCGGCCGAGCTGCCACGTCCGGACCTGCACGAGGCCTTCGTCGCCGAGGGCGACGCCATCGCGGCCGCGTTCGAGAACCGCGAATACGCCCAGGCCATCCGCCGCATCATGGCGCTGTCCGATCAGGCCAACCAATACATCGACGAGGCCCAGCCCTGGGTGCTGGCGAAGCAGGAGGGCCGCGAGGCCGAGGTACAGGCCATCTCCACCCAGGGCCTGGACCTGTTCCGCATCCTGATCGTCTACCTCGCCCCGGTGCTGCCGCGACTGGCGGCCGACGCTGCGGCCTTCCTCCGGCTGGACAGCCTGGCCTGGGACACGCGCGCGCCGCTGGTCGGGCGCTCGATCGAGAAGTTCAAGCCGCTGATGACCCGCATCGAAGGCGAGACCGTCGACAAGCTGCTGGAGGCCTCGAAGGCCACCCTGGCCGCGACCGCGCAAACGCCCACCCCCAGCACCAAAGCGGAGCCCGACGTGGACCCCATCGCCGAGACCATCGACTTCGACACCTTTGCAAAGGTGGACCTGCGCATCGCCCGCATCGCCAGTGCCGAGCACGTGGAAGGTGCCGACAAGCTGCTGAAGCTCACCCTCGATATCGGCTCGGAGACGCGCCAGGTGTTTGCCGGGATCAAGTCGGCCTACGCGCCGGAGGACCTGGTCGGCCGGCATACTGTGATGGTCGCCAACCTCGCGCCGCGCAAGATGCGCTTTGGCGTATCCGAGGGCATGGTCCTGGCGGCCGGCCCCGGCGGCTCGGAGCTGTACATCCTGAACCCGGACGACGGCGCCCAAGCCGGGATGCGGGTCAAATAGGCCGCCCGCGTCATGGATTTGCACCCACGGCTCGCGTAAGCTGCCGCTCTTTTGTCGATACCCGGACGCATGGACCAAAGCCCCGAATTCCTGGCGCAGGTACGCCTGCTGGCCGAAGCAGGCCGCGATCTCTCGGCGCGCGGCTGGCTGCCCGCGCGCACCGGCCACTTCTCCGCGCGCCTGGACGACCGGCATATCGCCGTCACCGCGCCCAATCGCGAGAAGAGCTTTCTCGACCGCCACGACTTCCTGGTGGTCGATCTCGACGGCCACGTGGTCGCCGGCAGCGAAGAGCCGGCCCCGGAGACCTTCCTGCACATCATCATGTACCGCCACGATGTCCAGCTGGGCGCCGTGCTGCACACGCATTCCGTACATGCGACCGTACTGTCGCGCCAGTTCACCGGCACGCTTGCCCTGCGCGACTACGAGGTCCTGCGCGAACTGCCCGGCGTGAAGAATCCCGCGCGGGGCCTGGACCTGCCCGTGTTCGCGAACGACCCCGACGTACAGCAACTGGCCGCGCGGGTCGACGCCGCCATGACCCGCGAGCCGAATCTCGCCGGGTTCCTGATCGGCGGCCACGGCCTCTATACCTGGGGCGCGAGCGTGGAGCTGGCACTGCACCGGGTCGAGGCCTTCGAATTCATGTTCCAGTGCGAGACGCTTGCACACCAGATGAGCCGATGAACATGTCACCGAATCCCGCGCCCCAGGCCCTGATCCTCGCGTTCGAGGGGGTGCTGGCGCCGCCCGGCGTACTGCGCGACACGCTCGAGCCCTATTCCCTGGAGGCCTTGCCGGGCTTTCTCGAGCGCCACGCGGAGAGTACCGCGGTGCAACGCGTGCTCGCGGATATCCTCGCCTATTCCGGCCGCGAGCTGGACGTCGACGGGCTGCTCGCGCAGATCCGCGCCTGGATTCGCGGCGGACAGGACATCACGCCCCTGCGCCAGCTACAGGGGCTGATCTGGGCCGACGCCCTGGAGGCCTCGATGCTGCGCCCTGAGCTGTCGGACGACACGGCCCGCGCCCTGATGGCGCTGGACGATGCCAGCGTGGCCCTGTACAGCTTTGGTGCGAGCCCGGCCCCGGTCCAGCGCGACTGGCTGCGTCACGGCCCGTATCCGGAGGTGGAGCAGCGTCTGACCGGGCTGTTCGACACCCGCATCGGCGGTCGCCGCGATGCCGGCAGCTACCGCCGTCTGGCCGACGAGATCGGCATCGCGCCGGAGGCGATCATGCTGCTGTCGGTGCGCGGCGAGGAGCTGGATGCCGCACACCAGGCCTGGCTGCAGACCGCCCGCCCGTTCACCGACCCGGCGGCTACCGACCAACACCCACTGCGCAGCCTGGAATCGCTCATCCCGGCAGGCGACTAGACTCTATCCTGCAGGGGCAAGCCTGTCCGCGAATGCCGCCCGCCAAGGTCCGGCTATTGCAGGGGCTTCGCGGGCAGGCCCGCTCCCACGCAAAACCAGCGCCCCGGAAGGGTTGAGTCGGGATAAGCAGTCCCTGATACTATTTTGTTGACCTGACGACTCGGAATTAACGTGGAATACGTCCTGATCCTCATCAGTACGATCCTCGTGAACAACTTCGTACTGGTGAAGTTTCTGGGCCTGTGCCCGTTCATGGGGGTCTCGCGCAAGGTCGAGACGGCCACCGGCATGGGCCTGGCCACGACCTTCGTGCTGACGTTGTCCGCGGTCAGTTCCTACGTGATCAACGAATACCTGCTGACCCCACTGGGGCTCGAGTACCTGCGCACCATCGCGTTCATCCTCGTGATCGCCGCCGTGGTCCAGTTCACCGAGCTGGTGGTGCGCAAGACCAGCCCGCTGCTCTACAACGTGCTGGGCATCTTCCTGCCGCTGATCACCACCAACTGCGCGGTGCTGGGCGTGGCCCTGCTGAACGTCCAGGAGGCACACAACTTCGTCGAATCCGCGCTCTACGGCTTCGGCGCCGCGGTCGGCTTCTCCCTGGTGCTGATCCTGTTCTCCGCCATTCGTGAACGCATCGCGGTGGCCGATGTGCCCGTGGTCTTTCGCGGCAGCGCGGTCGCCATGGTCACCGCGGGCCTGATGTCGCTGGCGTTCATGGGCTTCTCCGGGCTGGTGCGGCTGTGAGTGTCGTCTACGCCATCCTCGCGATCGGCGGTCTGGCCGCCGCGTTCGGACTGATCCTCGGCTTTGCCGCGCAGCGCTTTCGCGTCGAGGCGGATCCGGTCGTCGACCAGATCGACGCCCTGCTGCCCCAGACCCAGTGCGGCCAGTGCTCCTACCCTGGCTGCCGCCCTTATGCCGAGGCGATCGCTGCAGGCGAAGCCGACATCAACCGCTGCCCGCCCGGTGGCCAGGCCACGGTCCAGGCGCTGGCGGACCTGCTGGACCGCGAGCCGACCCCGCTGGAAGAAGAGGAACAGGAAAAGGCCGTCGCGGTGATCGACGAAAACATCTGCATCGGCTGCACCCTGTGCATCCAGGCCTGCCCGGTGGACGCCATCCTGGGCGCAGCCAAGCAGATGCATACCGTGATCGAGGAGGAATGCACCGGCTGCGAACTGTGCATCGAACCCTGTCCAGTCGACTGCATCGACATGGTGCCGGTCCAGACCGATATCACCGAGTGGCGCTGGGCGGAGCCGGAACCCTCGCCCATCGAGCGGCCCATTTACGCGATTGCGGACGTCTCGCGCAGCGGCCATTAAGCCGCTTTTCCGCGAACCGTTAGAATACGCCGATGCAGCTGCACCGCTTCCATGGAGGCCTGAAACTGGCCGACGAGACCGACGCCAGTACCGCCGAGCCGGTACTGGTGATGGGCGTGCCCGCGAAACTGACCGTGCCGCTCGGCCAGCACATCGGCGAGGCGACCGAGGCCTGTGTCCAGGTCGGCGATCACGTGACCAAGGGCCAGCGCATCGGCCAGTCCAAGGGCTACATCGCCGCCCACGTGCACGCGCCCACCTCCGGCAAGGTAGCGGACATCGACCTCTACCCGGTACCGCATCCCTCGGGCCTCAACGCCCCCTGTGTGGTCATCGAGCCCGACGGGCGCGACGAATGGGGCGATGCCCGCATGGAACCCTGGCTGGACTGGGATACCCGCGACCTGCGCGCACTGCGCCAGCGCCTGCGCGCCGGGGGCATCGTCGGGCTAGGCGGCGCGGCCTTCCCCACCGCGGTCAAGCTGAACCCGCGCGCCGGCCAGCGCATCCACACACTGATCGTCAACGGGGCAGAGTGCGAGCCCTACATCAGCGCCGATGACATGCTGCTGCGCACCGCCCCCGAGGCGGTATTCGAAGGCATCCGCATCACCGCCCGCCTGCTGGGCGTGGAGCGCGTGCTGTTCGCGGTCGAGGACAACATGCCCGAGGCCATGCGGGCACTGACCGAGACCCTGCCGACCGAGCTGCGCGACCTGATCGAGCTGGTATCGGTCCCCTCGATCTATCCCACCGGGGGCGAACGCCAGCTGATCAAGGTTCTGACCGGCCAGGAGGTCCCGAGCGGCGGACTGCCCGCGGATCTCGGGATGGTCTGCCACAACCCGGGCACCTTCAAGGCGATCTGCGACACGGTGATTCAGGGCCGTCCGCTGCTGTCCCGCATCGTCACGGTCACCGGCCCCGGCGTGAAACACCCGCGCAACGTGGAGGCCCTGCTCGGCACCCCGTTCGCCGACGTCATCGAGGCGGCCGGGGGCTATGCCGAAGGCGTCGACCGGCTGGTGATGGGCGGCCCGATGATGGGCTTCGCGGTCCACGATGACTCCATCCCGGTGATCAAGGCCACCAACTGCCTGCTCGCCACACGCCCCCAGGACACGCCGTCCCCCGGCCCGGTCATGCCCTGCATCCGCTGCGCCGAGTGTGCGGCCGTCTGCCCGGCCCAGTTGCTGCCACAGCAGCTGTACTGGCAGGCGAAGGCGAAGGACTTCGACGCGATCCAGGACTACGGGCTGTTCGACTGCATCGAATGCGGCTGCTGCGCCTATGTCTGTCCCAGCAACATCCCGCTGGTGCAGTACTACCGCTATGCCAAGAACGAGATCTGGGCGCGGGAGAAGGAGCGCCAGAAGTCGGACATCGCGCGCGAGCGCTACGAATTCCGCCAGGAACGCATCGAGCGCGAGGAGCGCGAGAAGGCCGAACGCCTGGCGAAAAAGAAGGCCGCGGTGAAGAACAAGGAAAACGACGGCGACAAGCAGGCGGCGATCCAGGCGGCACTGGAACGCGCGCAGAAGAAAAAGGCGGCCCGCGCGGAAGGCTCCGAGAAGAATAGCGAGAAGGGGACCGGCTCGGAGACGAACGGCGAGGAAACGTCCACGACTAATGACACCCGGGACGGGGACGACCGCTGATGCGCTTTCGTACGCAATCCTCGCCCCATGTAATCCCGGCGCACTCCGTGGGCGGCGTGATGCAGCAGGTCCTGATGGCGCTGGTGCCTGGCACCCTGGCGATGACCTGGTTCTTCGGCTGGGGCGTGCTGGTCAACGTGCTGCTGGGCGTGCTGTTCGCGGTGGCCTTCGAGGCGGCGATGGTCGCCGCGCGCAAGCGGCCCGTCATGGCCACGCTGGCGGACAACTCCGCGATCGTTACCGGCTGGCTGTTCGCGCTGGCGATCCCGCCACTGGCGCCGTTCTGGGTCACGCTGATCGGGATCGCGTTCGCGATCATCGTCGCCAAACACCTGTACGGCGGGCTGGGCTACAACCCGTTCAATCCCGCGATGGTCGGCTATGTCGTCGTGCTGGTCTCGTTCCCGCGCGAGATGGCGCTCTGGCCGGCCGCCACCACGCTGCCGGAATCCCCCCTCACCCTGCTGCAAAGCCTGCAGACGGTGCTGACCGGCAGCCTCCCCGGCGCCCAGGAGTGGGACGCGGTCACGCGCGCAACCCCGCTCGACGCGATGCGCGAAGGGCTTGTTTCCGGACGCACGGTCGGCGAGATCACCGCCAGCCCGCTGTTCGGCACCTTCACCGAGACGGGCTGGGAATGGGTCGGCAATTTCTTCCTGCTCGGCGGGCTGTACCTGCTGTTCCGCCGCATCATCCACTGGCACATCCCGGTGGCGGTCATCCTCGGCGTGGCCATCCCGGCCGGCTTCTTCTGGCTGCTGGACCCGGACTCGTTCGCCTCGCCCGCCTTCCACGTGTTCTCCGGGGCGGTGATCATCGGCGCGTTCTTCATCGCCACCGATCCGGTCTCCGCGTCCACCACCCCGCTCGGACGCATCCTCTACGGGGCCGGGATCGGCGTGCTGATCTTCGTGATCCGCACCTGGGGCGGCTACCCGGACGCGGTCGCCTTTGCCGTACTGCTGATGAACATGGTCGCCCCGACGCTCGACCACCTGACGCGACCCCGAGTCTTCGGGCGCAGCCGCGGCGGGCCGCCGCCAGGCGACGGTCATGCTTAACCTGAAACCGCGCGATATCCTGATCGCCACCGTCCTGCTGGCCGGCTTTGCAGCGGCCGGCGCCGGGCTGGTCGCGCTGGTGCAGGAAGGCACCGAGGCGCGCATCGCGGACAACCGCATGGAGGTCAACCGCAACCGCATCGCGGAGCTCACCGGCGATCTCGATTACGCCAATGACCCGGTGCACGACACGATGGCCCTGAGCGACGAGCGTCTGGGAGGCGACAACCTGCCGGCGTGGTTCGCCCGCGACACAGACGACAATGTCATGGGCATCGTGTTCTCGGCGGTCGCGCGCGACGGCTACAGCGGCAACATCCATCTGCTGATCGGCGTCGACCGCGACGGTGAACTGCTCGGCGTGCGCGTCTCCAGCCATCGCGAGACGCCGGGACTGGGCGATGCCATCGAGGCCGAGCGCTCCGACTGGATCCATGGCTTCGAAGGCCGCTCCCTGGGCGACCCCGAGCCTGGCGAGTGGGCGGTGCGCCGCGATGGCGGCGTGTTCGACCAGTTCACCGGCGCCACCATTACCCCGCGTGCGGTGGTTCGCGCCGTCCGCCGCACACTGGAATACTTCGACGACTACCGCGACGACCTGCTCTCGACCGCGCCGAAGGAAGAGGAAGGCGCGGTGGTCGAGCCGCTCACGGAACAGGACGACCGATGAACCCGACCCTGACCGACATCATTCGCGACGGCCTGTGGAACAACAACCCGGGCCTGGTCCAGCTGCTCGGCCTGTGCCCGCTGCTGGCGATCTCCGGGACGATGGTCAACGCCATCGGGCTGGGCATCGCGACCACCCTGACGCTGCTGCTGTCGAACGTGCTGGTCTCGATGATCCGCCGCCACGCCCGCCCGGAGATCCGCATCCCGGTCTACGTGCTGATCATCGCCTCCATCGTGACCGCGATCGAGCTGGCGATGAACGCCTGGTTCCACGGCCTGTTCCTGATCCTCGGCATCTTCATCCCGCTGATTGTCACCAACTGCGCGATCATCGGCCGCGCCGAGGCATTCGCCTCGCGCAACTCGGTCCCGCGCGCCGCGCTGGACGGGCTGATGATGGGGCTGGGCTTTACCGGCGTACTGATTGCGCTGGGCGCACTGCGCGAGGTCCTGGGCCAGGGCACGCTGATGGACAACGCCCACCTGCTGTTCGGCGAGTGGGGCCACGCGATGACCATCCAGATCTTCCCGTCCGAGCACGGCTTCCTGCTGGCCCTGCTGCCGCCTGGCGCGTTCATGGCCATGGGCCTGCTGATCGCCGCCAAGAACTGGATCGACCAGCACACGGCGACCGCGCCGGAGCCCGCTGCCGACGAATCCCGCGCCGAGGCTTCCGAGACCACCTGATCAGACGGACCGTACAGGCCCCATCAACGAAAACGCCCCACCGGGGCGCTCCGGCGGGGCGTAAAGGGAACCACTGATCAGTGTTCCCCTGAGTGACCGTATGGGCAATCAGGCGGTCGTGTCGACGTTATTGCCCACGTGGTCGGGCAGGCCCTGGGAGGTCGCCTGCATCTCGCTGATGTTCGGCATGGCCTGCAACAGGCCCTGTGCCGCCATCTCTTCCGATTCCATGGCCTTCTTCTGCACCGCCACATCCTTTTGCGCTGCGATATTCTGCTGGCTCATCTGCGTGGCCTGGCTGGCAATCGCACTGGCATCCATCGTTCACTCCTGATTCGAATGTAGAGCCAGCCCGCCGGGTGTAATTAACACCGACTCGGACCTGGCTCTCCCGGGGTGACGACCACGCATGCTCAGACTTTAGAGTTCGCCTCGAATTTTTTTGGATGGGCCACGAAGCGCCGCATGACCCCGCGCGACTCGCGATCCTCTGCCTCGATCGCGAACCCGGCGCGCTCCACCGCGGCCTCGGTATCACGGTTCGGGTGGCAGCCCCCGGTCACACAGGTCCAGGTCGGCTGTACGCGATCCTGTACCCAGGCCAGGCTCGGGCGCCGGTGCCGCACGTGCTCGAGCATGCGTAACTGGCCCTCGGCGCCCAGCACACGGAGGATCTCCCCCAGCCCCCGCTCCGGGTCCTGAACCGAACAGAACACCAGCCCCGAGACGACCGTGTCGAACTGTCCATCGGCAAATGGCAATGCCTCGGCCCGGGCGACCACAAAAAGCGCCCCGGGTGCGCGTTCACGTGCCCGATGCAGGGCCGCCAGGTCTGGATCGAGTGCGACGAGCTGCGTCGGGTCGGAATACAGAGGAAGATTGCGGCCCGTGCCGCAGCCCAGCTCGAGGACACGACCCCGTGCCCTCACGACGAGACGCCGGCGCCAGCCACGGAAACCAAGCGCGTCCGCCAGCCCCATCAGAGCGTCATAAAGCCAGGGAATCTGTTCCACTCCGCGCATGGAAACCATTCTACGCGCCGCAAAGTGTGAACGCGTTCGCGTGATGCCCGAATCCGGAAGGAACCTGTGGGCAACACCCCTGTCCACCGAGGCAAGAGCGGAAAAATCGGCGCCTGGCAACGGCCGCCGCAGTTCCGCCGTTCAGACTAGAAGACTCCATCACACGGTTGTCTGAACGTTCGGCCCGGACTCCCACCGGGCCATTTTTTTGTCCGGGCCCACGACCGGGGTCGGCGCGGGCCAACGCCTGACTCACGCCTGCGCGGTCACTCCCCCCTTACCCTGATACGATTCGGCGCTTTCGTGCTCCCCACGCGGTGATGCAATGACCGAACCCTCGCAATCGAAGATTCTCTACGAGGTGGATGACCATCCGCCGGTCGGGAAATGCGCGCTCAGCGCCCTTCAGAGTCTGATCCTGGTCGCCCCGACCATTATCCTCGCGCCCCTGATTCTGGCGCGCACCATCGGCCTCGACCTGGCCGCCACCCAGTGGACCGTCTTTGCCGCACTCATCGGCAGTGCGCTCGCCACGCTGGTCCAGGTTCGTCGCGTCGGGCCGGTCGGTTCGGGCTACCTGATCTTCATGGGCACCTCGACCGCGTATCTGGCCGTCGGCATCGAGGCGGCCATGGTCGGCGGCATGGCGCTGGTCGCGACGCTGGCCATCCTGTCCGCACCCGCACAGTTACTGTTCGCCCGCTACCTGGGCCTGTTCCGGCGCATCATAACGCCGACCGTCAGCGGGGTCGTGATCATGCTGCTGGTGCTGACCGTGATCCCGTCCACGGCCGACATGATGCATGGAGAAGGCGAGTACGAGGGCACCTGGCGCGCCCTGGTCGTCGCCCTGTTTACGCTCGGGTTCACCATCCTGCTGGCGATCTTCGGCGGTCGCATGCTGCGCCTTTGGGCACCCATCATCGGGCTCGGGGTTGGCGTCGCGGTGGCGGTTGCATTCAACATCACGGACTTTTCCAGGGTCGCGGACGCCGCCTGGCTGGGTCTGCCGCCACTGGAATGGCCGGGCTTCAACTTCGAGTTCTCGACCGCCTGGTTCACACTACTTCTGACCTTCATCATCGTCACCCTGGTCGGATCGGTCGAGTCAGTGGGCGACACCATGGTCGCGCAACGCAACTCCCACCGGACCCCGCGCAAGGTTGATTACGACCGCGTGCGCGGCGGCCTCTATGCGGACGGGGTCGGCAACATGATCGCCGGCGGCCTGGGTACGCTGCCGAACACCACCTACGGGATCGGCGTGTCCTCGATCGAGCTGACCGGCATGGCTGCGCGGCGTGTCGGCTACTACTTCGCCGGCTTCCTCGCCCTGGTCGCACTCATCCCCAAACTCAACATGGTGATGATCTCGCTCCCCGGCCCGGTCTTCGGAGCCTTCCTGCTGATCCTTCTGGCGCTGCTGTTCGTGGCCGGCATTCGCCTGTGCGCACAGGACGGCCTGAGCTACCAGAGCGGGCTGATCATCGGCGTGGCGTTCTCCACCGGCTTCCTGTTCCAGAACCAGTTGTTCTTCCATCACTTGATCCCGGACGCGCTGGGGCCGTTCATGAACAACAGCGTGACCACCGGCGGCACCGTCGCGGTCGCCATCAGCCTGATCTTCAACCTGCGCCCGCGCCCACGACGCCGCAGCACCTTCGCGCCCGAGGCCGAATCCCTGCCGCAGATCCAGGCCATGGCGCGGGAGTTCGGCGAGAGCCTGAGTCTGCCGGAGAAGCAGTCCGTCAAGCTGCAGGTGGCCTTGGAAGAGGTGTTCATGCACCTGTCCGAACAGGCCGCCAGCGAGCCGGGGCGCAGCCGCCCGGTGGATGTCCGTCTGGAACGCGAGGGCGAACACCTCGCGGTGGAGATGATCGACCGCAGTGCGGCGGCCGAAGTCGACGAGGCCTCGCTGCGCAAGGCCCGGCAATGGGGTCACAACGACGAGCAGTCCCTGCGCGAACTGGGGCTGTACCTGCTGAATAGCCTCGCGCAGGATGTGCGACACCTGCGCATGGCCGGGGTCAACTACATCTCGTTCAGTATCCCGCTGCGCCCGATGTAATCACTCGACGCCGGTTCGCCGGTTCAGGGCCCCGCCGCCAGCGGTTCAGTCGCGGGAGCCGTGGATCAGGTTGAGGAACTCGCGACGGGTACGCGCATCTTCGCGGAAGGCACCCAGCATCACCGACGTCGCCATCGAGGAGTGCTGCTTCTCCACCCCGCGCATGGTCATGCACATGTGCTTGGCGTCCACGACCACGCCCACGCCCTTGGCATTGGTGACCTGCTTCAGGGCCTCGGCGATCTGCCGCGTCATGTTTTCCTGGATCTGCAGGCGCGCGGCGAACATATCGACAATCCGCGCGATCTTGGAGAGGCCGATCACCTTGCCATTCGGCAGGTAGGCGACATGCACCTTGCCGATGATCGGCAGCAGGTGGTGCTCGCACAGCGAGTACAGCTCGATATCGCGCAGCAGCACCATCTCGTCGTTGTCGGAGCTGAACAGCGCGCCGTTGACGATCGTGTCGAGGTCCTGGTGATAGCCCCGGGTCAGGTACTGCATCGCCTTGGCCGCCCGCATCGGCGTATCCAGCAAACCCTCGCGGTTCGGGTCTTCATTCAGGCCGGCGAGGATCTCGCGATAATGACGGGCCAGGGCCTCGGGGGCCGGCAGCGGCCGCCCATCGGCTGCGCTGGTCACGGGTTCGTCCGCGGTACGGGCATCTGCTTGCATCGATAGGTCCTTGTTCTGTGCCATCTTCGGCATTCCTAGGGGCGTGCGGGCGCGTCAGCGCACCATGATAACGGCCAGCCCGGAGGCCAGCGAAACGATAGCCCCCGCAGTCAGCGCCATGCGCAGTCCCAGGTACCCGCGCGGCAACGGCCGCCCACGCAGGCTCAACCGGTCCACCCACAGCGCCCCCAAAAACAGCGCGGCCAGGGTCATCAGCGCCTCGGGCAGCGGTTGGAGCAACGCCAGCCAGGCGAGGATCGCCGGGACCACCGCCCACACGGGTGCCGACAGCGGGCCCACCCGGTGCTCACGATCCGCCAGGTAAAGGCCCCAGTGGATCGCTCCGAGAAACGACAGGATGACGGCACCATAAAACGCCAGGGCCTCCAGCGCGAAAACCTGCCATTCCGGCTGGGCCATCCAGGCCCCGAAGCCCAGGACCACAAAGGGGATCAGACCTCCGTATCCCAGCACCTGAAGCATCGGTGCCGAGGCTTCCTGGGACTGTTGCGTCTGCCCTGCCCGTTCCGCGACGTCACGCGGACCTCGGTTGGCCCCGGCCGCGACAGCCCGCGCACCGAGGTACTCACGCAATTCGGGGAGCCCCCCGATTGCACCGTCCCGCGCAACGAAATAGGGCAATACATCGGCCCCGGTCGCCTGCTGCAGGGCATGAAACTGCTCGCGGTTGTGAGCAGAGCCCATGCCCCACTCCAGGCGCACCCAGCGACCGGGCAGCATTGCATCCAGCAGGGCCACAGCATCGCGCACATCGGACAGCCCGGAGGTGATCGCGACGACCTCGTGCTCGACCAGTGCCTGGCGCACCTCGGCAGGCCAGCCGCTCATGGTCTGGGCGGTGTCGTTCATAACGCGGCCTCAATCGCGGCGCGCAAACGCCGGTCCTCGGACGTCAGGCCTGCCCACAACAGCTCTATCACCACAAGCAACCGACTACCCCTACGCATCGCTGCACCCTCCGCGCCCCGGGCTGTGCGGGGCTCACTGTGCGCCGTATTCTGGACGACGACCATTTGCAGGCATTGTACAGGTATTGTATAAGATGTACATCACCCTTTGATGGAATCGGAACCGTCATCATGAGCACCTCTCGCATCGCCGTCATCGGCGGCGGCATCGCCGGGCTGGCCAGCGGCTGGATCCTGCAGTCGCGTCACCAGGTGCGCCTGTTCGAGGCGGCGCCCGAACTGGGCGGTCACGCCCACACCATCGAGGTATCCGACCCGGAGGGCCCCACGCACCTCGATACCGGCTTCGTGGTGTACAACGAGCGCAACTACCCGCTGCTGACCCGCCTTTTTCGCGACCTGAGCGTGCCGACCCAGCCGACTGAAATGTCGTTCTCCTGTTCCCGGCATCCCCACGGCGTGGAATACGCCGGCAGCGACCTGAACACCCTGTTCGCGCAGCGGCGCAACCTGCTCAGCCCGCGCTTTCTGCGTATGGGCGCCGACATCCTGCGCTTCAACC
This sequence comes from Thioalkalivibrio sp. ALJ12, assembly GCF_000378305.1. Taxonomy (NCBI): domain Bacteria; kingdom Pseudomonadati; phylum Pseudomonadota; class Gammaproteobacteria; order Chromatiales; family Ectothiorhodospiraceae; genus Thioalkalivibrio; species Thioalkalivibrio sp. ALJ12. The sequence continues at coordinate 157,656 of NZ_KB899540.1, forward strand.
GCCTGGGGCATCGACTGTTCGAGCGCGGCGAGACCCCGCAGGGCACCTTGGGCCATTTTCTGTCGCGGCACCGCTTTGGCCAGGGTTTCATCGAGGACTACCTGTTGCCGATGGCCGCCGCGATCTGGTCCGCGCCGCCGGAGTCCATCCGCGAGTTCCCGTCCGCGAGTTTCCTGCGGTTCTTTCGCAACCACGGGCTGCTGGACCTGCGCGACCGCCCGCAGTGGCGCACCGTGCGCGGTGGCAGCCGCGAATATGTGCAGCGCCTCGCCGCGCGGCTCGAGCCACGTAGCGTCATCCACGAGGCCGTCCGCGCCGTGATCCCCGAAGGCGGCCAGTGGCGTGTGCTGACCGCGGAGCGCTCCGAGGGATTCGATCAAGTCGTGTTCGCCTGTCATGCGAACGACGCCCGCCGCCTCCTGGGGCGAACCATGCCCGCGCTCGACGGCCTGCTGGCGGACTGCCGCTTCCAGGAAAACCGCGCCATCGTGCATACCGACGCCACCCTGATGCCCCGCTCACGCCGCGTCTGGTCCTCGTGGAACTACCTGAGCGGACGCACCACGCAGCCTGGTGAACGGGTTTCGGTCTCCTACTGGATGAACCGCCTGCACAACCTGGAGCGTCGCCGCGACTACGTGATCAGCCTGAATCCCTGGCGCGAGCCCCACCCCACCGCAGTGCTCGGAGAGCACCTTTGGGAACATCCCGTAATGGATGCCCCCGCCGAGACCGCCCGCCAGCGCCTGATGGACTGCCAGGGCCAGGACGGACTCTATTTCGCCGGGGCCTGGATGGGCGACGGCTTCCACGAGGACGGGCTACGCTCCGCCGTCGTGATCGGCGAGGCGATGGGCATCGCGCCCCCTTGGGACTCCACGCCGAGTGCTACACCCGCGCCGGTGGCGGTGGATTCGGAGCCGGTCAACGGCGGCGGCGCGACGCCGACCGCGGCACCGGCTGCGCGCCCCGAGGATGCCTGAGGCACTGGCATGGACGCGGCCCTGGTCTATACATCGGTCATGCACCAGCGCATTGCAACGCCGGCGTATCGCTTTCGCTACCCGGTAATCGCCGCGCTGTTCGACATTGATCGCCTGGAGACCACCGCAGAACGCTGCCGGCTGTTCTCGCTGGACCGTTTCAACCTGTTCAGCCTGCATACCCGCGACCACGGCCCGCGCGATGGCCGTCCCTGGCGGCCCTGGATCGAGTCCCATCTCGCGGAGCACGGCATTGAACTCGCGGGCGGCGCGATCCACCTGCTCGCGATGCCGCGCGTATTCGGGCACGCGTTCAACCCGCTCAGCGTCTGGTTCGCCTATCACGCGGATGGCGGGTTGCGTGGCGTGTTGCTGGAAGTCCGCAACACCTTCGGCGAGCACCACCACTACCTGCTGCACGAAGGCGGTCGCACCTTGACTACGCCGGTACGCAAGGAGAAGGACAAGGCCTTTCATGTATCCCCGTTCATCGACATGGATGCGCGCTACGCCTTCACCATCTCGCCCGCACGGCTGGAACGCGGGGCCACCGTGCGGTTGGCAATCCGCGAGACCCAGGCGGGTTCACCATTCCTGGTCGCAACCCAGCACGGCCGCCTGCGCGACTTTGCCGACCGAACGCTGCTGGCCGCATTGATGCACCAGCCCTGGATGACCCTCAAGGTCCTGCCACTGATTCACTGGCAGGCACTCAAGATCTGGCTGCGCGGCGGACGCTACCACCCGCGCCCTGCGCCGCCGCAAAAGGAGATGCACTGATGTCCGTCGAACAAGGAAGCGCGACGACCGGGTTCGGGACCCGCCGGCACTGGGCCCTGCAACTGATCGCCCGGGCCCTGCGCGGTCTCGAGCAGGGACAATTGACGCTGGTCGGCCCACGCGGGGAACGGGAGGTCGTACAGGGCGAGCAACCCGGACGTGAAGTGATCTGGCACCTCAAGCGGCCCTGGCGGACGCTGCTGCGCATCCTGCGCCACGGCGATCTCGGCTTTGCCGAGGGCTATATTGCGGGGGACTGGAATACGCCGGACCTGAAGGGCCTGCTGCACCTCGCCACCGACAACGAGGCGGCGCTGGCCGATCTTGCGGCTCGCCCCGTGGTCCAGCGTCAATTCGACGCCCTGCGCCACTGGTGGCACCGCAACAGCCGCCGCGGCAGTCGTGCCAACATCCGCTTCCACTACGATCTAGGCAACGACTTCTATCGCATGTGGCTGGATCCGAGCATGAGCTACTCCGCGGCCCTGTTCAGCCGCGGCGACGAGGCACTGGAAAGTGCCCAGCAGCGCAAGTACGAGCGCCTGCTGGATCAACTCGACGCCGCCCCCGGGTCCCACATCCTCGAGATCGGGTGCGGCTGGGGCGGCTTTGCCGAACTCGCCGCGCGTCGCGGCCATCAGGTCACGGCCATTACCCTGTCGCAAGAGCAGCTCGACTACGCTCGCGAGCGGATCGAGCGGGCCGGTCTCTCCGACCGTGTCGAACTGCGCCTGCAGGATTACCGGGATCTGCACGGCCAGTTCGATCACGTCGTCTCGATCGAGATGTTCGAGGCGGTCGGACAGCAATGGTGGCCCAGCTTCTTCGAGACCTTGCGTGCCTGCCTGCGCCCAGGCGGGCGCGCCGCACTGCAGGTCATCACCATCGACGAAGCCGCGTTCGAGTATTACCGCAACAACGCCGATTTCATCCAGATGTATGTCTTCCCGGGCGGGATGCTGCCGTCCGTCCCCCGCTTCAACGCCGCCGCCCGCCAGGCGGGCCTCGCGATCGGCGATCAGCAGTTCTTTGGGCAGGACTACGCCGAAACCCTGCGTCGCTGGGATCGCGAGGTGCGCCATGCCGAACCCGTTATCGAGGCCCTGGGATACTCGCCCGAGTTCCTCCGCATGTGGCGCTACTACCTCGCCTACTGCGAAGTCGGTTTCGAGCACCAGCGTGTCGACCTGATGCAGGTAGTCCTGGAGCCCCACGACCGGGACGAGCGCGTGCCCCACATAACTTCCCAATAATCCAAGATTCTCAAGACCCCTCCCCACCGATGAGCGCAAACTGGTACCCAATCACCAGTTTATTGGGACACCAGTCACAGGACGGTTCTGGATTCGTCGACTAGAATGCAAATTTCCGGGCTCATGGAAAGCGGGATCCGCGCACCACCCGCCCCGTGTGGTCGAGCCCCGATTGGTCGAGGACCCCAGCCATGCAACAACGCATTCAGTTCCGCGAGGCCAGCTGGCCCGCCGACGCCGAAGCCATCTCCGCCGTCCGACGCGAGGTCTTCATCGACGAACAGGGCGTCCCCGAACCGCTGGAATTCGACGGTCTGGATGTGACCGCATTGCACTGGCTGGCCATCGGCCCCGGCGAAGAACCCATCGGTACCCTGCGCATGCTGCCCTCCGGTCAGATCGGGCGCATGGCCGTGCGCGAACCCTGGCGCGGCCACGGCATCGGCTCGCGGCTGCTCGACTACGCCGTCGAGGCCGCCATCCGCCATGGCTGGCGCGAGGTCTGGCTAAACGCCCAGAACACCCGCCTGGGCTTCTACGCCCAGCACGATTTCTTCATCATCTCCGACACCTTCGAGGACGCCGGCATCCCCCACCGCCGCATGCTCCGCCGCATCCGCCAGCCCCTGGCGCAGGCCAGGTAACCAACACCTGCTCGCGAGTTGCGAGTCCTCCGAAAACACTCGGGACAATGGTCCCGTGCCGCACACCACGCTGTGGGTGACCACGATTGTTGGTACGGCCCCTTCCCGGCACAGCCGCTCGAACCGAATCATCCATCTCCATTGATTGCGCATGCGCGTAGATGCGCGATGGGCGGTAGTTGCCTATGCTGAGTAGAGACCCTGCCCGGAGGCGACTGCATGGCCGAACCGACTACCGACCCCGTGATGGAAGATGCCGCCGTGCTTCTCGGGGAGCTGCTGGACCAAACCCGGCGGCGCTTCTGGCTGCATGCGCGCGTGGGACTCCTGGCGGAGTTTCGCGGGCTGCAGCTGGGCTCGTATCTGGCCAACATCGCGCGCCGCCACCGGCATACGGACATCCGCATTCTGGTAGACGACGATCTGGCGCTGCGCGATCGCATCCCTGGACTGGTCGAAACCATCAAGCGTCTGCCCACCGCCGTCACCGTGCGCCGGCTCGATGCCGCCGAGGAGAGCCCCCTGACGCTGACCGCAATCGCTGACCACAGCGGCTGGATGCAGCTGACGCAGGCTGGAGGGCAACGAATCCTTCGGGGGGATGTCGATGATCGTGGGGGCACCCAGCGGGCCGCCCTGGATTTCGAGGCGAACTGGAGTCTCAGCGATGAAGCGATCGAACTGCGCCGGCTCATGGTCTAGGCGCCGCACCCTGCGCATCCTGGCGGGGAGCCTGCTACTGCCCGGACTCTCGGCACCCGCGTTGGCCCGCGACCCACAGGCCGAGGTCGCCGTGCTCCCGCTGCAAAATCGCCCGGCCGCCGAGATCCTGCCAGAGCTACAAGGCCTGTTCGGGAATGCCGCCACGCTGCGCGCCGATGGGTTCCGCCTCCTGGTTCGCGCCGACGCCCAGACCCTCGTGCAGATCCGCGAGGTCGTGGCCGAACTCGACCACAGCGCCCAGGATCTCGTCCTCTCGGTACGCCGCAGCAGCGAGCGCCCCCGGCAGGAAACCGGTGCAGGGATCGACATCGAATCCGGCCCGGATGGCACCCAGGCCCGCGGTACCGCCCGGCGCTGGACCACCACCCGCCACGACGACCAGACCCAGCAGATCCGCCTGCGCGAAGGCACCGAGGCCATCATCCTGGTCGGCGAGACCGAGGCCCACGGCTTCCGCGTATTCGCCGGCCGCGCCGGCTTCGGCATGGAACCCGTCTTTCGCGACACCGCCCGCGGCTTCCGAGTGCAACCCCACACACAGCCCGACGGCCGCATCCGCGTGGATATTTATCAGCTGCACGAACAGCCACCCCACACCACCATGGGCCGCGTGGAACGCCAGTCCCTCGAATCCTCCATCACCATCGACCCCGGTGCATGGCACGAACTCGCCGGAGTGGGCCGCACCCTCGACCTCGACGAACGCGGCATTGTCTCCCGTCGCACCACCCGCGAACGCGACGCCCTGCCCCTTCAGATCCGGGTCGACCCGATCGATTGACCGCCCGACCAAGGAACGCGGACCTTTCTTCGAGACCGTCGGCGCTCCGTGTAGCGCCCAGCGCCTCGCGATCGTCATTCCGGAAGCCGCGCAGGAATGATCGGCGATCGGGGTGCGTCGCTCGTACCCACCACTTTGCCAATCTCGACGTTATGGATACTGGCCTACCGCTCCGCTACGGCCGGCGTGAGGCGATCCAACTGGGTTCCATCGGTGACCCAGGCCGCAGCAGGTCGGTCCAGCTTCGGTCGACGCTTCTGCGACAAGCGGCTTAAAGATAAGCCGGTTCCGGGGACATGTGGGGCAAAAAAAGAAGGCCCGCTGCTATGGCGGGCCTTCTGCGGTAGCACAACCGGCGGCGTCGGCTACTGGAACCGATAACGCATCCCGAGATTGAGCGCGGTCTCGTCTCCCGCGCGCACTTCGCCCACAAAGCTGAGGTTGTCGCTGACCAGCTGCTCCATGCCGCCCACGAACCCCAGCTCTCGCTGGTTTCGCATACTGAGCGTGTCGCTCTGACCATCCAGTTCACTCGACCACGAGCTGGAACGCACCACGTCATAGTCCGACTTGATCCGGCTGTACTTGATGCCGCCGTAAGGACGGAAGCTGCCAGTCGTTCGCTCGACAACCAGCGCTGCATGCCACTCCTCGCTGGAATAGCCATCGATGTCCAGCCGATCTCCGCCGCCATTATCAGACGCGAGGTTCCAGCTCGCATCGGCATCACGCCACTGATACATCACATCCAGATTCAGCGCCGCGTTCTGCGCTTCCCATTCGTGAAGGTTGAACTTGCCGCCCACTGCGGCCACCCAGCCCGTATTGGTGCGACCCGAGCTCAACTCATCTCCGGGCTGTCGCGTCGATTCACGCTGGGTGAATTCTCCCTCGCCAGACTGCACTCGCGTGGTCCAATGGTTGTCGAAATCGCTGAATCCACTCAGCCGGGTCCGGCTGGCACCAAGACGGCCATACAGTTCGATCCTCGGCGTGACCGAAAAGTTGATCTGGGCGAACAGGTCCGAGTGATCTTCCCGGGCGTCAATACCACTGATGGATTCGTACTCCGTAGCAACCGGCACCTCGCCTACTTCGCTCACGAGGATGTCACGTTCTAACAGGGATTCCGATCCAACTCGCGTCTCGCCACGCTGCTCCATATCGCGCCGCGAGTGTTCCACCCCAATCGTCACACTCCAGCGGTTATCACTGGAGGTAGCAAAGTTACCAACCGGTGCGGCGGAACCAATGGACGGCGCTATCATCGCCGCCGAGCCCAAAGCGATTGCAGCCACGAGTGCGTTTCGCTTGAAAGCGGTGCTGGTCATATTCTCCCCCTAGACAAACAAGATCGGATCGGGCGTCGTATAAAAAGCCCGAGACGTGTGCGTGAGCGAACCATAAAGGTCCACCCAGAAGGGGATCAACGAATCTCGCGCGATTTATCTGCCCATCCGTTACCTGGGCGTGAGGTTGCAACGCATACGCCCGCCTTAGAGGGCCAACTCGGCACGGGGTTGCGCACGCTTCAAGATGGACCGCACGTCGCGCGTACCATTCGCCGCCACCAAGACATCACTTGAAACGCAGGCAGGAGAGTCACTTCACTACGCGCCGTTGCGCGTCACTTGGGTCACACGGTGGTCACGCGTGTCCGCATCGCCTCGGCGCACTGCAGCCCTTCGGGAAAGCCTCAACAAAAAAGTCCCGAACGGGGCCGAAGGTCGTGCATAAAAAACGGGGCCCCTGGGGGCCCCGTAAAACAAGCTAGTGCTTGTTGTTATACCGCTTGTAAGCAGTGCTCGGGCTTAGAAGGACACCCGCATCCCGGCGCCCACACCCGTGAAGGAAGTGGAGCTACTGCCGGTGAACACGCCACCCTCACCACCGAGCAGACCGGCGGTACCCGCATGGTTCGGGGCGTCGTTGTCGTAGTCGGCGTAGGAAACGCCGGCGTAGGCCATCACGCGGTTACTGAAGTTGTGCTTCACCGCGATGGCGGCGTAGTCGACGTTGCCGTCGTTACCGTCGTTCTTGTTGCGGGTGTGCCCCAGGTTCAGCACGAAGTCATTCCGGCCCATGGTGTAGGTGCCCGACAGGAAGTAGTTGTTGCCGTCACCTTCATCGATGCCGGCCTGAGAGTCCCATTTGAAGTCGGTCACTTCACCGACCAGACGGAACGGACCGGCGCGCCAGTCAGCCCCGATCTTGGTGGCGCGGAAATCTTCCCCGTCTTCATTGTAATCATTGGCATGGGTGTGCGCCACGTACAGTTCGACCGGGTCCAGATCGAAGTTCAGGCGCCCGGCGACCGCAGAATTGCTGTCATCAGCGTTGTTCACGATCACCGCAGCATTCAGACTGACAATGCCGAAACTGTTCGAGTAGGCAATCGCGCGATCCAGGTAGGAACCTTCACCCAGGCCACCAATAACCTGCGGGTTCAGGCGGGCACCGTTGGTACGGGCCTGCATGAAGGTCGCGTTCAGCGGGTCTTTGCCGGCGGTGACGAAGGGCGAGGTCATGCGACCCATGGTCACACGGCCAAAGTTGCCTTCCAGACCAACGTACACGTCACGGGCGGACTGCCCGGAACCGAATCCAGCACGGGTGGTTACGTCCTGCTCGATCTTGGCCAGCGCGGTCAGACCGTTGCCCAGGTCGTGGTTAACCATGACGCCAAGACGATTCGGGTTCGCACCATCAGCGCGGGCATCGCCCTGGACGCCAGTGAAGCCGCCGTCGTGCACACGGAAGCCGCTGTCGAGATCGCCACCGCTATGGTGGACGACCTGCGTCTGCAGCTGGCCGAACAGGGTGACGGAGGAGTCAGCGGCGGCGAAGGCCGGGACCGCGAAGGCGCCGGCAACGGCGACTGCGAGAATCTGTTTTTTCATGTTGCGTATCTCCCAGGAGAGGTGTTTGGTTCGTTTCTACGCCTGCATCCACGGTCGATGCCGCGAATGACAGGTGTTTTATATACACCACGGTGTCGCATTTCAACCCTTTGTGGCGAAAAAATGTCGAGTGCGTTGGAAGTTTGCGCCTCGGTAACCGGGAGGAACGCATGGATACGGGTGAAAGACAGTGCAGAACTGCATCGCAAGGCACTGAATATTCGGAATAATGGCAACCGCCGAGAACGCACGGTAGTTGTGATGGAGCACCCATATAAGGATGATCTTATGTTGTAGAAAAGTGCGCTTTCAGGCGGGTTAGAGGATGGAATACGGCCGCCCTGAAGCTGTTGCATATGTGCAACGAAGCGGTACAGGGCAGGCGTTCGAGAGTATTTGTTGCGGGAAGGCGACAATTGAGGCGACGGCGCGAAGGCTGGAGTGATGCGTTTCGCTTGGTTCAACGCATCCTGCGGCGTGCAAGGCGGAAGATGGAGTTGTAGGAGGCCAGCCCTCTGGCCGATTGGGAGTCGCCCAATGCCCGATCGGCCAGAGGGCTGGCCTCCTACAGGGGGTGTGGCAGCGATTGCGCTAGTCGAGGCCGAAGGCGCGGCGGGCGAGGCGCCGCTTGACGGGGTCGGCCTGGTCGACCAGGCGCAGGCCGAGGCCGCGCAGCTCCGGGAGGCCGGCGGCCTGGGTGCCGAACAGGAGCTTGAAGCCGTCCATCGCGCGTTGCATGAGGGCGTTTTCCGGGCGGCGGGCGCGGGTGTAGGCGCGCAGGACGGCCTCCGTGCCCGGGTCGTGGCGGGCGGGGCCGCGCAGCCCGTCGACCAGGGTACGGGCGTCAGCCAGACCCAGGTTCAGGCCCTGCCCGGCCAGCGGGTGGATGGTGTGGGCGGCGTCGCCGGCCAGTACCACGCGGCCCGCATGGTAGGTTTTGGCGTGCCACGCGGTGAGCGGGAAGCTGGCGCGCGGGGACGTGGCGGTAATCGCGCCCAGGCAGCCATCGGTCTCCTGCTCCAGCGCCGCACAAAAGGCCTCGTCGTCCAGGGCCAGGGTGTCTTCGGCGGCGGGCCATTCCGGCTGTGACCAGACGATGGAACAGCGCCCGTCCGCCAGCGGCAGGAGCGCGATGATCCGGTCCTCGACGAAGCGCTGCCAGGCGGTGTCCTGGTGCGGGTGCTCGGTGGTAATGGTGGCGACAACGCCGCGCGCGTCGTAGTCGTGTCCGGTAAACGGGATACCGACGTAGTCGCGGACACGCGAGCGCGCCCCGTCGGCCGCGACCAGCAGGCGGGCCGAGACGATCGGGTGTCGGTGGTCGCCGTACACATCAACCCGATCCGGGCGGCGATCGAGGACTTTCCATTCGGTCTGCGGGTAGAGGACAACGCCCGCGGCCTCGCACTGGCTCCAGAGGACAGCTTCGAGCGCGGCGAGCTCGACCGTCCAGCCAAGCGCCGGGACACCCAGCGCGTCCGCATCGAAGCGGATATGGCCGGGGCCGTTCGCATCCCAGACGTACATGCCGGAGAACGCATGGGCGCGGCGCTGCTCCAGCGCCTTGCGCACGCCCAGCTCGTCGAGAAAGGCCATGGAGGCGGAGTTGAGCGTGGCAACCCGCGTGACCGGTGTCGTCTCCGGATCGAACTGGGGCGCGGCGTTGCGTTCCAGCACGCCAACCCGCAGGCCCTGCCGCGCGGCGCCCAGGGCGATCGCCCCGCCGACGGCGCCCGCGCCCACGACCAAGACGTCCAGCGTTTCGAGGGTGCCTTTCGTCATGGCGTGCCCTGCCCGGCTGCGGGTAGATGGGCGAGCGTATGGCGCGGCAGCGGACCCAGCCCCATTGCGGAGCGGGCCAGCGCATCGCGCGCAGGGCGCAGGCGATCGACCGCCATCATGCCGGCCCCCAGCCCGTGGCCGCGCAGCCCGGCGGCGTGCAGCAGGCCCCGGGCGAGGAAATCGGTGGCCGCGACCACGCTGCCCACATCCTGTCGCCGATCCTTTGCATAGGCCTCCAGAACGGCCGCCGCACCCGGGTCAGCGGCAAACGCGGGCGTGCCATCGACTTGCCGGCCCGTGCGCAGCGCACCAAGCAGGCCCGCCACGTCGCGCAGCGACAGGTTGAGCCCCTGCCCGGCGACTGGATGCACGGAGTGCGCGGCATTGCCGAGCAGCAGCGCACGCTCGGCGACCGGGTCCGGCGCGTGGACGCGCTCCAGCGGGAAACGCACGACCGGCCCCGCCGGACGCAGGCGCCCGAGTGTCCAGCCAAAGCGGGCCTGCAACTCGCGCAGGCGTTCCGCCTCGCCCTGCTCCAGGCGCTGTTCACAAGTCTGCGGCGGCGCCACCCAGACGACATTCATGCGGCCATCGGCCTGCGGCAGCAGGGCCAGTGGCCCCTCGTCGGTGAAACGCTCGAAGGCCTGGCCGTTGTGCGGACGGTCCGGGCGCACGTCGAACACCAAAGCATCGGCGTCGTAGCGCAGCCGCTGCACCGGCAACCCTAGGGCCTTGCGGGTCGGGGAGCTCACGCCGTCCGCCGCGAGGATCAGACGGGCGGACCAGGTCGCCTCGTCCTTCGCCCCCTCAATATGCAGAGTGCGTCGATCCCCTTCGGCCGGATCGAGGCCGGCCAGGGTCGAGTCGTAATGCAGGTCCACACCGGCCGCGCGGCAGGCCTCGTTCAACATCGGGTCCAGGGCGGCGGCCGGAACGACCTGCCCGAGCGCGGCGCGGCCATGGTCGCGCGCGTTCAGGTGCACCCGCCCCAGCCCGCCGCGACGGCTGACCACGATGGATCGGATGGGGGTGGCCTGGTCGGCCACGGAGGACCAGTAGCCGAGGTCGTCCAGGAGCTGGACGGAGCCAGCGGCCAGGGCGTAGCCGCGGGTGTCGGGGCGGGTGGTGTCCGGCTTCGGCGCGGCGCCCCGCTCGAACAGGGCCACGGAATAGCCGGCCCGGGAGAGGGTCGCGGCCGCCAGGCTGCCGACCGGGCCGCCGCCGATGATGGCGATGTCGGGGGTTTGCACGCTCATCTCAGCGCCGCACCCGGTCATTGCGAGGCTCCGAAGGGGCCGTGGCAATCTCCGGACGCTGGCGCAGCGGCGAGGTCCGGTGGCTGCGGAAGGTGATCGCCGCGGCGCTGCGCACCTCGCGATGACGGCACCTGGGGCCACGAACCTTCGTAGGATGCGGATGAGCGTAGCGAATCGCATCGGGGGTGTGGGCACACCCCAGCGACCGGTGCGTTTTGCGGGGCTCCACGCACCCTACGAATTTTGGGTTGGCCGGGTTTGGGCGGGAGCGCATGGTCAGGTCCAGCCCGGGAGGTCGCCGGCCATGCAGGCTTCGATGTCGTCGGGGGTCTTGGGGCAGGCGGCGGTCAGGACTTCGTGTCCGTCGCGGGTGACGGCGACGTCGTCCTCGATGCGGATGCCGATGCCGCGCAGGGCCTTTGGGGCCTCGGAGTACGGGCCGAAGTAGAGGCCCGGCTCCACGGTGGTCACCATGCCCGGCTCCAGCAGGCGCCAGGCGTCGCCGACGCGGTAGTCGCCGACGTCGTGCACATCCAGCCCCAGCCAGTGGCCGGTGCGGTGCATATAGAAAGGCCGGTAGGCGTGGTCCTTGAGCAGCTTGTCGAGCCGGCCCTTGAGCACGCCCAGATCCTTGAGCCCGCGGGTCAGCTCGCGTACGGCGGCATCGTGCGGGTCGTTCCAGTGGTTGCCCGGGCGGGTCTGCTCGATGGCCGCGTGCTGGGCGGCCAGCACGCACTCGTAGACCTCGCGCTGGGTGTCGCTGAAACGGCCGGAGACCGGGAAGGTGCGGGTGATGTCGGAGGCGTAGCCCTGCACCTCGCAGCCGGCATCGATCAGCAGCAGGTCGCCGTCGTTCAGGACATCGCGGTTCTCGATGTAGTGCAGGATGCAGCCGTTCTCGCCACCGCCGACGATGGAGGGATATGCCGGCTCGGTGCCATGGCGGTGAAACTCGTGCAGCAGCTCGGCCTCGACCATGAACTCGGTCACGCCCGGTCGCGCCGCCTGCATCGCGCGGATATGGGCCTGGCACGAGATCGCCGCCGCGTGGCGCATCATGCGCAGTTCCGGGGCCTTCTTGAACAGGCGCTGTTCGTGCACGTAGTGCTCGACCGCGACGTATTCATGCGGGGCCCGCACGCCGTTGCGCGCCTTCGCGCGGACCCGATTGACCCAGCCGAACAGCCGCTGGTCCAGCGCCTCGTCACGCCCGAACGGGGCACACAGCACGCGCCGATTCTCCATCAGGCCCGGCAGGATCTCGTCGATGTCCTCGATCGGGAACGCGCACTCCGCGCCGTAATGTTCCATCGCCCCGTCCGGTCCGGCGCGCCGCCCCTGCCAGGTCTCCTGCGTGGGGTCGCGGTCGCGGCAGAACAGGATGTACTCCCCGGCCTCGCGTCCGGGGACGCACACGGCGACCGCATCCGGCTCCGGGAAGCCCGTCAGATAGAGGAAGTCGCTGTTCTGTCGAAACGGGTAGTCGACATCGCGATTGCGCACCTGCTCGTGCGCCGCGGGCACCACGATGATCGAGTCGCCACCCACGCCGCGCATCAGGCGCTGACGCCGCCGGGCGAACTCGGCCAGGGTGATGGTCGGGGTCTTGCCGGGCAGCGGGGGGCGCGTGGGGGCATTCATTGCATCGGGATCCGTTTCGGGTCGTCCGGGGCGAGCTCGTCGGCGATCAGCAATACACCGACGCGCACGTATTCGTTGAGTTCCTCGAAGGCGGCGGCGTTGTCTTCGTCGTCCTCCGGCTCCAGTTCGATGCGCGCAATCTCGGCAAAGTCGCGCAGGATTTCACTGGCCTCGGCCGAGGGCTTCATCTGCTGTAGCCGGGGCATCTGCCCGAAACCCGAGATAAAGCCGTCGACCCACTCGGACAGGGCCTGGGCACGCGCCTCGATCGGCTCGTCTTCCGGCAGCAGGGGCCCGAAGCCGAGCTCGACGTCGTACAGCTGCGCCAGCAGTGCCCGGCGGATCGCCTCCACCGTCGCGCGGAAGTCGTCCGGCGCGGCATCGGTCAGCGGCAGCGCCTCGCCCAGGCTTTGTTCCAGCGCCTCGACATCCGCGCCGGGGTCCGCGACCACACAGCCGGTGAACAGCCCGTGGGCGGAGGCCGGCGTTTGCGCGAAGCCCATGCGGCGCAGGCCATGCGCGAGCTGCTCGGCCAGCGCGGTCGGGTCGGATTCAAGGCCGCCGCGCGCCTTGGTCGATTCGCCGGTCGGAGCAGCCATCAGAAGGACTCCAGACGGGCTTCGTACGGAAACAGCAGGAAGCGGTAGAGGTCGTCACCGACCTGCAGATGGGTGAACTGCGGCTCGCCCAGCTTGATCGCGCTGGACCCGGTGGCCGACAGCGCATTCAGACCAAAGCGCTTCTCCGCGATCAGGTCCGCCAGCAGTTGCTCCAGATCCGCGCGCGGGATCGCCCCGGTATTGTCCACGATGCGGCAGGGCTTGCCGTTGTGGGCGGTGCCCTCGATCACGGTGGCCTGCGGGTCGGGTTCGGGGGGCTGAATCATGGGCGCGGCAGTTCCTGAGAAATGATATGCCGCCTATTGTGACCAGCCCGCCATAGGAGTCGCAACAAAGCGCCGTGTCCGCGCGCGTTTGGCCCTGTCGCCGCCGGCAGTCGCGGATGGCAATAGTGAAGGCGCTCCCGCAAAAAGGTCACACAAGTTGACGATTTGCGGGGGGGCCTCCTAGACTCCATGGACTGCGTCGCGCGCCGTGCGCGGTCGCCTTCACCGAACTGGGGCCTGTCGCCATGTCGTCCGAGGATTCCAGCCACGATCCCGTCGAGCGCCTCGAGACCGCGATTACGCGGCTGCTCGATGAACATGCCGCCCTGCGCGAGGAGAACAATCTGCTGCACGAGCAGATTCGTCAGCTCAAAAGCGAGCGCGCGGCCTTCAAGGAACGCAACGAACAGGCCCGCCACCGGGTCGAGACGATGATCGCCCGCCTGCGGTCGATGGAGCACAGCGAATGAGCCAGTCCGAACCCGTACGCGTCTCGATCCTGGGCAAGGAATACCAGATCGCCTGCCCGCCCGAGGAACGCGCCGACCTGTTTGCCTCCGCCTCCCTGGTCGACGAGCGCATGCGCGAACTGCGCGACACCGGCCGCGTGGTCGGCGCCGAGCGCATTGCCGTGATGGTGGCGCTGAACCTCGCTCACGAGATGCTCGAATGCCAGGAGCAGCTCAAGCGCGCCGAGCAGACCGGCCCGGCCCGCATCACCGCCATCGCCGACCGCATCGAACAGTCGCTGGGCACGCCCCGCTCCTGAAGTTCGCGGCCAAGGCCGCTCCCACAGCGCCGTAGGATGGGATGAGCCAGGCGAATCCTATCAAGGGTTCCCACGGCGCACGGCACGGTGCGTTTCGCGGTGCTCAACCGCACCCTACTCCTGCCCCCACCCCGCACTGTAGGATGGGATGAGCCAGGCGAATCCCATCAAGGGTTCCCACGGCGCGGCGAATGGTGCGTTACGGCCGATAGATATCCACCCCGGATGGCGGATCGAAGGTAAACGCAGCCTCGTCGACCGGCGCATTGCGCTCGCTTCGCTCGAAGTGAATCTCGGTCTCCTGACCAAAGATGTCGCGAAAGGCCATGCGGGTCAGGTCACCATCCGGCGTCAGGTCCAGCTCGAGGTGCGTAAAGTCCGCCTGTTCGTTGCGCGGGATCAGCAGCAGGCGCAGGGCCGAGGCATCACCTACCGGCAGCACATCCATGCGGAAGTGTTCGTCCAGCCGCTCCGGCTGGGTGATCGCCGCGATCGGTGTCGCATCGAAGGCATCCCCCAGCGGGCGCACGGTCGCCTGCGCCAGGTCCGGGTCATAGGTCCACAGGTCCTCGCCATCGGACACGATCGTCTGCGGGAAGGGCTCGGTCACCTCCCAGCGCAGTCGATTCGGCATGCCCAGCTGCATCGAGCCGTCGGACTCCTGCAGCACATAGCCCGTCTCGTCGCGTACCGTCTGCGTGAACTCGGCCGTAAAGGTCTCCAGTCCCTCGACAAAACGGTCCAGCGCCGCGCGCGCATCCGGCGCCGGGCCGCGCTCGGCCGCCAGCGGCCCGGCGAACAGGAACATCGTCGTCGCGGCCAGGGCGAGCAACAGACGGGGGACAAGACGAACGATCATGCGGACTCCGGTTGGGTGTTTACGATGATCCTGCGCCCGGTCGCTTAACCGGACGTGAATACCACAACAGAAAGGTCGAGCCGGATCACAGGATCCGGTACATGGACCCGGCCGAGCGTCAGTCGTTCGGCCCCGGGACCAGGACCTCGCGATTGCCATTGGACTGCACCGGGCTGACCAGCCCGGCGGCCTCCATGTCCTCGACCATGCGCGCGGCACGGTTGTAGCCGATCTTCAGGCGGCGCTGGATGAACGAGATCGAGGCCTTGCGCGTCTCGATCACGATCTGCACAGCCTGGTCGTAAAGCGGGTCGGTCTCCGCCTCGCCATCGCCCGGTGCCTCCAGCCCCGGGATCGCGGCGGCCCCGGCCTCCGGCTCGTCGAGGATCGCCTCGTTGTAGTTCGGCTCGCCGGTAGATTTCAGGTACTCCACCACCTGATGGACCTCGTTGTCGCCGACGAAGGCACCATGTACGCGCTCCGGCATCGCCTTGCCCGGCGGCAGGTAGAGCATGTCGCCGTGGCCCAGCAGGTGCTCGGCCCCCATCTGGTCGAGGATGGTGCGCGAGTCCACGCGCGAGGAGACCTGGAAGGCGATACGGCTGGGGATGTTCGCCTTGATCAGGCCGGTGATCACGTCCACCGACGGGCGCTGGGTGGCCAGGATCAGGTGGATACCGGCGGCGCGCGCCTTCTGCGCCAGGCGTGCGATCAGCTCCTCCACCTTCTTGCCCACCACCATCATCATGTCGGCGAACTCGTCGACCACGATCACGATGAACGGCAACGGCTCTAGCTCCGGCGCCTCGGTCTCGGTCAGCGCCTCCTCCGGCTTGAACAGTGGGTCCTTCAACGGCTCGCCGGCGGCCTCGGCATCGCGCACCTTCTTGTTGAAGCCGCCGATATTGCGCACGCCCATCGCCGACATCAGCTTGTAGCGCCGTTCCATCTCTGCCACCGCCCAGCGCAGGGCGTTGGAGGCATCCTTCATGTCGGTCACGACCTCGCACAGCAGGTGCGGGATGCCGTCGTACACCGACAGCTCCAGCATCTTCGGGTCGATCAGGATCAGGCGTACGTCGTCCGGCGTGGACTTGTACAACAGCGACAGCAGCATCGCGTTCACGCCGACCGATTTCCCGGAGCCGGTCGTCCCGGCCACCAGCAAATGCGGCATCTTCGCCAGATCCGCCATCACCGGGCCGCCACCGATGTCCTTGCCGAGCGCCATGGTCAGCGGCGACTTGTTCGAATCGAACAGATCCGAACGCAGGATCTCGGAGAGCGCCACGATCTCGCGGTTCTCGTTGGGGATCTCCAGGCCCACGGTGGACTTGCCCGGGATCACCTCGACGATGCGCACCGCCATCACCGACAGCGAGCGCGCCAGATCGGTGGACAGCCCGGAGATGCGCGAGGCCTTGACCCCGGCCGCCGGCTGCAGCTCGAAGCGCGTGATCACCGGGCCCGGCTGCACCGCGACCACCTCGACCTCCACGCCAAAGTCCTTCAGCTTCAGCTCGACCAGGCGCGAGAGTGCCTGCAGCGACTCCTCCGAGAAGCCATCCGGCGGGGGTGGCGCCTCGTCCAGCAGGGACAGCGGCGGACGCGGATCGGCCCCGGACCCTTCGGTGAACAGCGGGACCTGCTTTTCCTTCTGTACGCGCGGGCTGGGCGCGGGCGCCTCGATGCGCGGCTCCACGCGCGAGGGCGCGCGCTTCTCGGTGCGCTTGCGCTCCTTTTCCACCCGCGTCTCGCGCTCGGCCCGCTCGCGCGCGCCGATGCGGCGATCCCGGGCCGAATCCAGCTGAGCGCGAAGCCGCTCGAAGCCACGGATGGTCAACTGACCCAGCCGGTCCATCAGCAGGAACCAGGACAGGCCCGTGAACAGCGTCACCCCGGCCAGGAACAGCGCCAGCAGCACCAGCGTCGCCCCGACCAGGCTCAGCCCGGCCACGGCCCAGCCGGCAAACAAGTCTCCGAGGATGCCGCCCGCGTGCACCGGCATCCCGCCCGGGAGCAGGTGCAACGCGGCCAGCGCCGCGCCCGAGATCAGTGCCACAATCAGCGCGACCCCGCGCACGGTCAGTTCCATCGGGCTGGCGATCCGCGCCTCGCGGCGATGCCGGAACAGCCACCAGCCGATGCCGCCGACCGCCAGCGGAATCAGGTAGGCCAGATAGCCCAGCAGGTGAAACGCGATGTCCGCAAACCAGGCGCCGGTGGTGCCACCCAGGTTGCGCAGGCTCTCGCCATCGCCGGTGGTGGACCAGGCCGCATCGCCCGGGTGATAGCTCACCAGGGCGACCAGCAGATAAAGCGCCAGCATGCCGAAGATCAGCAGCGCACCCTCGCGCAGCCCGCGCAGCAACTGCCCGCTCAGGCTGGGTGCCGCAGCCGGCTCTGCCGTCTTCCTGCCCTTGCCCCCGGATTTGGCCTTGCTTGCGGCCATGCGCTCCCCATTGTGTTCGGCCCGCGACACGGGCATTGCGAATCATCGCGCAGTTTACCGATTAAGACGTCGTTCGTGGGGGCCGATCTCCCTCCCTGCGAAACGGGTCCGGATCGGCCGACCAGATCCAGCCCTCGCGGCCCGCCAGCGCCGCCTCATCCGCGGTCGGCGCGACTGCGTGTCCGGCCAGGAAATCGACCCCGGCCAGCACGCACAGCGCCGCATCCAGCGTATCGTCGGTGGCGACACTCAGGTCTGGCACGGGCCCCTCGAAGGCCTCGGGCAGCCGGGCCCGGACATCGACACGGGTATCCCAGCCACGGACCCTGCGCAGGGCGGCCGGATACACCTCGATCGCAGCTGAATCGGCAACCGGCCCAGCAACCCGGGGCAGCGGAAGCGCCCGTCCGCTCTGGTCGCGCAGCGCTTGCAGCAGATTGACCGCCGCCAGCGCAGTGCGCGCGATGAAGTTCGCCCCCACCTCCAGCGGGCGCTTGCCGAGGCGCTCCCGAATCACCCGGTCGGTATGGCGGTGGAACATCGCATCCGCGTCCGCCGTAATGCCCGCACCGGCCTGGTGCCCCGACAGTTCCCGCGCCAGGGCGCTGGGCCAGCCGAGCGGGGCATCCAGGCACAGCAGAACGGGTCCCGGCGTATCCATCCAGCCGGCCACGATCGCGGCCGCCGGCTCGCTCGGGTGCGCGCGGCGGGCTTCCTCCAGGCGCAAGTCGTCGCCGGACCAGCGGGCACAGGCCAGCCCGGTCTTGCGCGGCTGGGTGGCACAGTCGACGCCGATGATGCGGATGGGGTTGCTCACGGACACCGGCCCCAGACCGCGAACACCGGGTCGGCATAATCCAGGCGCCCGGCATA
Organism: Thioalkalivibrio sp. ALJ12; assembly: GCF_000378305.1. Taxonomy (NCBI): domain Bacteria; kingdom Pseudomonadati; phylum Pseudomonadota; class Gammaproteobacteria; order Chromatiales; family Ectothiorhodospiraceae; genus Thioalkalivibrio; species Thioalkalivibrio sp. ALJ12. Next base: position 176,238 of record NZ_KB899540.1, read on the forward strand.
AGGGTCGTCCGGCGGGCGCGGCAGGCCGCGCAGCGAGAGCGTGGAAAGGTCGTCGAACCCTGCGCGCAGGAACAAATCGAGCACCAGCCCCATGCGCTCGAAGTCGTACAACTGCTCCCAGACCGCGATCGCCTTGGTCGGGAAGCAGCGATCGGAGAACGCCACCACGAACACCCCACCCGGGCGCAGAAGCTCGCGCACCGAGGCGAATACCGCTTGGGGGCGCGTCAGGTATTCCACCGAGGCGGTGCACACCACCGCATCGAAGCTCGCGGGCGGCAGCGGAATCGCCGGCTGCCGGTTCAGGTCGTGCACCAGGGCCTGATCCAGGGCCTCGTTGGCGGCCAGCTCCTCGTGGTTCATGCCCAGCCCGACAACCGCCTCGGGCCCTCGCAGCTGATCGAGGTGCGATGCCCAGCTGCTCATCAGGTCCAGCACCCGTGCACCCTGCGGGATCAGCGTGGCGTACAGCGCCGCGATCCGGGCACGGGCCGTGGCATCCAGGTGATGCACCATGCATGGCCCGGCGTAGAACTCGCGATCGGGCGCGGGATCCTCGCGCTCACAGGCCTCCCCAGACCAGAAGTCCGTCGGCCGCCCGTGCCACCGCGCCTGCATCCCCGGGCCGCGCGCCGTCAGCATCCGGGTAACAGCCACCGCCCGATCGTCTTCGCGTCCCTGCTCGTGAAACGCCATTACCCGAGCGCGCAGCTGCAGGTCGTCCATGCCCGCCAGCGGATGGTTCAGGTCCGCGACGAGCCGCGCGTCTTCCAGCTTGCCGATGCGGAACAGCTCGCGGTCGCCGGCCTCGATGCCGGCATGGCCGGCGATGAACGCACGCGGATAGAAACGCCCGGCCCGGGGTTCCACCACCCGATGCCGGCGCAGGCGGCGATTGAACGCCGCCGGCGGCAGTTCGACCTCCCCGGCCGGGTCCCACCCCGGGACCAAAGGTGCCCCCGGAACGTCTACTGCCTCGCCGACATCCACGCCGGCCAGCTGCGACCCGATGGCGCCCGGCCAGACGTCGTGCGCCGGCATCAGCCACGGCAGGAACAGGCACTCGCGATGCCGCACCTCGGCACTGCTCCAGTCCAGGGTAAAACCGACATCCAGCGCCGGGCGCGGCGTACCCATGGCCGTTGGCGCGCGTTCCGGGCAGGCAAAGGGGTCGTACATCCGTTGGTGTTTCCCTGTGGGCATTCCCGGTATGGTACGGCGAATCACCTTGAGGATATGCCCATGCCCCGTAGCGGTCGCGCTCTGTTGTACCTGATCGTTCTGACTGTGCTCGCGGGGCTGCTGGCTGCCCCTGCCGCGGCCCAGCCCCCCGGGGCCACGGCAGGCTCCGATCTCGGTGAGACGGAAACACTGCGGGTCGGCACCCGCTTCGTACCTCCCTTCGTGATCCCGCCGGACGATGCCGAGGGCCACCCCACCGGCATCGCGATCGAACTGTGGGAGCGGGTCGCGGAGCGCCTGGAGCTGGACTACGAGTACCGCGAGACCAGTCTCGAGGGGCTGATCGACGGGCTGGGGGACGGGCGTATCGATGTCTCGGTCGCCGCCCTGACCGCCACCTCGGACCGCGCCGAGCGGGTCGATTTCACTCACCCCTATTACACTACCGGGCTGTCCATCGCCGTGCCTCAGCAGGGCAACCCGGTGGCCGGGGCGCTGCGGGCCTTCATCTCCGTTCCCTTTCTGATGGTGGTACTGGCCCTGGCCGGACTGCTCCTGCTGGTGGGCGCGCTGCTGTGGCTGTTCGAGCGTCGGCGCAACGCCGACGAGTTCGGTGGCAACGCCGCCCAGGGGCTCGGCTCCGCGTTCTGGTGGGCCGCAGTCACCATGACCACGGTCGGCTATGGCGACAAGGCCCCGCGCACCCTGCCAGGACGCATGATCGCGCTGGTCTGGATGTTCGCCGCGCTGATCCTCGTGTCTACATTTACTGCCGCGATCGCGACCACGCTGACGGTCAGCTCGCTGGATACCGGCATCCAGAATGTCTCCGACCTGGAGGGTCAGCGTATCGCCACCATCGGCGGCTCCAGTGCTGCCGCCTGGCTGAACGATCAGGGCTTTGCCTACCGCGACCACCAGGACCTGACATCCGCCCTCACGGCGGTGGCCGAGGGGCGCGCCGATGCGATGGTCTACGACGCCCCGCTGCTGCGCTACCAGACGCGCGAACACTTCGCCGGCGAACTGGAGGTCCTGCCGGTGGAGTTCCTGCGCCAGGACTACGCCCTCGCCCTGCCCCAGGGCTCGCCCCTGCGCGCCCCGATGAACGTTGCCATACTGGAGATTCTGGAATCCGACGACTGGCAGCGCGTGCTGCGCCGCTATCTCGGCAACTGACCAGCCGGGCGGGGAGTAAAGACATCATGGCTGAAACATTTCTGGTGGCCATCGTCGATCAGGATCGCGAGGACCTGGCGCTGGCGATCGCGGCCGAGGAAGGCGGCGCGGACGGCACGGTGATGCACGGCGCGGGGCTCGGCTTTCCGGACCACATGACCTTTCTCGGCGTGACCTACCAGGGCCGGGAGTCGATCTGCATCTGGGAGCTGGACGAGGAACGCGCCGAGCGCATCGCCCGCCGCCTGAACCTGGAACTGGACCTGCTGCAGCCGTACAACGGCCTGGCCTTCACACTGGATGCCCAGGCCCTGGCGGGCATGCAGTTCGCGGGTACCCCCGCCCAACCCTAAGGAAACACTGATCAATGTACACGCTCGCGTTGGTACCCCAGGTTTTCCGAGACAAGGCGCGGTGCGCAGCCGGTAGTGGTTCTACCGGCAAGGGCCGCAACGCAGGATCGGGGAACCTGGGGTACCAACCCCAAGGGGCTCGGCCGCTTTTGCGCGCGCACCGCGTTGCGGCTCCCTTGTGCAGAATGACTGCACGGCAGTCACCGCGCCTTGTTCGCACGCAAAAGCGACTCGAGCGCGAGCGTGTACATTGATCAGTGTTTCCTAATCTTCTGCGCGAGGAACGCCATGCAATTCGTACTGCTCGCCGCCGTGGTCCCGCGCAACCGGGCCGACCGTGCCATCGAGACCGTGCGCCGCGAGGGCGCCGCCGGCCTGACGCTGCTGGAGGGCCAGGGCATTGCCCAGCTGCGCCGCACACCGATCATGGATCTGAAGGACTCCGCGGCCCGCAACGTGCTGCTAATGGTCCTGGAGGCCAGCCTCGCCGAACGGCTGCTGAAACGCCTGGACGAAGAACTCGCTTTGAGCGAGGTCGGCAACGGCTTCGCGTTCACCCTGCCGATCAAGGACATCGCCGGCATCAAGCCGGAGCAGATCGAGCACCTGCGCAAGACACTGGAGCAGGGCTCGCCTTAGGGAAACACCGATCACGAAGGCGCTTGCCGCTACTTGCCTCGGACTTCGCCACGGAATACTGTATTTATGAACAGTTATCCGTGGAGCACCCGCCGTGTCCCTGACCGCGCGCCAGCAGGCCATCCTCGACTACATCAGCGAGACCGTCGCCACCCAGGGCACGGCCCCAACGCGCAGCGAGATCGCCCGTGCATTTGGTTTCCGCTCGCCCTATGCGGCCGAATGCCACCTGAAGGCCCTGGAGAAAAAGGGCGCGATCGAACTGGTGGGCGGGGCCGCGCGCGGTATCCGCCTGGCCGGTACGCATGCGGCCCGACCGGCCGAACTACCTCTGGTCGGGCGCGTGGCCGCCGGCTCGCCGATCCTCGCCACCGAGCATATCGAACGCCACTACCGGATCGACGACAGCCTGTTCCGGGCCCGCCCGGACTACCTGCTGCGCGTGCATGGAGAAAGCATGCGCGACGCCGGCATCCTCGATGGCGACCTGCTGGCCGTCCGCCAGACCCCGGAGGCCCGCCCCGGCCAGATCGTCGTGGCCCGCATCGAGGACGAGGTGACGGTCAAGCGCTTCGAGCAGGACGGTGCCCGCGTGCGCCTGCTGCCGGAGAACCCCGACTTCGCCCCGATCGAGATCGACCTGGAGCGCCAGGAGCTGGCGATCGAGGGTATCGGGGTCGGCGTACTGCGCGATCTTGAAGCGCAGGGCTAAGCCCGTGCCCGGCATTGATGCCCTGCTCGATCATCCGGCGCTGTGGCGCGGGCGCAGCGCCGCCCCTGCCGCGAATGCCCCGGTCTGGCCGAGTGGTCACCCGGCGCTGGACCGGGCCCTCGGGGGCGGCTGGCCGCGCGGCCAGCTGATCGAACTCCTGGGCTCCCCCTTTGGCTGTGGCGAGACCCGTCTGCTGGTCCCCATGCTCGAGGCCTGCGGTCGCGAGGGGTACTGGATCGCACTGCTGGCGCCGCCCGCCACGCCCTGGCTGCCGGGCTGGCAGCCGCTTGGCATCCCGCCGGAACGGTTGCTGCTGATCCGCACCGAACACAACCGCGACACCCTCTGGGCCGGCGAACAATGCCTGCGCGACCCGGCCTTCGGGGTCCTGCTGGCCTGGCTGGGCGGCCCGGTGGAAACCGCGTTGTTGCGTCGGCTGCGCCTGGCCGCGGCCGAAAGCCAGGCCTGCGCCATCCTGTACCGCCCGCCGCGCGCCGCGGAGCAGCCCTCCCCGGCCCATCAGCGCCTGCGCTGGCAGCCCGCCACCGACGGCCTCGAACTGAACTGCCTGAAGGGCATCGGCGACTGGGCCCGTTCCGGCCAGGCCCTGCACATCCCGGTGCCCTGAGATGGGCCATCCGGAGCGACCACAAGCCGTCCCGCACCCGCGTGCCTCGCGCCCGGCCCGCGCATGGCACCAGGCAGCACTGATTCCGCCCTCGATTGCACCCTCGGAGCATCCAGCGGAGTCCGGCCCTGCCCCACGGGTCGAACCGCGCTCGGCAAACGAACAGTGGATGGCGGTCGAGCTGCCGCATCTGGCGCTGGAGACCCTGGCGCGCGCCGAGGCGGACCGTTCACGGCTGACCGAGCGCCCCCTGCTGGTGGTCGAGGCCGGCGCTGCGCCGCGCGTGCATGCCACCAACCGCGCAGCGCGGCGCGCCGGGGCCCGACCGGGCATGGCGCTGGCCGATGCCCTCGCCATCCTCGACACCCCGGAGCTCGTCGAGCACGACCCGCAGGCCCAGACCGCGCAGGTCAGCATGCTGGCCGGCGTACTGCTGCAGTTCTCCGATCACGTGCACCCGGAGCCGGAGACCCGGCGCATCCTGCTGGAGGTCGGCCGCAGCCGGCGCCTGTTCGGCGGGCTCGCCGCCCTGCGGGAACGGGTACGGGAGACCCTGAAGGGGCTGGGCTTCCACCCGCGCATCGGCGTGGCGCGCAGCCCGGCCGCCGCGCGCCTGCTCGCCACTCTGCGCAACCCCGCGATCCCCGAGGACGCCGAGGCCCTGCGCCGCACCCTGTCACCCGTCCCGCTGGAGGCCCTGCCACTGTCCGCCGCGACTCGGGAGGGCCTGCGGGCCATCGGCCTGCGCCGGCTCGGCGACCTGCTGCGGTTGGCGCGCCCCGAACTCGCGCGCCGTCACGGCCCGGAGTTGCTGGCACTGCTGGATCGGCTGCTGGGGCGGCGCACGGAGACCCTGCCGCGCTTTGACCCACCCCCGGAGCTGGACCTGTCGCTGCGCCTGGAACACGAGATTCACGCGACCGGGGCCCTGGCCTTCCCGCTCAAGCGCCTGCTGCGCCAGGCCGAGGCCCAGCTGCGCGGCCTGAACCGCAGCCTGCAGGGGATGACGCTGGAGCTGAAACACCGCGAGGCGCATTCACGTATTACCTCTACCCGAATAACGCTGGAGCGCGGCGATCCCGGTATCCGTGCGGAGGACTGGCTGCCCCTGTGGCAGACCCGGCTGGAACGCGAGGTCCTGCCCGCCCCGGTCATCGGCCTGCGCCTGCGGGCCACGCGGCTGCTCGACCCGCCCGCGCAGGGCGCCAGCCTGCTGGCCGAGACTCCGGGCCACCCGCCGCCGGATGCACAGTTACCGGCCGTGCTGGCCCGCCTGAGTGCCCGCCTGGGCGAGCAGGCAATCGTCCGGCTGACCGCCAGCGGCATCCCGCGCCCCGAGGCCGCCCAGGGCGCGCAACACGATCTCGACGCGGCGGCCTCGCCTCCGCCGCCGACACCCGCGCAAATGATTTGCGGCACGGCGCTGTGGCTACAGGACCCGCAACCGATCCCGCCCCCACTGCAGGCGCACAGGCTGGGTCGACTGGAGGATGGCTGGTGGGACCGCGGGCAGGATGTGCGCCGCGATTACGCGGTCACGCGCGACCGGCAGGGGCGCAGGCTGTGGCTGTACCGCTGCCTGCGCAGCGGCCAGTGGTTCCGGCAGGGGTACTGGGGGTGACCCGTCAGACGCGGTAGTACTCGCGATACCACTCAACAAAGCGGGCGATACCGTCTTCCACCGCGGTCGCGGGGGCATAGCCCACGTCCTCGCGCAGGGCCTCGACGTCGGCGTAGGTGTCCGGCACATCGCCCGGCTGCAGGGGCAGGAGGTTTTTCTCGGCCTTCTTGCCCAGGCAGTCTTCCAGCACCTCGATGTAGCGCATCAGCTCCACCGGCTCGTGGTTGCCGATGTTGTACAGCCGGTAGGGGGCCGCACTCGTCGCCGAGTCGGGCTCGGCGCCGGTCCAGTCGAGGTTGGGCTGCGCCGGACGATCCAGCGTGCGGATCACGCCCTCGACGATGTCGTCGATGTAGGTGAAGTCGCGGCGGTGGTGGCCGTAGTTGAAGACGTCGATCGGCTCGCCCGCCAGGATCTTCTTCGTGAACAGGAACAGCGCCATGTCCGGCCGGCCCCAGGGGCCGTAGACGGTAAAGAAGCGCAGGCCCGTCACCGGGAGCTGGTACAGATGCGCATAGGTATGCGCCATCAGCTCGTTGGCCTTCTTGCTCGCGGCGTAGAGGCTCAGCGGGTGGTCGACGTTGTCGTGTACCGAGAACGGCATCGTGGTGTTGGCGCCGTAGACGGAGCTGGAGCTGGCGTAGACCAGGTGCTCCACGCCGTTGTGCCGGCAGCCCTCCAGGATGTTGCCGAACCCGACCAGGTTGGTGTCGACATAGGCCGCCGGGTTCTCCAGCGAGTAGCGCACCCCGGCCTGGGCCGCCAGGTTGACCACCCGCTCCGGGCGATGCTCGCGAAACACCCGCTCCATCGCCGCGCGGTCGGCGATGTCCTCGCGGACCTCGGTATAGCTCGGGTGGTCCTGCGTGCGCGCCAGGCGTGCCTCTTTCAGCGAGACATCGTAGTAGTCGTTGAGGTTGTCGACGCCGATGACCTCGTCGCCCCGCTCCAGCAGGCGCAGGGAGAGGGCGCTGCCAATAAAACCGGCGCTGCCGGTGACCAGGATTCTCATGGACGGATCATGTGCCTTATGCCGATGTCAAGCCGATGGGGCCGGGGCAACCCACCGTAGGAGGCCAGCCCTCTGGCCGATGGGGGCCGGGCCTGGCTCCCCATCGCTCAGGGGGCTGAGCTCCTACAGCGAGAGACGGGCTGAACATATGCTAGCCCCGATCGTCGGGCAGGGTGATATTCAACTCCAGCACCTCGCAGTCGCCCTCACGGTCGACGTTCATCTGCACGGCGTCGTCGTTGACCTTCACGTACTTGCGGATCACCTGCAAGAGCTCCTGCTGCATCGCGGGCAGATAATCCGGCCCGCCCCGGGCCGCACGTTCGCGCGCCACGATGATCTGCAGGCGTTCCTTGGCAACACTGGCGCTTTTCTGCCGCGGCTGGCGGAAGTAGTCGAAGATGCCCATGGTCAGCCCCCGAACAGGCGTCCGAAGAAGCCCTTCTTCGGTACATCGACAAAGCGAAGCGGGCGCTCCTCGCCCAGGAAGCGATCCACTGCATCCTGGTAGGCCTGACCGGCGTCGGATTCCTCGTCCAGCACCACGGGCTGGCCGGCATTCGAGGCGTTCAGCACGGCCTGCGACTCGGGGATCACACCCAGCAGGTCGATGGCCAGGATCTCGCCCACGTCCTCGATACTGAGCATCTCGCCGCGCGCGGCGCGCTCCGCGGCATAGCGGGTCAGTAACAGACGCCCCTGGATCGGCTCGCCGCCCTGTTCCACCTGCCGGGTCTTGCTGGCGAGGATGCCGAGGATGCGGTCGGAGTCACGCACCGAGGAGACTTCGGGGTTGGTGACCACGATGGCCTCGTCAGCAAAGTAGGCCGCCATCAGCGCGCCCCGCTCGATACCGGCCGGGCTGTCGCAGATGATGTACTCGAAGTCCTCGGACAGCTCGTTCAGCACGCGTTCCACGCCTTCCTGGCTCAGGGCATCCTTGTCGCGCGTCTGCGAGGCCGGGAGGATGTACAGGTTGTCCGCGCGCTTGTCGCGGATCAGCGCCTGTTTCAGGTTGGCGTCGCCATTGATCACGTTGACGAAGTCGTACACCACACGGCGCTCGCAGCCCATGATCAGGTCCAGGTTGCGCAGACCGACGTCGAAATCGATCACGGCCGTCTTGTGGCCGCGCAGGGCCAGACCGGTGGCGATCGCGGCAGAGGTGGTGGTCTTGCCGACCCCGCCCTTGCCCGAGGTAATCACTACGATGCGTGCCATGGTGGCTGCTTCTCCTTGGTCGTCGTGCGAGGGCATGTGCAAGGCCGAGCGGCCCCACGCCGCTCGCTCAGATTTCAGCGATCTTGAGGCTTTCGCCCGCGAGTGTCACCAGCCGGTTCTCGCCGCGCTCGGACTCGGCGATATCCTCGGCCACCCGGTAATGTCCCGCGATAGACAAAAGCTCTGCATCCAGTCGCCGGCAGAAGATCCGAGCCGTCTCCAGGCCCCGCACGCCGGCGAGTGCCCGCCCGCGCAGAGGACCCAGCACATGGATGTGGCCATCCGCGAGCAGTTCAGCACCGGCGGACACCGCCCCGGTCACCAGCAGGTCGCCGCCGCGGGCGTAGATCTGCTGCCCGGAACGGACAGGACGATCCACCACACGGGTCGCGCTGTGGACCGCGGGGGCGGCCTCGGCCAACCTGTCCGCGGATTTCTTGCCCTTCTTGCTCGGCGCCGGCTCCGGCGGCTCGCCTTCATCCAGGGGCACCTCGCCACTGGGCGCGCCACCGCGGCCACCCAGTTGCAGCACGGGCAACACATCGAATAGCTCGGAATAGCTCTGCAGACGCTCGGCGACCTCGCCGGCATGCAGGCCGATCAGCTTGAAGCCCTCGGCGCGCACCTGCTCGATGGTCGCCTGCAGGTCGCTCTCGGGGGCCTCGGCCACCGGCTCGAGGTCCAGCACGATGGGCATGTCGCGCATCAGATCCGGGGCCTGTTCCCGGTGTGCGATCAGCTGCTCGCCGAGCTGCCGGGGGTCGGTCTGGAACACCCGCAGCACCGACACCAGCATCATGCGCCCTTTCAGTTCAATGGTCTGGACGGGACTCGGCGTAGCGCTCATGCGTGCGTAGGGCCCTGCTGTGAGATCGGCGATCGGGAAACTCGGCCTCCAACGCGCGTCGGAAGACCGGAAAGATGCGCGCTTTATAGCGCGGACGGGGAAAGCACAGCAAGGGAGTGCCACCGAAATCGGCGGCGGATCGGTGTTTCCTTAAGATCGTGGCGGACCCGGGATCAGCGTATTGGTGCGCCGCGCATAGTCCGCATAGCCCGGCCGCGAGGCATGCAGACGTTTTTCCAGTAACGTGACGCCCGACACACGCAGGATCAGCACGATCATCAGGATCGCCGAGGGCACCGCCCACCAGCCCCCGACGGCCAGCGCGAGCAAGCCGTAGCCCACCCAGACGACGATCTCGCCGAAGTAGTTCGGGTGGCGGCTGTAGCGCCACAAGCCCTGGTCCATGACCTCGCCCCGCCGTGCAGGGTCGGCCCGGAAGCGCGCCATCTGTGCGTCCGCGACCGATTCATACAGCGTGCCCAGCGCCCAGACGGCCGCGCCCAGGGCGGCCAGCGGCCACCAGACACTCACGGCATTCGTCACCGCCAGCATCGGCAGGCCGATTACGGCCACCAGCGCACCCTGCAGCCAGAAGATCGTGACCAGGCTGCGCGCGGCGAACCCTCGTTCCGACAGCCCCTCGCGCATGTCGGTATAGCGCCCGTCCTCGCCGTGACCCCAGTTGCGCCAGGTAATGAACAGCGACAGCCGCAGCCCCCACAGCAGCACCGGGATCACGATCCAGAGGCCCTGCGCCGGCCAGCCCGCAAGCCCCCACCAGACCAGCGTCACGACCACGAAGCCCAGGCCCCAGAAGCGGTCGACCAGGCTGGCGTCGTGGCGCCAGACGCTGCCGGCCCAGACCAGGGTCATCAGGAGCAGGCTGGCCATAAGGCCCCAGAGAAACGCCATCAGTGTCTCCATCGCGATCAGTCTCCCGGCCGTTCGAACAGCACATGGGAGACGAACCACTCGTCCCCGCCGCTGTAGTCGAACAGCTCCGCGCAGGCCATGTAGAAGATCCGCCAGCGCTGGAACCAGAGTGCCGCCTGCTGTGCACCATAGGCCGTCTCGAACAGGGGCATCAGCGTGTCGCGGGCACGATCCTGGCGGGCCAGCCAGGCGTTGAGCGTGCGGGCATAGTGCTGCCCACCGACGCGCCACTGGCGGATCACACGCAGGTCCTCCTGGAAGTGCCGCGCGAGGTCGTCCGACGGCATCAGGCCGTCGCGGAAGAAGTGCCGCCCCATCCAGTCATGCTCGCCCTCGGACTCGAACACATACGCGTGTTCGCGATGGGCGAACACATGCATGAAGAAGCGCCCGCCGGGATTGAGCCACCCGGCAATGCGCCGCAGCAGTTCCGGCCAGTTGCGCATGTGCTCGAACATTTCGATCGAAACCGCCCGGTCAAAGCCCGGCGACGGTGGGGCGAACGTGTTCATGTCCGCGGTCAGGACCTCGAGATTGGCAAGCCCGAGGGCATCGCGCCGGGCCTCGATAAAGGCCCGCTGGGTATTGGAGTTGGAGACGGCGGTGATCCGTGCGCCGGGGTACTGCTCGGCCATCCACAGCGACAGCGACCCCCAGCCGCAGCCCAGCTCGAGCACCCGCTGGCCGTCGGCAATCCCCGCGCGCTCGCAGGTCAGGCGCAACATCGCGACCTCGGCCGCCTCCAGGGTGTCGACACCCTCCGGCCACCAGGCGCTGGAGTACTTGAGGCGCGGGCCCAGGCAATGCTCGAAGTAAGCGGTGGGGATCTCGTAGTGCTGCTCGTTGGCAATATCGGTGGACAGGGCAACGGGAGAAGCGCGCATGGATTCGATCAGGGCGTAGCGCCGTTCCATGGTCTCCTCGGCCGTGCCGGAGACCTCTGCCAGGCGCTCCGCCAGCAGCAGGCGGATCCCCGCACGCACCAGCATATCCGGCACGCGTCCCTGCTCCGCCCACTCCATCATCCGCTGCATGCCGCATCTCCCCTTGAGTGCAACATGGACCCCGGGAAGTGTGACCGGTTCCCGCGATTCAACGCCTACGCATCGCTGCGACGGTCTCCGTAGCCACCGCCGCCGGGTGTGCGTATCTCGATCGCATCCCCTGGCTCTACATGGCGGCGATCGCAGGCGGACATCGGTTCGCGCGTGCCGTCGGCGCGCAGGATCGCATCATCCCCCGGCGCACCCGGCCCGCCACCGGCGATCCCGAACGGCGGCACCCGGCGACGGTTGGACAACAGCACGACCTCCATCGCCTGGTCGAACCCGAGCCGGCGGATCACTCCATCACCGCCCGGATAATGCCCCTGCCCCCCTGAGCCGCGGCGGTAGGCGAAGCGCTCCACCCGCACCGGGAAGCGGCTCTCCAGCACCTCGGGGTCGGTCAGCCGCGAGTTGGTCATGTGGGTCTGCACCGCGCTGGCCCCGGCGTAACCCGGCCCCGCGCCGGCCCCGCCGGCGATCGTCTCGTAGCACTGGTAGTCGGCATTGCCGAAAGTCAGGTTGTTCATCGTGCCCTGGGCCGCCGCCTGCACCCCCAGCGCCCCGAACAGGGCATCGGTGACCACCTGCGAGGTCTCGACATTGCCGGCCACCACCGCGGCGGGCGGCGCCGGGTTCAGCAGGCCGTCCTCCGGAATGACCAGGTCGACCGGCGCCAGGCAGCCATCGTTCAGCGGGATCGCATCCTCCAGCAGGGTACGCAGTACATACAGCACCGCCGCGCGCACGATGGAGCTCGGCGCGTTGAAGTTGTCCCCGCGTACCGCGCTGGTACCGGTGAAGTCGATGCGCAGGCGCCGGTCGGCGGGACCGGGGGCGACCTGTACCCGCACCTCGGCGCCGTTGTCCATCGGATACGCGAACGTGCCGGCCTCGAGCTGCGGGATCAGCCGTTCCACCGCCTCGGCCGCGTTGTCCAGCACGTGGCCCATATAGGCTGTCACCATGGCCGCGCCGTACTCATCCAGGAGCCGGCCCAGCTCCTCCAGTCCCTTGCGGTTGGCCGCGACCTGGGCCTCGAGATCGGCGAGGTTCTGATCGGGGTTGCGCGTCGGCCACGGCCCCTCGCCCAGCAGCGCGCGCATGCGGTCGCTGTCGAATACCCCGTCGCGCACCAGCCGGGTGGGCGGGATCAGCACGCCCTCCTCCTCAAGGCATGTGGAGAACGCGGGCATGGAGCCCGGGGTAATGCCGCCGACATCGGCGTGATGCCCGCGCGAGGCGACGAAGAACGCGGGGGCACCGGCCGCTGCAGACGGGTCTTCGGTCACCTGTTCACCCCCATCCAGGAACACCGGCGTGACCACGGTGATGTCCGGCAGGTGGGTGCCGCCGTTGTAGGGGTCGTTCAGCACGAAGGCATCGCCCGGGCGCAGGTCGCCGGCGAACGCCTCCACCACCGCGCGCACGCTGGCCCCCATGGAGCCGAGATGAACGGGCATGTGCGGGGCATTGGCGACCAGACGGCCCTCGGTGTCGAACAGTGCACAGGAGAAATCCAGGCGCTCCTTGATGTTCACCGAGTGCGCGGTGTTGCGCAGGGTGAAGCCCATCTGGTCGGCGATCGCCATGAAGCGGTTGTTGAACACCTCCAGCAGGATCGGATCGCGCGGGACGGCCTCGGGGCTTGTTGCCGCCGCGCCCGGACGCCGCGCGCTGCCCCGCTCGCGATCCAGCCGCAGGGTCCCGTCCGCCTCGATGCACCCGGCCCAGCCGGGCTCCAGCACCAGCGTCGCGGTCGGCTCGATCACGATGGCCGGACCGGCCAGGGTCATGCCGGGCTGCAGGGATTCCCGCCGGTACAGCGGCACATGGCGTTGGTCGCCGTCGATGACCATCGCGACCGTATCCGCCTCCGGCGCAGGCCCCTGGGCCGCCGCTGCCGCCATGCGCTCCGGTGCGGTCTCCCTCGGGGCGGCGATCGCCTCGGCCGTCGCGATCGCCACCACCAGCTCACGATCCGGCGGGGCAAAGCCGTAGCGCGCGCGGTAGGCCTCGGCAAAGGCCGCCATCAACGCCGCGGGCTCGCCCGCCGGGACCTCCAGCGCGGTGTCCGAACCGGCCAGGCGCAGATGCAGCCGCCGCTCGATGCGCATGTCCGCTGCTGCCACGCCCTGATCCGTCAGCGCGGCGCGGGCAGCCGCGACCTGTTCCGCCAGGGCGGACTCGATCGCCCCGGCATGCGGCTCGTCCAGCGGCCACTCCAGGCTGCGTTCGCGCAGGGCGCGCAACTCGCCCAGCCCCATGCCGTAGGCGGACAGCACGCCACCGAGCGGATGAAACAGGATATGCCGCATGCCCAGCTGCTCCGCCACGCGGCAGGCGTGCTGCCCCCCGGCGCCCCCGAAACAGACCAGCGCATAACGCGAGACGTCATGCCCGCGCTGCACCGATATGGTCTTGATCGCCTGGGCCATATGCTCCACCGCGATCTGCAGCGCCCCCTCGGCCAGACTCTCCGGGGTCGCGGGTTCCCCGGTCGCGGCCGCCACCGCGGCGGCCAGCTCCGCGAACTGTCGGCGCACCGGCTCCGCATCCAGTGGCCGGTCGCGATCCGGCCCGAACACCGCCGGGAAGTACTCCGGGCGCAGCCGCCCCAGCAGCAGGTTGCAGTCGGTCACGGTCAGCGGCCCGCCCTGGCCGTAGCAGGCAGGTCCGGGCTGGGCGCCGGCGGACTCCGGTCCCACGCGCAGACGGATGCCATCGAAGCGGCAGATCGATCCGCCCCCGGCCGCGACCGTATGGATATCGAGCATGGGCACACGCAGCCGCGCACCGGCCACCTCGCTCTCCTGGCGGCGCTCCAGCGCCCCCGCCAGATGCGCGACATCGGTAGAGGTGCCCCCCATGTCGAAGGTGATCAGGCGTTCGAAGCCGAGCGGACCGGCGGTCTTGAGTGCCCCGACGATCCCCCCGGCCGGCCCCGACAGGATCGCGTCGCGCCCGCGAAACCGGGCCGCGTCCACCAGCCCGCCATGCGACTGCATGAACCGCAGGGGTACACGGCCCAGCTCACCCGCCACCTGTTCGACATAACGGCGCAACACCGGCGAGAGATAGGCGTCGACCACCGTGGTTTCGCCGCGCGGGACCAGCTTGATCAGCGGGCTGGTCGCGTGGCTGGTCGCGACCTCGGCGAACCCCAGTTCGCGCGCCAGCGAGGCGATCGCCTGCTCGTGCGCCGGATAGCGATAGCCATGCAGGCAGACGATGGCCACACACCGGATGCCGTCCGCCAGCGCCGCCTGCAGCCGCGGCCTCAGCGCGTCCAGATCGACCGGGATGAGGACCTCGCCGGCCGCATTCACCCGTTCGTGCACCGGCTCCACCCGTGCGTAGACCGGGGACGGCAGGTGGATCTCGCGGGCGAAAAGATCGGGGCGCGCCTGATGGCCGATCGCCAGCGCATCCTCCAGCCCCTCAGTGATCACCAGGAGTGTGGGCTCCCCCTTGCGCTCGAGCAGGGCGTTGGTGGCCACGGTCGTGCCCATGCGCACCTCGTGTACCACGCCCTCCGGAATGGGTGCTTCGGCCGGGAGCTCCAGCAGATCGCGAATACCCTGCACGGCCGCATCGCGGTAGGCCTCCGGGTTCTCCGACAGCAGTTTGCGGGTGTGCAGGCGCCCCGCCGGATCACGTGCGACCAGGTCGGTGAACGTCCCGCCCCGGTCCACCCAGAAATGCCAGTCTTTCGCCGCTGTGGCTTGAGTCATGTCCACCGCTCTGGTTTGATCGCCCGAACTCGCGCCCCGTGACCCGGTCGCAGGCTCGTAATTCACGGGCCTTAAACAAAGGAATTATCGCGCATGGACCCCATTACCCACGCCAGTCTCGGCGCCGTGATCGGCGGCCTCACCCTCGGCTCCCGCCTGGGGCGCAAGGCCGTGGTACTGGGCGCCGGTGTCGCGCTGCTGCCCGACCTGGACGCGTTCATAGCTTACGGGGACGCGGTATCGGAGTTCATCCACCACCGGGGCTTTACGCACTCCTGGCTGGTGCAGTTGCTGGTGGCCACCGGCGTCGCGGGGCTGCTCGCCAAGGTCCCGGCAACGCGGGAAATCGGCTTTGGCCGCTGGTGGCTGTTCTTCTTCCTGATCTGGGCCACCCACTCGCTGAACGACCTGCTGACCACCTACGGCACCCAGGTACTCTGGCCATTGCCAGTCGGCCCCCTGTCCACGGGCTCGATCTTCGTGATCGACCCGTTCTACACCCTGCCGCTGCTGGTCGCGGCGATCGGCGCGCTGTTCTACCGCTTCGCCCCGCGCCTGCTGGTCGCCGGGCTCGTACTCTCGACCGTCTATGCCGGCTCCGGCCTGGCATTGAAGGCCTGGATCGACCACCGCATCCAGCCCGTGCTGGCGGCGATGGAGCTGGAAGAGCAACCGCGAATGGTCCAGCCGACCCCGTTCAACCTGCTGCTGTGGCGTGTCACCGTGATCAACGGCGACGAGTTCCTGGATGCCTGGGTCGGCATCTTCGACGACCCGATCCGACCCGACTTCGAACGCTTCGAGCGCGGTGACCCGGAACTGCGCGAGGCCGCGCTGGCGCTGGAAGACGGGCAGCGCCTGCAGTGGTTCTCCGGCGACTTCCTGCGCTTTCATCGCACCGCGCATGACGAGGGCCCCGACCGGCTCGTGGTCACCGACATCCGCCTGGGGGTCCCCGGCTTCTTCCCGTTCGGCTTCGAGATCGCGGAGGAGCACAACGGCGACTGGGAGCCCATCACCTCGCGCCAGGTCGGCGAACTCCCCCGGCGCGACAGCCTCGACGCCCTCGGCGGCATGCTGCAGCGGATTGTCGATCCCGAGGGTGCGCCCTGCATTATGGACCTGGGCGATCCGGCCTACGCGATCACGGAGCCACCCCCGCGCTGCCGCATGGGTGGCCGCACATCGCCTCCCGCCGGGGGCGCACACGACATGCCGTGAGCCAGGACGAAGCCATGACGCCCGGGGTGCCCGGCCCGCCACCGGCCTGCGGGCTGTGCGGCCGGTCGATGGACGACCTGACGCGGCATCACCTGATCCCGCGCAAGCAGCACCGCCGCAAGCGCATCCGGCGCCTGTTCAGTCGGAGCGAGCGCGAACAGCGAATCCTCTGGGTCTGCCGCCCCTGCCACGACCACATCCACAAGCACTTTGACGAGCAGACCCTGGCCGAGCACCTGAACACCGCGGAGGCCCTGCTCGCCGAGCCGGTCGTGCAGGACTTCGTCGTCTGGATCGCGCGCCACCCGCCCGGCTTCAAGCCGCGTAGCTAGGGAGACGCTGACTTAATCGCACGTCCGCGCTCGAGTCGCTTTTGCGTGCGAACAAGGCGCGGTGACTGCCGTGCAGTCATTCTGCACAAGGGAACCGCAACGCCGTTCCCGCGCAAAAGCGGCCGAGCCCCTGCGTTCAATGGCTTGTGGGGTTGGTGCCCCCTGTTCCCCGATCCTTCGTTGCGCCGCTTGCGGGTAGAACCACTACCCGCTGCGCGACGCGCCTTGTCTCGGAAAACAGGGGGCACCAACGCGGACGTGCGATTAAATCAGCGTCTCCCTAAAGCAGCTGGATCTTAGAGCTCCCGCAGCCCCAGTACGTCCTGCATGTCGTACAGGCCGTGTTCGGCACCAGCCAGCCATACCGCCGCACGCACCGCACCCGAGGCGAAGATCCCGCGGCTGGAGGCCTTGTGGGTGATCTCGATGCGTTCCCCGTCGCCGGCGAACAGCGCGGTGTGCTCGCCCACGATATCGCCGGCGCGCACGGTCGCGAATCCGATAGTGCGCCGGTCGCGCGCCCCGGTCTGGCCCTCGCGGCCGTAGACGGCGTCGTGCTCCAGGTCGCGCCCCAGGGTCTCGGCCACCACCCGGCCGAGCTTCAGGGCCGTACCCGAGGGGGCATCCACCTTGTGCCGGTGGTGCGCCTCGAGGATCTCGACGTCCACGCTGTCGCCCAGGGCACGGGCGGCCAGCTCGACCAGCTTGAAGGTCAGGTTCACCCCGACGCTCATGTTCGGCGCATAGACGATGCGCATCGCCCCGGCCGCGTCTCGCAGCCGCTGCTCCTGCGCGGCATCCAGGCCCGTGGTACCGATCACCAGCGCCTTGCCGTGCGTGCGGCACAGCTCCAGGTGCTGCATGGTCGCCTCAGGGCTGGTGAAGTCGATCAGGACGTCGAAGTCATCGGCCACGGTCGCCAGGTCCTCGACCAGCTGGACCGAGGCCGCCGACCCCACGGAGGTACCGAGACGCTCGCTGCCCGGTCGTTCGCTCGCCGCCCCCAGCGTGCCTCCGGGGTGATCCTCGACGGCCTGCACCAGGTTCTGCCCCATGCGCCCGGCGGCGCCCGCCACTGCCACTCGAATCATTGCCGTGTTTCCTTCGTTTCTGTTCATTCCCAGCCCGCGAAGACTACGGAAGATCCCGGGCATACGCGAGGAAGACCCCGTGGCCACCGGATTCGAACTCCAGCCAGATCAGCGGCAGATCCGGAAAGGCCTCCTCCACCGCGGGCTGGCTGTTGCCGACCTCGACGATCAGCGCGCCGTCCTCGGTCAGATGGCGGCGCGCATCGGCCAGGATGCGGCGCACGATGTCGAGCCCGTCCTCGCCCGCAGCCAGGCCCAATTCGGGTTCGTGGCGGTACTCTTGCGGCAGCTCGGCCATGTCGCGGGCATCAACATAGGGCGGATTGCTCACGATCAGGTCGTAGCGATCCTCCGTCCCCAGCGCATCGAAGACATCGGAGTGCCGCACCTGCACGCGCTCACCGACGCCATGGCGCTCGATGTTGCGCGCTGCGATGGCCAGCGCCGGTTCGGAGACATCGCTCAGATCGACCTGTGCCTGCGGCAGGGCCAGCGCCGTGGTGATACCGATGCAGCCGCCGCCCGTGCACAGATCCAGCACCCGCTCCACCGAATCGGCCTCGATCCACGGTTCGAAACCGACCGCGATCAGCTCCGCCAGGGGCGAGCGCGGCACCAGCACGTGTTCGTCGACAAAGAAAGGCAGCCCGGCAAACCAGGCCTCGCCGGTCAGATAGGCCGCTGGCTTGCGGGTCTCGATGCGCGTGCGCAGCACCGCAATCACCCGCGTGCGTTCGGCCTCGCTCAGGTTCGACGACCACCAGCTCTCGGGCAGATCCAGCGGCAGATGCAGCGTATGCAGCACCAGCCAGGCGGCCTCGTCGAATGCGTTGTCCGTCCCGTGGCCGAAGCTCAGCCCGGCCGCGCGAAACTGGCTCGCGCCAAAGCGGATGAAGTCGCGCAGCGTGCGCAGTCCTGTGGTGGATTCCATTTGGGCCTTTCCCATTGGCGTGGGGGCCGTCATCATACCGGCTCGCTTTCGTCCCGTGCGCCCGAACCGAGTATTCCGATGAGTGCCCTAGACCCCTGGCTGGCCCGAGCTTCCCACCTGCTGCCGCAGCATGCGCTGTCGCGGGTCGTGCACCGCCTGGCCCGCATCGAGACTCCGCGCGTCCAGCCGCTGCTGCGCTGGTTCGTGCGCCAGTACGGGCTGAACATGGACGAGGCGGCGGAGCCCGACATCGGGGCCTACCCCAGCTTCAATGCCCTGTTCACACGGGCGCTGCGCGAGGACGCCCGCCCCCTGGCGGGTGACGACAACACGGTCGTCAGCCCCGCCGACTCGCGGGTCAGCGCGGCCGGGCGCATCGAGGCCGGCCAGATCTTTCAGGCCAAGGGCCACCACTATACGGTGCGGGAGCTTCTGGGCGGGGAGGAAGACCTTGCCGAACCGTTTCGGCATGGCCATTTCGTAACGCTCTATCTGTCGCCGCGGCATTACCACCGGCTGCACATGCCGTTGACCGGCACGCTGACCCACATGCTGCATGTGCCCGGCCGGCTGTTCTCGGTCGCGCCGCGCATCGTGCGCCATGTCCCGCGCCTGTATGCCCGCAACGAGCGCGTGGTGGCCTGCTTCGACACGCATTTCGGGCCGATGGCCGTCGCCCTGATCGGAGCCCAGAACGTCGGCTCGATCGAGACGGTATGGGCGGGCGAGGTGACGCCGCCGGCCGGGCAGCCCTACAGCTGCAGCGAATACCCGGATCGCGAGATCACGCTCGAGCGCGGGGCCGAGATGGGGCGCTTCAACCTCGGCTCGTCGGTGGTGCTGCTGTTGCCGGATCATCCGCTGGAGCTGGGCGCGCACCTGACGCCGGAGACCGAGGTGCAGGTTCGCGGCGCCCTCGGCCGTTTCTACTAGCCTCCGCCTGCCGGCCGCTCTTGGCGCCGGTCTTAGTGCAGCCGCCTGCGGTCGGTTGGCAGTGCCGTTGAAGTTGGGCCTGGTTCGGCCTCTAGAGTTTACGGTGGCTGCGGCCTGCCGCCTGCCTGCGCTCACTCGCGAGCGCACCGCGAGTTACTTCTTTGCTCGTGCAAAGAAGTAACCAAGAAACACGCCCGGGATTCGCCCGGGGACCTTGCTCCGGACGCGCCAGGCCGGCGGCGCTGAAACTCGCTACGCCTTTGACTTCGCTCAAACAGTCAGCGCCTTTTCTCCGGCCTGTCACGCCCTCCACAAGGGGCTCATATCGGGAGGAAAGGTCAAAACAAGTGGTATTCCAACCTCTGCGGTAAGCCCCGAGCTGTAGGGTGCGTTGAGCGCAGCGAAACGCACCCTGCCAACGCCGGGGCAACCCTGATGCGATTCGCTGCGCTCATCAGCATCCTACGATGGGATCTGGCGCCCCCTGGCGGGCGCGGCACGCCAGGGCCGAAGGCCCCGCGTGCCAAGATGTCCGAACACCCAGCCTCCATCCACTGGTGCAGACTTTAGGGCCGCCGTTGTCTTGACCTTCATCCCCCCCCGTATGAAGCCCCTTGCGGAAGGGTCCTCGGGACGGAAGAGAGGCGCTGACTGTCTGAGCGAAGCGAGTTTCAGCGCCGCCGGCCCGAGGGCCCTGGAGCAAGGTCCCCGGGCGGAATCCGGGTGCCCTTCTTTGGGTACTTTCTTGGGCAAGCAAGAAAGTACCTCGCGGCGCGCTGGCGAAACAGCGCAGGCAGGCGGCCGGCCGAAGGCACCGTAAACTCCAGAGGACGAACCAGGCCTAGCCCTAGAGCGCAGGGCGCGATCAGTCGTGGGCGGCGGCGGGCGGCAGCTGGATGAAGTGTTCGCGGTAGACGCGAAGTTCGTCGATGGAGTCGCGGATGTCCTGCAACGCCTGGTGCGAGGCGTTCTTCTGCAGCTTCGAGAGCACGTCGGGGGCCCAGCGTCGGGCCAGCTCCTTGAGCGTGGAGACGTCCAGGTTACGGTAGTGGAAATAGGCCTCCAGCTCCGGCATCAGGCGCGCCATGAAACGCCGATCCTGACAGATCGAGTTCCCGCACATCGGCGAGGCCCCTTTCGGCACATAGTCGGACAGGAAGTCGATCGTCTCGCGTTCGGCGGCGGCCGCGTCCGTACTGCTGTGGCGGATGCGCTCGATCAGGCCGGAGGCCCCGTGCGTGCGCCGATTCCATTCGTCCATCGCATCCAGCACGTCGGCGGGCTGGTAGATCGCGAGGACCGGGCCCTCCGCCAGGATGTTGAGTTCCTTGTCGGTGACGATGGTGGCCACCTCGATGATTCGGTCGTTCTGGGGATCCAGGCCGGTCATCTCGAGATCGATCCAGATCAGGTTTTCGGCGCTCGCTGCCATGCCCGCTCCTTTCCTGTGCGCTCAAAGTCTATCATCATGGTCCAGGATGACGTTGTCCGTTTTGCTCACCTGCAACGCGGCCAAGGTCTCGGGGGCCATACGGCCCCGCCGGATCCATTCCCCACAAAGGAGGGAATCATGCGACTGATCATCTCAAGCCTTGCGGCCCTGGGCCTCGGTTTTTCGCTGGGCACCGCCCAGGCCGACGACATCCAGAAGGGCAAGAACCTGCATCAGGACAACTGCATCAGCTGTCATGCCGACATGGTCGGTGGCGACGGTACGGACCTGTACACGCGCGACAACCGGATCGTTGGCGACTATGACCACCTGGTCCGGCAGGTCAACAACTGCAACGCACAACTGGGCACCAACTGGTTCGACGACGAGATCGAGGCGGTGGTGGCCTACCTGAACGCGGAGTACTACCAGTTCGATGAGTGACCTGAAGACCAAGCACTGCCAGGCCTGTGAAGGGTTCACCGAGCCGATGTCGCGCGCGGACGCCGAGCGCGGCCTCGGCCAGCTGGACAGCCACTGGGGCATCGACGAGGCCGGCCGCAGCATCCAGCGCGGCTTCAAATTCAAGAACTTTCACGAGACGATGGCGTTCGTGAACGCGGTGGCCTGGATCGCCCATGTCGAGGATCACCACCCGGACATGGCGGTCGGCTACAACCGTTGCTCGGTGCAATTCTCGACGCACGCGGTGGGTGGCCTGACGGAGAACGACTTGATCTGCGCCGCCCGCATCGATGCGCTCTTTGACTAACAGCGTGACCAGCACGGCACCGGCTGGTCCGACCTCTTGAGCCGGGTCGGCCGGGTTCACGCCCGCCACAACCAGATGGCCGACATCGCGGCGCCGGCGAACGCGGTGCCGCGCCGCATTCGGCTGCACCGCCGGGTGAAGGATCTCGCCTGCGGTGATCGCGTGGAGATGGATGCGACCGGCGAGCAGGTTCAGCGGCGCCTGGCCCGGGACAATACCTTGGTGCGCCAGGACGGCTTTGGCCGGCGCAAGGTCATCGCGGCCAACATCGACACCGTCTGGATCGTGATCGCGCCCTCCCCGATGCCGGCGCGGTACTTGATCGACCGTTTCCTGGTTGCGGTATACAACCTCCCCGCACGGCCACGGATCCTGGTGAACAAGCAGGACGCGGGACCCGCCAACACGGGGGACTGGCTGGCCCCTTACGCTCACCTGGACCTTGACCCCCTGCATGTCAGCGCCCGCAGTGGGTACGGGCTGTCCGCCCTCGCCGAGGCCGCCCGGGGGCATACCAACATCCTGATCGGACAGTCCGGGGTGGGCAAATCCTCGCTGATCGCCGCGCTGCTGGAGCGCCACGGCAGCGGTGATATCAAGCTTCCGGAAACGGGAGATCTCGCGGTGTCCGGCGAGGGCCGCCACACGACGGTCACGGCACAGTGGTATTCATTGACAGGGGGTGGCGCCTGGATCGACTCGCCGGGCGTGCGCGACTTTACGCCGGAACTGGAATCCATCGATGCGCTGGTGCGCGGGTTTCCGGATATCGAAGCGCTTGCCGACAATTGCCGATTTCGCAATTGTCGGCACCAGTCCGAACCCGGCTGCGCGGCAAGGGAGGCCGTCGATCAAGGCACCCTGCCCGTGGCACGGCTCGAGGCCTGGACCGCCCTACTGGGGACGCTGGAGAAACGCTAGGGGAAGGCGACTAGAACGTCAGCCCCATCTCCACGCCGACCACCGACGACGAAGAGTCGCGGGTACTCTCGAAATCGAGGCGATCGGACATCCAGTCGCTTGAGGTGTTCAGCGAGTAGTCGTCGTAATACAGGCTCAGCGACAACTCGGACTGATTCTGCAGGCGCAGGCGACTGTCGAGGCTGAGATACCCCGCGCTGCGACCCAACTCGCGATGACGGCCCCAGTAGCCGAAGCCGAGGGCATCGTCTCCACTCGTCAGTGACTGGCGCACGCCGACACGGAACTGGCTGTCAAAGCGGCCAGACCCGGACGCAAAGGTGGGGCCGAAGCTGAGGTCGGTGAAATAGGCCGTGGATTCAGTCTCCGGGCCCAGGTCCGACCAGCCCGGACGAGTCTCCATACCAACCCCCAGGTTCAAGCCATAACCAAAGCCCGCGCCCAGCTGCTGGTGGTAAGCCCCTTCCACCTCGAACAGGCGGCTGGAGAGGACGCCCATGCCGGTCTCGTCACCCGGAAGGCCACCAGTGGTCTCGGTGCGCAGCGTCAGTTGATAGCGCCAGTCGCGACTCGCCGAGGCGGGTTCCGGATCGGTCATCGGCAGGACGTTGGGCGCGGAGCGGGCAGAGCCACCGATCGGCTCCATGCCCACCGGGTCCACCACGGTCCCGCTCTCGGATTCGTACTCGGCTTCTTCATCGACGCGATCCGGCCCACCAAGCGTCGACTCGGTGCTGGTGGGGGTATACGTCAGGGAATAGTGATCGTCGGCATGCGCCACACTGGTGGCGGCCACTCCGAACAAGACGGCCAGTGCCAGCGCGACCGGCACACGCGCAGGCGCCAGCTGCGGGCTGTTGCCCCGCGCTGCTTGCCTGGCTTCACCGTGATGATTCCGTCGCGTCACGCCGTATCGTCCGTGTTGTGTTGTCTCGATCAGCCCGGGGGCCAGCTCAGCGCGCGACCGCCCAGTACGTGCATGTGTACATGGTAGACCGTTTGCCCGCCGTCTTGGTTGCAGTTCATCACGGTTCGATAACCGTTTTCCGCAAATCCGCGATCGCGTGCAATCTGTGCCGCCACGTGCGCCATGTGCCCAATCACCGGGGCCGTCTCGGCGGTCAGTTCGTTCAGGGTGGCGATGTGCTGTTTCGGGATCACCAGCACATGCGTCGGGGCCTGAGGATTCAGGTCTTCAAAGGCCAGGACCTGGTCGTCCTCGAACACGACCTTCGCCGGGATCTCCCCCGCGACGATCTTGCAAAAGATGCAGTCAGCCATCATGTTCTCCTAAACGACGCGCGGGTTTATATCAGGAAACGGTAATGCATTCAATGCATCCCGAAAACCTGATCCCGATCAGTAATCGCGGCGCCCCGACAAGGCATGCGCCAGGGTCCCCGCATCGATGTACTCGAGCTCGCCCCCGGTCGGCACGCCCTGCGCGATGCGCGTAGCGCGAATGCCGTGGCGCGCCGCCATTTCCGCGAGGTAGTGCGCGGTGACCTCGCCCTCGACCGAGGTATTGGTCGCCAGGATCAGCTCGCGTACGCCCTCTTCCTGCAAGCGCGTCTCCAGCTGATCCAGCCCCAGCTCTTCGGGACCAATGCCATCCAGCGGCGACAACCGCCCGAGCAACACGTGGAAACGGCCGGCAAAGTCGGTCGCCGACTCGATGGCCATCACATCGCCCGGGCTCTCGACCACGCAGATCACGCCCGGGTCGCGCTCGGGATCCGCGCAGCGAGGACATACCTCTGCGGTAGTCAGCGTGCGGCACACTTGGCAGTGCCCGACGCGCTCGACCGCCTGATCGACGGCCCGTGCCAACCGGCGCGCACCGTCGCGGTCGCGCTCCAGCAGGTGCAGCGCCATACGCCGCGCGGACTTGGCACCGACACCCGGCAGGCAGCGCAGCGCCTGCACCAGTTCGTCGAGTTCAGCGTCCATCGCGCGCAGCGCCGGTTCCGACCCAGGGAGACGCGATCAGAACGGCAGCTTCATCCCGGCCGGCAGGCCCATACCTTCGGTCAGGCTGCCCATGCGCTCCTGGGTGGTGGACTCGACCTTCTGCACGGCGTCATTGATGGCCGCGGCCACCAGGTCCTCGATCATGTCGCGGTCGTCCTCCAGCAGGCTGGGGTCGATCTTGACCCGGCGCACCGCGTACTTGCCGGTCATGAGCACACTCACAAGACCGCCGCCTGCCTGGCCCTCGATCTCCATTTCGGCCAGCTCCGCCTGCATCTTCTGCATGTCTTCCTGCATCTTCTGGGCCTGCTTCATCAGGCCACCCATGCCACCTTTCATCATGATTTCGCTCTCCTGCCCCACGCCGTGCGCGAGGGTTGTCGTTCAATCTATTGCGACGCGGACGGCTCGTCACCCGCACGGTCCTCGCGAATGCGTACCGCGCCCAGTTCGGCCCCGAAGGCCTCGCCCAGGGCCTGTACCACCGGATCCTCGCGCATCGCCGTTTCGGCGCTAGCCTGACGTTCCGCTGCGTCTGCCGCAAGCCGTGCAGCGGGCGTGGCCTGCGAGGGTTGTGTCTGGTCGACAATCTCCAGCCGCACCGAGTGCCCGAGGCGTTTCTCCAGGGCCTCCTTCAGGCGCGTTCGGGTTCGATCCGTATAAAGCGTACCCGGGGCTACGGCGATCACGACGCTTTCGTCATCCAGTTGCTGCAATTCGCCATGCAGCGCGAGTTCGCGCACCGTGCCGGTCGGCAGACCTTCGGCAAAGCGATGCCAGTCAAAGGGCCCGGAATCCGGCTCCGGGGGCATGACAGGCTTGGCATCCCGGGGTGGCGGCGCAGACTCGGCCGGCCCGGTATCCGGGCCGGGATCCGGCTCGCGCACCCGCTCCTGAACCCGCTCGCGCGGCGGCTCCGGGATGGGGGGCGGAGCCGACCGCGCCGTGGTGTCGGGCCGGGCCGTGGCCGAACCCGCACTCGGGCCAGCTTGCGGTGCGGCCGGGGCCCCGCCCTGGCGCTCGACGGGCACGACCCCTTCGCCGGGCCCTTCCGGCCGAAAGGCCAGCAGACGCAACAGGGTCATCTCCACGCCCATCTGCGCATCCGGCGCCCAGGGCAGATCGCGGGCTCCATGGATCAGGATCTGGTAGGTCAGCTGCAGGGTTTCCGGATCCACCCGAGCTGCGGTCTCGCGCGCCCAGCGTTCGGCGGCATCGTCACCGTCCGCGCCGGCGGCACTACGAACCAGCTGCTCCACGGCCACGCGATGCACCAGGGCCGCCAGCTCGTCCAGCAGGCGGGACCAGTCAGGCCCCAGCCCCGTAAGCTCCTGCAGACCCTGCATCAAGCCCGGACCATCACCGGAAAACGCCGCGTCCAGCAGGCCGGTCAGGCGGGTTCGCGGCAGCAGGCCCAGCATGTCGCAGGCATCGGACTCGGTCAGGCGATCGCCGCCGTAGGCGATGGCCTGGTCAGTCAGGCTCAGCGCGTCGCGCATGGAACCCTCGGCCGCCTCGCCCAGGCGCAGCAGCGCGCCCGGTTCGGCCTGCAAGCCTTCGGCCTCGAGGATGCGCGTCAGGTGCTCGGCGATCAGCGCCGGCGGCATCGGCTTGAGATTGAACTGCAGGCAGCGCGACAGCACGGTGACCGGCAGCTTCTGCGGATCAGTCGTGGCGAGCAGGAACTTCACATGATCCGGCGGCTCTTCCAGCGTCTTCAACAGGGCGTTGAAGCTCTTCTCGGAGAGCATGTGCACCTCGTCGATCAGGTACACCTTGAAGCGCCCCGCCGTCGGGGCATAGGAGACGTTATCCAGCAGCTCGCGGGTGTCGTCCACGCGGGTGCGCGACGCGGCATCGACCTCGATCAGGTCGAGATGCCGGCCCTCGGCGATCTCCACGCAGGAGCGACACTCACCGCAGGGGGTCGGGGTAACACCCGTCTCGCAGTTCAGACAGCGCGCGAGGATGCGGGCGATCGTGGTCTTGCCCACGCCGCGCGTCCCGGCGAACAGGTAGGCATGGTGCAGACGATCCCCGCTCAGGGCATTGGCCAGAGCACGCACCACATGCGGTTGCCCGACCAGGTCCTCGAAACGACCGGGACGCCACTTGCGGGCCAGAACCTGGTGACTCATGCCTCCCCCGTCAGTGCAGTCTTTCGCGAGCCCGCGTGCGGGGCCATCACCGCAGGAGTCGGGGCCGCAGGGAAAAGGGTGGTGGCCCGCACCCGCCACACCCCGGCGCCCGACGCAGCTGCTACCGTTGCTCCCTTCCGGGCCTGGCGGGATTCACAACCTGTCGTCGCGAGGGGACTGATACGGACCACCATAACGCGGTCCTCGAATCGAGGCGAACTCGAATCGGGGTGGCAAGCTTCCGGGTTTGGCCGGGTGACGTCAAGCATACACAATAGCCGAAAACTAATGACACAATAGAAACATAAAACTGGATCAATCGATGGCCAGGCCTTACCTTGGGTCCCGTAGCCGGGAACTACCCCGGCCGAAAAGAAATCTTCATCCCTGACTGACAAGCAAGCGCCATTTAATTAAGGAGAGTATTTATGGAACTCGAAAATCGCGAAGGCCAGCGCGTCCCGGAAGTCACCTTCCGCTGCCGCAAGGACAACGACTGGAACGACGTACGCTCGGAAGACCTGTTCAAGGGTCGCAACGTGGTCGTTTTCGCCCTGCCGGGCGCGTTCACCCCGACCTGCTCCTCGGCCCACGTGCCGCGCTACAACGAGCTGGCGCCGGTGCTCAAGAAGCACGGCATCGACGAGATCGTCTGCATCTCGGTCAATGACGGCTTCGTGATGGAGGCCTGGCAGGCTGACCAGCAGGCCGACCGCGTGACCTTCATCGCCGACGGCAACGGCGAGTTCACCGAGCAGATGGGCATGCTGGTCGACAAGAGCGACCTCGGCTTCGGCCACCGCTCCTGGCGCTACTCCATGCTGGTGCGTGACGGTGTGATCGAGAAGCAGTTCATCGAGCCGGACGAGCCGGGCGACCCCTTCGTGGTCTCCGACGCCGACACGATGCTCGCCCACGTCGCCCCGGACGCGGCCTGCCCCGAAGACGTGGTCGTCTTCACCAAGCCCGGCTGCCCGTACTGCGCCAGTGCCAAGGAGATGCTCGAGAACGCCGGTCTCGACTACGAAGAGATCGTGCTGGGCCGCGACGCCAGCCTGCGCAGCCTGCGCGCCGCCACCGGTGCGATGACCGTCCCGCAGGTATTCGTGGGCGGCCACCGCATCGGCGACTCGGAAGATCTCCAGGAGTGGATCTCCCGCGAGAAGAAGGCGGCGTAACCCCGCCTGCCGGGTCGGGTCCTTGTGACCCGTCCCCGGTGGTCACCCTGTGGGGTGGCCATCCGTGTCCGGATGCCCGCACAGGCGGACGTCCGGACACGGATGGCAGACCCTGGCGACCGCGCGGAACGCGGTCGTTATGTACCATTTTCACCGAACCCTTCGAGGAACCGACATGGAACACTACGACATCATCGTGATTGGCGGCGGCAGTGGCGGCTTGGCCGTGGCGGAACGCGCCGCCCCGCACGGCGCGCGCGTCGCCGTGTTCGACCCGAAACCGCTCGGCGGTACCTGTGTGAACGAAGGCTGCGTGCCGAAAAAGCTCACCTGGTATGCCGCCGAGCATGCTGCGCAGGCCCGTCAGGCGCACGAGTTCGGTGTCGATGTCGAGATCAAGGGCATCCGCTACACCGATCTGGCGAACCAGCGCCAGGCCATGCTGAAAGGCCTGAACCAGTTCTGGGCCGGGCACCTGGAGAAGCTGGGCGTGACCCACATCCCGGAACGCGCTCGCCTGACCGACAGGAACAAGGTGATCAGCGACAGCGGCACCGAATACACCGCCGAGCGGATCGTGCTGGCGATGGGCGGTGCCCCGATCGTGCCGCCGCTGGAAGGGGCCGAACTGGGCGCGACCTCCGACGACTTCTTCGAGTGGACCGAACTGCCGGAATCCATCGCCGTGATCGGCGCCGGTTACATCGGCCTGGAGATGGCCGGCATGCTGCGCTCCATGGGCGTGAAGACCGACGTGGTTGCGATGGAGGACCGCGTGCTGGAGATGTTCGACCCGATGGTCTCGCAGGCGCTTGATCAACACATGGAGTACCAGGGCATCGACCGCCACCTGGGCGTGAAGGTCGCCGGCCTGGGCGGCAAGCCCGGCGCCGTGACCGTCCAGCTCGAGGGCGGCCAGGAACTGGGCCCGTACGAGAAAGTGCTATGGGCCGTTGGCCGCAAGCCGGCCACCGCTGACATGGGGCTGGAAGACGCCGGTGTCAAACTGGCCCGCGATGGCACCGTCCCGGTGGATGAGTGGCAGGCAACCAGCGTCGACGGCATCTATGCCCTGGGCGACATCATAGGCAAGGGTCCGCTGACCCCGGTTGCCATCGCGGCCGGTCGCCGACTGGCAGATCACTGGTATGCCCCGGAGACGAACCCTGTGCCCGTGGACTACGACCAGATCCCGACGGTCACCTTTACCCACCCGACCGCCGGCATGGTCGGGCTGACCGAGCCGCAGGCCGTGGAGCGCTTCGGTGATTCAGTGCGCATCTACGAGACCCAGTTCGGCGGCCTGGACCGCGCCTTCGCCAAGGGCGAGGTGCCGCCCGTCGCGATGAAGCTGGTCTGCGCCGAAGAGAATGAAAAAGTCGTCGGCATCCACATGATCGGTGCCCATGTAGACGAGATGCTGCAGGGCTTTGCCGTGGCCGTGCGCATGGGCGCCACCAAACGCGACCTGGACCTGACCATTCCGCTGCACCCCACCAGCGCCGAGGAACTGGTGACCCTCAAGGAGGCCCGCCCGGGTCGCCAGCAGGGCCTGGCCAAGGCCAAGGCCGCTTGACAGGCAGCTGGTCGCAAACGGCAAAACGCCGCCCCTGTGCAAAGCGCCGGGGCGGCGTGCCTGTGTTGCCCAGGGCCATGGCGAAACGATCCGGCTAGCCGGATCGGCTTGCTCGCCGATACCCGTCAGGCTTTTTTAGCGTCCTTCACTCCCCTAGAAGCGCCAGCCCAGCGACGCGGTAAAGGCGTCCATCTTGTAGTCGCTGTCGAAGTCATAGCGCTCGTATTCCGCGCGAATCATGAACGCGTTCAGATTGACCTGCATGCCGACACCATAGACCGGATCGAAACCGTCCTGACTGCGCAGCGTACGGCCCTCGTCTCCCAGGTTGCCGCGCACGTCCGCATCCCACTTGGCCGCGCCGACCTTCGCGAAGGCCTCTACATAGGGGCCAATCGGCAACTTCCCGAGCACACTGGCACCGTAGGCCGTCGAGCGGACGCTCGAATGGGCACCGTCCTGGTCGCCCCGCAGGTGCACCTCGCCCAGATCGGTATAGAAGCCCTCGACCGCGAGATAGCGATTGAAGTTGTAACCGACAAAGCCGCGCCAGACATTGTCGTCATCGTCGATGCTGTAGTCCGACGTCCCGGACCCAATAAAATCCGCGACCTCGTCGCTGTCATTCTTCAATGAACTGAACCCCGTACCCAGACCCATATACAGGCCTGTGGTGCGGTCGCGCTCCTGCGTCGTACGGTCACGGTCCTGCTGTCCAAGCGCACTCTGGGAACCAAACAGGACGAGCGCCGATACTGCAACCCCGGCAGCCAGATAACGTTTCATCTTCATCTCCTTCTCATTTGCTAATCGTGCTTGAGGACGGCAAAGGAACGGAGATGATTCTTGATTCAATCCAGGCTACATGGAAGGCGCAATGGTTGAACCGATTCATAATTACACCGATATCTACATGCCCCGGCCATCAATCATTGACAAAGCGCACACCCACTTTGACTCAGGTTAAGGCGAAAGTCAGGGATCAATCTAAAACGACCCATAAAAACAAAAAGGCTGGGGCGCGGATGACCACCCGCTCGTGGCCACCCGCGCCCCAGCCTTCTGGTTCAAACGCCTACGGACTAATCGAAACGAATAGGGTTTCCGTCCCGGTGCTCGTCATAGTACTCGTCTTCGTATTGCTCCTCGTTTTCTTCTTCCTCACGCTGGATTTCGTCTTCGCCCTCACGCTGATCTTCGATCCAGCCGCGTGCCTCATCGCCCGATTCTTCAACGGCATCCACGGCGTCTTCTACCGTTTCTTCGAACGTTTCACCGGCATCATCCGCCGTATCCGAATCGGAACAGGCCGACAAAAACAGCAGGCCTGCCGCAGCCAGCCCCATCGCCACCCAACGAACAGCCGGGGTCTCAGGAGTCTTCTTCATTACGCACCTCGTCCATCAGTTCGTTGATCTTAGCGGCAATCTTTTCCTGGCTATCACCGTATTTCTCGCGAACCCGCGCGGCCAGCTCGTCCATATTGCCCTCGGCCTCAACCACCTCGTCATCGGTCAGGCGGCCCCATTCCTGTTTCAGCCGCGCCTTGAATCGTTCACTACGCCCCAGCATCTGATCTTTGTTCATACAGTTTTCCTTTGTTGAATGCGTCTGCATCACGCGGGCGGTAAAGCCTGAACAGACCGGATAACGATGGCATTAACCTGAAGCAAAAAGCTCCCCGGAAACGGGAAAAATGAGAACCGAGACACCCTGCGGGCGCTGGACCGCGCAAAAGCGCGGACCATGCCCTACACTTCAGGCGCGATTACAGCCAAAAAAGGAGTGGACGATGCTGGGATGGGCACTGATGTTCTTGATCGTCGGAATCGTAGCCGGCGTGCTGGGCCTGAGCGGGATCGCGGGCGCAGCGACCAATATTGCATGGATTCTTTTCGTGGTGGGCCTGATCCTGGCGGTCATCTTCTTCATCACGGGACGACGCCCCCCGCTATAGGCGCCCCGCTATAGACGTCTTTCTGGCACTGCAATCGCCCGGCCTTGAGCCGGGCGATTGCTTTATGAGGCTTCCTCCGCGCAACCGAGGCTTGCGCTTTTCACCCAGTTGGCTTCGCAGTCCAGATAGGCCTGGTTGAATCCGGAGAAGCGTACCAGTCCGTCCATATCCTTGATTCGGATGGCTCCGTCTTCCGTGCTAATGAGGTCCCGCTTGCGCAGCTGGCTGAACGATCGACTCACATGCACCGCGGACATGCCCAGCGCATCCCCGAGCACGCTCTGATTCATCGGGAGCCGTACCTCCTCGGACGGACGCTGCAGGCGCACTTTCATCTCGAGGAGAAAATGCGCGAGGCGCTCGGCCGCGGGCCGGCGGCCGATGTTGATGATGCGCTCCACCAGCATCGACTGTTCGCGCGCCAGGATCAGAAAGAACAGTGAAGCCAGACGCGGGGCCTGCTCGAACACCTCGGTCAACTGACGCCGGGGAAACGGGCAGGCCTCGATGTCCGTCAGCGCGACGAAGTCCGAGCGCGCCTCGTTGAACCCCATCTCGCGCAAGCCCAGGATTTGCCCCGGCAGGAAGATGTCCAGGACCTGACGCCGCCCATCGGCCAGGTCGCGTACCGCACAGGCCCAACCAGAACGCAACGTGTAGAAACGCTCGGCCTCCTCGCCAGCCGCACACAGGCAGGTCTGGGCGGCGTAACGCTTCGGGTCCTTCTCCAGTTGCAACAACAGGGCCTTCTCCTCGGGCACGAGGTCTGCAAACTGGTCAATCTGCTCGAGGATGCAACCTTGCGATACAGGCATCGCGGGCTCCTTTGTCTTCGCAAAAAGCGTTCATGTCACGCATCGAAACACCAGCGTTACCTTGCGTAACACCCGCAAGAAAGTCGTACATCCAAACGACTGATTCCCAATACTGTCCACTTATGGCGTGCTTTTTGCAGGTTGAAGGCCATTCTGTGATCCCGTTCACCCAGGGGAATGCGCCACCGCCATGACCGACGCGCTCGACAGCACCCGCGAGTTCCTCAGCGCCCACGCCCCGTTCGATCAGCTCGAACCCGACGCGCTGGAGTTCCTCGTACCGCGTCTGGAGAGTCGCTTCTACGCGCGCGGGGCCCGCATCACGGATCCCGATGCCGGACCGGCGCGCCGCTTTCACATCATCCGCCAGGGGCGCATCCGTGGCGAGACCCCCAGCGAAGACGAGCAACTCTCGGGCAAGGCGTGGGAACTGATCCCCGGCGAGTGTTTTCCGATCGGCGCCCTGCTCGGTCGCCGGGCCGTTCATACGGTACACCGAGCGGCCGAGGACACGGTATGCCTGGAGCTGGACCTGGAGGACTTCGACCGGCTGCGCACGCGCTCCCGCGTCTTCAATGACTTCTGCACGCGACGGCTGGCCAACCTGCTGGACCGCCTGCAACAGGGCCTCGACACCCTGTCCAGCCGTGACGGCGGCGCAGCCGGGCAATTGAATACCCCGCTCGCGCTGCGCATTGCCCGCGTCCCGGTGACCTGCCGTCCCGACACACACCTGCGCGAGGTGCTGACCACCATGCGCGACGAGCGCGTGGGCTCCGTGGTCGCGGTGGACGCCGAACAACGACCGGTGGGCATCTTCACCCTGCGGGACCTGCTGGCACGGGTCGCCCTGAAGGATGTCGACCTCGACACCCCGCTGGACGCGGTGATGACGCCCGAACCGGTCGCCCTGGAGGAAAGCGCGCCGGGCTTCGAGGGCATCGAGGCGATGACCGAACACGGGATGACGCATCTGTGCGTGGTACGCGACGGCCGCCTGGTCGGCGTGCTCGGCGAACGCGACCTGCTCACCAGTCAGCCCCTGACCCTGGACGGCCTGGTGCGCGAGATTCGCCGCGCCGACAGCGTGGCGGCCATTGCCGAACGGCTGCGCCAGGTCCCGCGCCTGATCGAGGCGGTCGTCGGCCAGGGGGCCGAGGCGGATCAGGTGCTGCGCCTGATCACGCGCCTGAACGAGCACGCCACGCGCCGCGTGCTGGCCCTGCTGCGCCCCCAATACGAGGCGATCGAAGGGATCGATTTCACCTGGCTGGCCTTCGGCTCCCAGGCGCGCGAGGAACAGGCCCTGGTCACCGACCAGGACAACGGCATCCTGTTCGATGCCGAGGCCGGCGATGCGGATGCGGTCCGCGAGCGCCTGCTGCCCTACGCCCGGGCCGTGAACGAGGCACTCGCCGAGTGCGGCTTCATGCTGTGCCCCGGCAACATCATGGCGGGCAATCCGGAGTGCTGCCTGAGCGGCCCGGAGTGGGATCGGCGCTTTACCCGCTGGATCGAGCAGGGCACGCCCGATCACCTGCTCAAGAGCACCATCTTCTTCGACCTGCGCGCGGTGGATGGCGACCACGGCCCGGTAGAGGCCCTGCGCACCCAGCTGCTGCAAAAGACCGCCTACAACAGCCGCTTCCGCCGCCAGATGGCGGCCAACCAGCAGGCCTTTCGCCCGCCGCTGGGGCTGTTCGGCGAGATCAAGAGCGGTGCGGACGGCATCGACATCAAGAAGCAGGGGCTGACCCCGTTCGTGGATGCGGCACGCGTGATCGCGCTGGCCGCCGAACTGCCGGCCACCCGCACCCACGAGCGTCTCGACCAGGCCGTCACCGCGGAGGTGATGCGCGAATCCGACGCGCGCGACTATCACGCCGCCCTGCGCTATCTGCAGATGCTGCGCCTGCGGGCCCAGCAAAAGGCGCTGCGAGAAGGACGCGACGACGACAACCGAATCCGGCCGGAGGAACTGGGCACCCTTGAGGGACGCATCCTCAAGGAATCCTTCCGGCAGGCCCGCAAGCTGCAAGGCCAGCTTGAAGTGCAGTACCAGCTGTGACGAATCGCATAGACGAGTCACAGCGAACAATAAAACCTATGAGAGGAGCTACGTCATGTCACAAGAAGACCTGAGCCGGCAGGCCTACTGGCGCGAGCATCTGCGCCTGTTGGCAATCTGCCTTGCCGTCTGGTTTCTCGTGTCCTTCGGGCTGGGGATCATTCTGGCCGCACCGCTGAACGCGTTCTCGATCGGCGGGTATCCGCTGGGCTTCTGGTTCGCCCAGCAGGGCGCGATCTACACCTTCATCATCCTGATCTTCGTTTATGCCTGGCGCATGAACGTCCTGGATCGCAAGTACAACGTCCACGAGGAGTAAGCCTGTCATGGATCAACAGACTCTAAGCCTGCTCGTGGTCGGGGCGACCTTCGCCCTGTACATCGGCATCGCCATCTGGGCGCGCGCCGGTTCGACCAGCGAGTTCTATGTCGCCGGCCGCGGTGTCAATCCCATCGCCAACGGGATGGCCACCGCTGCGGACTGGATGTCCGCCGCGTCGTTCATCTCCATGGCCGGCCTGATCGCGTTCCTCGGCTTTACCGGGGGCGCCTACCTGATGGGCTGGACCGGCGGCTACGTGCTGATGGCCCTGCTGCTGGCCCCGTACCTGCGCAAGTTCGGCAAGTTCACGGTGCCGGAATTCATCGGTGACCGGTTCTACTCGAAGGTCGCGCGTGTGGTGGCAGTCATCTCGCTGCTCGCGATGTCCATCACCTACGTGATCGGGCAGATGCGTGGTGTGGGGATCGCGTTCTCCAACATCCTTGAAGTGCCGCTGGCCATTGGCCTGGTATCGGGCATGGCGGTGGTGTTCATCTACGCGGTGCTCGGCGGGATGAAGGGGATTACCTACACCCAGATCGCACAGTACGTGATCATGATCTTCGCCTACACGGTGCCCGCGGTCTTCATCTCGCTGACGCTCACCGGCCAGGTGTTCCCGCAGATCGGCCTGGGTTCCACCCTGCAGGGTCAGGACACCTACCTGCTGGAGGCCCTGGACCAGACGATGGTGGATCTTGGCTTCACCATGTACTCGGCCACCGAGGGCGGCATGAGCATGCTCAACATGTTCCTGCTGACGATGGCGCTGATGATCGGTACCGCCGGTCTGCCGCACGTGATCATCCGGTTCTTTACCGTGCCGCGTGTGCGCGATGCGCGTAAGTCCGCCGGCTGGGCGCTGGTCTTCATCGGCATCCTCTACACCACCGCCCCGGCGGTCGGTGCGATGGCGATCTGGAACCTCGTCAACACCGTGCATCCGGGCGAGATCGGCACCGAAGAAGGCCACCTGGCCTACGAGGACAAGCCGGCCTGGATGGAGCGCTGGGAACAGACCGGTCTGCTCGCGTTCGAGGACAAGAACGAAGACGGCCGCATCCAGTACTACAACGAGGACAACGAAGAGTTCGCCGCGATGGCGGAAGAGGAATACGGCTGGGAAGGCTCCGAGATCGTGACCCTCGACCGCGACATCATGGTGCTGGCCAACCCCGAGATCGCCGGTCTTCCGGGCTGGGTGATCGCGCTGGTGGCGGCCGGTGGTATCGCGGCGGCCCTGTCGACCGCGGCCGGGCTGTTGCTGGCCATCTCGTCGGCCATCTCGCATGACTTGCTGAAGGGCGTATTCATGCCTCGAATCAGCGAGAAAAACGAGCTGATGGCGGGACGTATCGCCATGGCAGGCGCAATCTTGTTCGCCGGATATCTGGGGTTGAATCCACCGGGCTTTGCGGCCGAGGTGGTAGCACTAGCCTTCGGTCTGGCCGCGGCCTCGCTGTTCCCGACCCTGATGATGGGCATCTTCATGAAGAAGATGAACAAGGAAGGCGCGATCGCCGGCATGCTGGTCGGTCTGGTGACCACCCTGCTGTACATCTTTACCTACAAGGGGTGGTTCTTCTTCTCCGGCACCGCCATGCTCCCGGATACCGAGGAGTACTGGCTGTTCGGCGTGAACCCGACCGGCTTCGGCGCCATTGGTGCGGTGTTCAACTTCGTCGCGGCCTACATCGTGATGAAGCTGACCAAGGAGCCGCCGCAGCATATCCAGGAGCTGGTGGAAAGCGTGCGTGTCCCGCGCACCGACAACCCGAGCTGATGTCGTGCCCGGTCATGCCGGCGGCATGACCGGGCCTCTCGGCCCACCATGAATGGAAATGCATGACGAACGTCCATGCAAGAAAGGGGGATCCGGTTCCCCCGGGGGTCGGCCCGGCGCATGCCGGGTCGGCCTTTTTTCCTTCGGGACAATTCTCCAGTACCCGGCAGAGGCACTGGAGAATTGCTCTGACCCCACCACCCACGCCGCGAACGAAGGTTGCCTGGTACGCACATGAACGGTGAACTGGAAGAGATTCGCGAGTTCCTCGAACGCTGCCCGGAGCTCGCACGACTGCCGTCCGAAACCCGTACCAGCCTCGTTCGGCGCCTGACGCTGCGCTACCTGCGCGAAGACAGCCCGTTCCCGCCCGAAGATGCGCCCCCCGGCGAGCTGTGGATCGTGCGCACCGGGGCCGCCGAACTGTACGACGCCCAGGACCAGCTCCAGGACCGTCTGGGCGAGGGCGACCTGCTCAACACCGCCCACACCGACCACCTGCACGGCCGCATCACCGAGGATGCCCTGATCTACCAGCTCGAGGCCGGTCGTGCCCGCGATCTCGCCGGCCGGGACGAGGCCTTCCGCGAGTTTGTCGATCTCGGCACCGACCGCCTGCGGGCGCCAGCCGCGACCTCGCCGGCGGGCGAGCGCAGCCTGCTGACCACCCCCGTGCGTGCCCTGATGACGCCACGACCCATCATGTCGCCCACCAGCCTCACCCTGCGCGAGGCGGCCCAGCGCATGACCGAGGCGGACATCTCCGCCCTGCTGCTGCACGAGCCCGGAATGGAAGACATCCCCGTGGGCATCCTGACCGACACCGACCTGCGCCATGCCCTGGCCGCCGGCACCGACCCCGGATGCCGCGTGGCCGAATGCATGGCCCGGCCGGTCGCCTCGGTCAGCCGCGACACCCCGGCCTTCGATGCTCTCCTGCGCATGGCGCGGCGGGACATCCACCACCTGCCGGTCACCGATGGCGAGAACGGCCCGCTGGTCGGGATCCTCTCCAGCACCGACCTGATCCGACATCAGGGCACCAGCGCGGTCTACCTGGTACGCGATCTGCGCCGCGCCGACGGCCTCGACGGCCTGCGTGACGTGATGCGCGCCCTGCCCAGCCTTCAGGTGCAACTGGTCGAGGCCGGGGCCGATGCGACCCAGATCGGCCAGACCATCACCACGGTGATCGACACCCTCACGCAGTGCCTGATCGAACAGGCGGAAGAGAAGCTCGGCCCCGCGCCAACCGCCTACGCCTGGCTGGCCAGCGGCAGTCAGGGGCGGCACGAACAGACGGTGCATACCGATCAGGACACGGCGCTGGTTTGCGACGATGCGGCACCCCCCGATGCCGACGCCTGGTTCCAGCGCCTGGCCAACGAGGTCGGCGAAGGCCTGGCAGCCTGCGGCATCCGCCGTTGTCCGGGCGATGTCGACCCAAGCCAGCCCCACTGGCGCCGTTCGACCAGCGACTGGGAGCGCGAGATTCGACGGGTGTTGAGCCACCCCTCACCGCGCGATGCGATGCTCGCCACCCATTACCTCGATCTGCGCGTGATCCATGGCCCGACCCGCCTGTTCGAGCCCATGCGCCACGCGGTCCTGGAACAGGGCTATCGCAGCGAAGCGGTATTGAGCACGCTCGCCGACCAGGCACGGGAGCTGCGCCCGCCGCTCGGATTCTTTCGCCAGTTCGTACTCGAGCGCGGGGGCGAACACGCCGACACCCTGGACCTGAAGATGCGCGGCCTGATGCCGATCGTCGCTCTGGCCCGGGTGTTTGCCCTGCGCGCCGGGTCGGACGCCCGTGGCACGGTCGAGCGACTGCGGGCCGCTCGCCACGCGGGTGTTTTGTCGGAGGGCACAGGCGCCGACCTGATCGACGCCTGGCAGTTCATCGCCACGCTGCGCGCGCGCCTGCAGGCCGAGCAGATCCGGCGCGGGTCCGCCCCCGACAACGCCCTGCCCCCGAACGAGCTGTCCGGGCTGGAGCGCAGCCACCTGAAAAACGCATTTCGTCTGGTGGCCCATGCGCAGAAGGCCGCCCTGGCTCAGGCCGAGCGGGTACACGGGTGACTAGCCCTGTGTGTCGAATTCCTCCCCGGCTTGAGGCCTCCTGATGCCCTGCCCACGGCCGGAGGACACCCCATGGATGCGCCCCATCGGGCACTGGCGTTTTTGCCGGGACCGCCAGCGAGCAGCGCGACACGCCCCGGCAGGGGCCCTGCGGGCCTGCCTGGAGTCACCCCTGCCCTCCGCCCGGCACGTGGTGGCGGGCTGTCGCTTTCTCGCGGTGGATCTCGAAACCACGGGGCTCGACCCGGAGCACGATGCGATCCTGAGCATCGGCTGGGTCGCGATGGACGGTGTACGGATCGACCTGGCGACCGCCGATCAGCGGCTAGTGCGCGCGGATTGCCCGGTGCCGGAACAAAGCGCGGTCATCCACCGCATCACCGACCGCGAGGCCGCCGGAGGGGGCACCGTCGACAACGCCCTGGACGCGTTGTTCGAGGCGCTGCAGGGACGCATCCTGGTCGCCCATCACGCCGCACTGGAGCTCGGCTTTCTGGAGGAGGCGTGCCAACGTCTGTACGGCGTGCGTCCCCCACTCCCGGTGGTAGACACCCTGCGCCTGGCCGAGCGCCAGCTGCGCCGTGCAGGACGCCCCATCCCGGCAGATGGCATGCGCCTGCACACCCTGCGCACACGCTACAATCTGCCGCAGTACCGTGCGCACGATGCACTGTTCGACGCGCTGGCCGCGGGCGAGCTGTTCGCCGCCCTGGTCAGCCAGCTTTCCCCGGACGCGCAGGTCCCGCTGGCGCGCGTACTGTTCCGTCCCGGCTGGTTCTGAAAGCACGGATCCCGACGGTCGGCATGCTATCCTCAGCCCCCAAAATGCCACGAATTGATCACGATTCCCGAACTGAATCACGGAGGCCCTGATGAGCGACACCATCGAGTCCACGCTGCACGAGACCCGTCACTTCGCGCCGCCGGCGGAGTTCACGAAGAACGCCCGTCTGAAGCCCGAGGATCTCGAGGCCCTGTACAAGAAGGCCGATGCCGACTACGAGGGCTTCTGGTGCGACCTCGCGCGCGAGAAGATCGACTGGCAGACCGAGTTCACCGAAGGCCTGGACAGCTCGAACGCCCCCCACTACCGCTGGTTCGCCGACGGGCGCATGAACGTGTCCTACAACTGCATCGACCGCCATCTGGAGGTCCGCGGCGACAAGACCGCAATCATCTTCGAGGCGGAGAACGGCGAGACCCGCAACCTGACCTACCGCGACCTCTACAACGAGGTCGGGAAGCTCGCCAACGCGCTCAAGACCATGGATGTGGAAAAGGGCGACCGGGTGATCATCTACATGCCGATGAACGCCGAGGCCGTGATCGCCATGCAGGCCTGCGCCCGCATCGGCGCGATCCACTCGGTGGTCTTCGGGGGCTTCTCCGCCGATGCCCTGCGTGACCGCATCGTCGACTCCGGCGCAAAGCTGGTCATCACGGCGGATGGTGGCGTGCGCGGTGGCAAGACCGTGGCACTCAAGGCCAACGTCGACAAGGCGCTGGACTCCAATCCGGCCGACGTCGAGAAGGTCATCGTCTGCAAGCGGGCCGGCAACGACGTGACCATGCAGGACGAGCGCGACGTCTGGTGGGACGACGCCGTGGACGGCGAGTCGGTGGACTGCGAGCCGGAGTGGGTCGAGTCCGAGCACCCCCTGTTCCTGCTCTATACCTCCGGCTCCACCGGCAAGCCGAAGGGCATCCAGCACTCCAGTGCCGGCTACCTGCTGGGCGCGATCATCACCAACCAGTGGGTGTTCGACCTGCAGGGCGACGACGTCTACTGGTGCACCGCCGATGTCGGCTGGATCACCGGCCATACCTACGTCGCCTACGGCCCGCTGGCGGTCGGCGCGACGCAGGTCGTCTACGAGGGCGTGCCGACCGTGCCCGACGCCGGGCGCTGGTGGAAGATGTGCCAGGACCACGGCGTGACCGTGTTCTACACCGCCCCAACGGCGATCCGCGCGCTGATGAAGGCCGGCGACGATTTCCCTGCCCAGCACGACCTTTCGAAGCTGCGTCTGCTGGGTACGGTCGGCGAGCCGATCAACCCGGAGGCCTGGATGTGGTACTACCGCGTGGTCGGCGGCGAACGCTGCCCGGTGGTCGACACCTGGTGGCAGACCGAGACCGGCGCCAACATGATCGCGCCGATCCCCGGCTCCACCACCCTGGTGCCCGGATCCTGCACCCAGGCCCTGCCCGGCGTCGACGCCGATGTCGTCGACGAGAATGGCAACAGCCTGCCGGCCGACCAGGGTGGCTACCTCGTGATCAAGAAGCCGTGGCCCT
Organism: Thioalkalivibrio sp. ALJ12; assembly: GCF_000378305.1. Lineage (NCBI taxonomy): Bacteria > Pseudomonadati > Pseudomonadota > Gammaproteobacteria > Chromatiales > Ectothiorhodospiraceae > Thioalkalivibrio > Thioalkalivibrio sp. ALJ12. The sequence goes on from NZ_KB899540.1 coordinate 217,163, forward strand.
CGATGCTGCGCACCGTTTGGGGCGACGATCAGCGCTACAAGGACACCTACTGGCCCAAATTTGGCGGCAAGTACTACCTGGCCGGCGACTCCGCCCGCCGCGATTCCGAAGGCAACTTCTGGATCATGGGCCGCATCGACGACGTGCTGAACGTCTCCGGACATCGCCTCGGAACCATGGAGGTCGAATCCGCACTGGTCGCGCACAAGGCCGTGGCCGAGGCCGCCGTGGTCGGACGTCCGCACGACGTGAAGGGCGAGTCCATCGTGGCCTTCGTGATCATGCACGGCGACCGTCCCACGGGCGACAGCGCGGAAAAACTGGTCAAGGAACTGCGCGACTGGGTGGCCGACCAGATCGGGCCGATCGCCAAGCCGGACGACATCCGCTTTGCCGACGGCCTGCCGAAGACCCGCTCCGGCAAGATCATGCGCCGCCTGCTGCGCTCCATCGCCAAGGGCGAAGAGATCACCTCGGATACCTCCACCCTCGAAAACGAGGCCGTGATCCCGCAGCTCCAGGGCAAGGCCTGAGTCAGGGCCGGGGCCCACCGCCCTGGCCCTGCTTTGATCTCCCTGTAGGAGGCCAGCCCCCTGGCCGATCGGCCCTTTCCGGCGCCCAATCGGCCAGGGGGCTGGCCTACTACCGTTTGTGCCTTGGCGGCGATCCCCATTCCGGGCACCATATCCGTTCCACCCGGGGCACCCAAGGCATGACGACACACCACTCCGATCACTCGCAAACCCCGCGCCTGCGCGTGCTGCTCGGCGAAGTCACGGCCATGGGTCCGGGCAAAGCCATGCTGCTGGAGGCCATCCGCGAGAAGGGCTCCATCTCGGCCGCGGCACGCAGTGTCGGCATGTCGTACCGGCGTGCCTGGGATCTGGTCGAGACGATGAACCAGAGCTTCCGTGAGCCCATGGTCGAGACGGCCAAGGGAGGCTCAGGTGGTGGCGGCGCACAAGTAACGGAGTTCGGCGAGCGGGTACTGGCGCGCTACCGGGAGATGGAAGCCCGCGCGACAGCGGCCATTCGCGAGGAGCTGGACGACTTCAGCGAATTCCTGACCGACCCAGCCCGCCCGGACTAATACTCTTCCGCCACCAACCCTTCGGCCAGCAACGTGGCAAAGCGCTCGGCGGGTAGCGGGCGGCTGGCCAGATAGCCCTGGTAGTGATCGCAGCCCAGCTCGCGCAGCGCGCCGAGCTGCTCGCGCGTCTCCACCCCCTCTGCCAGCACGCTCAGGCCCAGCCCGTGTCCCAGCGCCACGATCGCCCGCGCAATCGAGCGGTCATCAGCATCGTGCGCACCCGCCGCCAGGCCATCCACGAAGCTCTTGTCGACCTTCAGCGTATCGACCGGGAAGCGCTTGAGCTGGGCCATGGACGAATACCCAGTCCCGAAATCGTCCACCGCGAAGCTCACGCCCCGCTCGCGCAGCCGCTGGAGGATACGCCGGGCGCGTTCGGGGTCGAACATCAGTGCCGATTCCGTAATCTCCAGCTCCAGATACTTGGCCGGATAACCATGCCCCTCCAGCAGATCGGCCACCTGCTGGTCGATCGCCACCCGCTGAAACTGGAGTGCGGAGACATTCACCGCCAGGCGTACAGCCGGATAGCCGGCATCGCGCCAGGCCTGCCCCTGCGCCAGCACGCGCCGCAGCACCCAGTCGCCCAGCTCCACGATCAGGCCAGTCTGCTCCGCCACCGGAATGAAGCGTCCGGGCGATACGGGCCCCAGTTCGGGATCGGTCCAGCGCAGCAGGGCCTCGGCCCCGATCAGCACACCATCACTGACGCGATACTGCGGCTGGTAGTGAACCTCAAGGCTGTCCTGCTCGATCGCGCGCCGCAGCCGCGCATTCAGGTCGATGCGCTCGCGGGCCGCTTCAGTAAAGGCATCCGAGTAGTAGCGATAGCCGCCGCGCCCGTCTTCCTTGGCACGCGACAGCGCCGTACCGGCCTGCTGCAACAGGGTCTCGGCATCCGCCCCGTGGTCCGGGAACACCGCGATACCAATCGTCGCCGCGATCTCGATCTCGACACCATCACCGATATCCGCCGGACGCCCCACTTCGCGAAGGATGTCTTCAGCGACCAGTGCCGCATCATCCACATGGGCCAGGTTGTCCGCCAGCACGGCAAACTCGTCGCTGGCCAGGCGGGCGACCGTGTCGGTCCCCCGCCGCCCCGCCTGGAGACGATCGGCGACAATCTTCAGCAGGCGATCACCCGCGGCATGCCCTCTTGAGTCGTTGATGTCCTTAAAACGGTCAACGTCGATAATCAGTACCGCCAGCAGACCATTACGCCGCCGCATCAGCCCGATCGCCTGTGCCAGTCGAGCACGTAGCAACCGGCGGTTGGGCAGTTCCGTCAGGGGGTCGTGGTGCGCGAGAAAGTCGAGCTCGGCCTCCGAGGCCTTGAGGCGGGAGATATCCGCGAACACGGAGACATAGTGTGTCAGGCGACCCTGGTCATCGCGCACTGCCGTGATGCTTTGCAGCTCGGGGAAGATCTCGCCGGTCTTGCGCCGGTTCCAGATCTCGCCCTGCCAGTGCCCTTCGGTCTCGATCTGACGCCGCATGTTGGCGTAGAAGGCCTGGTCGTGGCGACCCGACTGGAACATCTTGGGCGTGCGCCCCACTACCTCGTCCTGGGTATATCCCATCAACTCGGTGAATGCGCCATTGACCGACAGGATATGGGCGGTGGCGTCGGTAATCACCACGCCCTCGCGGGTGTTCTCGAATACCACCGAGGCCAGCCGTCGGCGCTCCTCCTCCTCGCGCCGCTCGGTGATATCCTCGATGGTTGCGACCACGCGATCCACGGCGCCGTCGGCGGTACGCGTGCACTTCACATCGATGTCGGTGACCAGAACGCGCCCATCCCGGCGCAGCAGTCGCTTCTGGATGCTGTAACTATCCCGCTCGCCGGCCTGCATGGCCGCGTCCAGCGGCGCTTCACAGCCGCGATCCTCGGGCACCGCCAGCCGATCCCAGTCGGTCCGCACCAGTTCCTCTGGCGAGTAGCCCAGCATCTGTGCCAGGAACGGGTTGACCCGCTCCCAGCCCCTGCCGCCCGGATACGAGATCGCCATGCCCAGAAACGGCATGTCGAAGTACAACCGCAGCAGACGGTCCTGCTCGGCATGCGAATGCATCAGCTGCAAGTGATGGCGCAGCCATTGCTGACGCCAAAGCAGACCGCCCCCTGCCAGCACGACCAGCCATACAAAGAGTGTGGCCGCCCCCATCCAGATCGCCTGCTGGCGCGGAACGATCGCCAGGGGTGCGACATCTCGCTTGAGGATCAGGTCCCATCCCGGCGCCGACAGTGGCTGTACGCCCGCCAGAAAACCACCATCGGCGTCATCGAACAACGCCACGCGCACACCGTCTCGTTCCTGATCGAGCAGCTCGCTGCGCAAGCGCGCAAAGGCCTCGGGCGGGTCGATAATTCGTCCGCCCCCTGCCTCGATCCGCGCGATCGTAGCCCAGCGTGCGTCCTCCCGAGCCACTACATGCGGGTCCACGGTGCCCGCTTCCTCGCCCACGGTCAGGAGCGCCCGCAGCGTCTCGATACCGGAGGACAACACGACTACGGCAACCGCCTCGCCCTCCGGGTCCACGCGGTCCTCGACGGGGACCGCCCAGCTGATACGGGCCTCGCCCCGGGCATTCGCATGCAGATGGGGGGTGCTCACCTCGCCGCTGACCAGGGCCTCCGTCACCGCCTTGTCCACCGCGGCATGGTCCAGCGAGTTGTGCCCCACCTCGACAATCGGGCGCCAGTCGCGGTCAATCAGCGTGATGGCGTCATAGTCGTAGCGCTCGTGCATCAGTTCCAGGCGGTGACGGACCTGTTCCAACGCCAGCGCCGACTGCATCTCGACCGCGGTTCGTGCAAAGACGGAGAAGTCCCGCGCCTCGGCGAGTACCATCGCATCGCCTTCGCGCTCGGCCAGCCAGCGATCCAGCAGCCCGGCTTTCAGGAAGGCAGAGCGGTGCAACTCCTCTTGCGCCTGCCGCTGGGCCGAGGCGTACTGCACATGGTAGGTCACCAGGGTGGCCCCGATGATCGAGACAATCACGACCAGCACGAGCAATAGCCAGGGCCCGTAGCCGAAACCCCCGGGGCGCAGCGGGCTGGTGACTGCCCCCCCCTCCGGAGGGCGCGCCAGGACCCAGCGGATGGCCAGCAACAGGGCCATACCCGAGACGATCACGAACCCGAAGCCCTTCCCGAGATTCGCTACTGTCAGCGCGTCGCCGACCTGCCCACCCGACCACCAGGCCACCACCGCATCAGACAATGCAATCCACAGCAGACCCAGCACCGTGTAGGTACCGGCAATCCAGGCTGCAGGGCGCAGGGGGCTGTGTACGCGTTCATTCACGCGCAACCGCCCGTCCACGCCGTACCGCGTGACCTGCGCCAGCTTTCGTCCGGCCCCACCCTGCTCACTCGCATGCCGCTCCCAATGGTCGATCCATGCCGCACTCCGGACAGGCGACATAATCGGTAAGCGATATGCCGCTCGCGCATTATGCCCACAAAAGCGAATGGGGCACGTCCCGGACATGCCCCATTCGCTGCTTCATCAACCGCGCCCCCGAATTCCGGGTCCGCGGGTCGAGTTGGAGGCGGATTATTCCGCTACAGTCTGCTCGATGATGGCCTCGATCTCGTTGCTGGAGAGTTCCATCACTTCCGCAATCTCGTCCGGCATCATCGGCAGGAAGGCCGGGACGTTCATCCGCGAGATAAAGACATCCCCCTGGCTGTCCTGGTAGATGCTGACGCGGCAGGGCATGAAGGCCGAGACCGGCCGAAACGCGTCTTCCTCGAGAATGCGGGCGCTGTACTCCCCGCTGCAGACGTCGATGATGACTACCGGATCCAGTGTGAAACCACGCTGCGAGAGCACACCGGACATGTAGTTCTTGTTCAGCACGCTCCAGCCGGCGTCTTTCACCTGGGCCTCGAAGGCCTCGACCGTGTCCGGGAAGGACATCGGGCTGGGCGTGACCTTGACCATGTCCGGCTGCTCGCCGCCATGGCTGCCGGCCTGGGCGGCACCGGCGAGCAGCAAACCCGCGAACAGCATCGCGAAAATCGGCAGGAACCGGGCACCGGCGCGTGATGTCATCTTTGTAAGCGTTCTGGTCATTGCAATTCTCCTGGCGTGAATCGGCACAAACTTGTGATTAGAGGCCGCCCGGAGAGTTCCCGGAGGCTGCGGGGCCATTATTCGGGCACCGGCGCGGGAAGGTATTGACCCAGATCAACGGAATGCGATTCAGACGCGCTCCAGCCCCTGCGGGCAATGCGGACGCGACCCACGAAGCCAGACGACAAGGAGCACGACATGGAGGCCACACTGAAGGACGGGACCCTAACCCTGAAGATCGACAAGAAGACCGCCGAGAGCATCGCGGAGAACATCACCGAGCTTGAGGGCGAGATCAGCAACGGGGCGCGCGCGCTCGGCTCCGTACTGCAGCAGGGCGTCTACGAGCTGGGGAACGAATTCCGCCAGCCGCCACATGCCTTCGACGAGCACGCACCCAAGCAGCCATCGATCGAGGACTGACGCGAGCCCGCTCGTATACACACGGAACCCGCGAGGAGGACGTTATGCACCTGGAAAAGGCCGAGAACGGCGAACTGCTGATCACGATGCCGGAGGCGGAGGCCTCCGATGCCCTGGCCACGCTGAAAAAGCGCGCCGATGAACTGGACGAATGCGAGGAACTGACCGAAGCGCTCGAGGAGGCCGGGATCCAGCTGCCCGCGCAGCCCGATCACATCCGGCACGAGTACATGCCCCCGGCGGATTAATGATCCGATCTGCCACCCGGCCCGCGAGCGGGCCGGGTTTTCCCATCAGGCGTTGACCTGTTCCACGGCCCCCAGGGGATCATCACACACCTCGAGGATGGTCAGGAACCCGCTGATCTCGAACACCTCGCGAATCGGATCCCCGATCTCGCACAGCACCAGTCTCCCACCGTTCTGCTTGACCTTCTTCGCGGTCATCAGCATCACGCGAAGGCCCGCGCTGGAGATGTAGTCGACGTCGCCAAAGCGGATGACCAGCGACGGGTGATCTTCCATCCGCTGGAACAGATGGGCCTCGAATTCGGGCGAGGTATTGCTGTCCAGACGGCCGGTCGGACTGACGACCAGCACGCCGTCGATCGTCTCTTCGTTGACTTGCATCGGTGCGCCTTGCCTTTTCGTTTGCGTTGAATAGCGGCCCCGCCCACACGCGCTACACCGCGCGGACGCGACCGGAATCAGACCGGTTGCTTGCGCAGGGTCAGACGATTGACGCCATCGGCGGATCGGTAGTCGATCTCGTCCATCAGCGTCTTCATGAAATGAATCCCCAGCCCGCCGACCTGACGCGACTCGATATCACCGTCGAGCTGGGCCTCGGGGGCATCGGTCAGCGGATTGAAGGCCTGGCCGTCGTCGGTGACCGTAATCGTCAACCCGTCATCCGCCTTGCGCAGCTCCACCTCGATGGTGTGCTCCGCGCCATCATCGAAGGCGTAGGTGATCAGATTGGTCAGCCACTCGTCCAGCACCAGATTAATCGGGTAGACCGAGGACATCGAGACGCCGGCCTCCTCGCAGAAGGCCTCCACCTGCTCGGCCAGGCGCGGGATCTCCCGCAGTTCAGTCTGGATCCGGAACGCCCGCTGCATCATGCACTCCCTGCCGGCGCTCGACGAGCGAACGCCCGTCGAGTCAAAAGGTATTCGCGACGCTGGCAACCCCCGGCGCGCGCGAGCGCACCAGGCGCTCGACCACGTTCTTCAGATCCAGCGTCGAACGCGGGCAGCCTACGCAGGCCCCCTTCAAGCGCACCCGTACGGTGCGCCCGTCGAGCTCCACGAACTCGATATCGCCGCCGTCCTGCATCAGGATGCGCCGTGCCTCCTCGATCGCCGCGCGCACCGCATCTTCGTCGATCGGCCCGTCCGCCGGGACATCGGACGCCTCGCGCTCGGCGAAGGTCTGTGCCCGGTCCAGGCGCAGGGCCAGTTCCGGATCAAGCTCCTCGATCGCGTCCAGTTCGTCCTCACTGTACACATGATCCGGGTCGTCGTTCAGCAGGTGGGAGACGTCCACCATCACCTGTGCCTTGTCGGGTCCCGCCATGGTCGGTCCTCCGCATGATCGCATTCGCGCCAGTATAGCAACGCCCCATGCCCACCCGGCCCGAAGCCGCACGCGCCAACCGGATTCCGGTGTTGCGACTGGCGGCCAGCGCAGGCGGACCCGCAGCCGGCGCAGGTCATCAGGATCCATGCGCGCGGCATGCAGCCAGAGCCGCCACAGGCGCCCCCCGTCCCGTTCGCGCAGCACCAGCAGGACCATCCCGGCCAGGACCCGGCTGTCGGGCAACAACTCCACCCAGGTTACCTGTTCCTGGCGAAGGCCCTCGCGGGTCGCGACCCAGGTATCCCCCTCCGGCGTCTGCCCCAGCCAGGCCCAGTCCGGTGCCGCATCGCGACGCTGCCACCACCAGCCGACGGCCGCCAGGCCCCAGACGGGCAGCAGCATCCACAACGGGCTGTAGACCAGCACAAAACCGGAGACGGCGAGGACCAGCAGGATCTGCCCGGCCTGCGCGAGCCGCGGCAGGACGGGGTCAGGGTGCAGTCTCAGCCGCAGCGGCGGCGCGGATCGCCGGGACAAGCCGGGCTATCCCGTCGTCCACCGTAATCTGGCGACCCATGACCACATCCAGCAACACATTGTCGGGGTAGTCGAGCAGGCGCTCGAAGGCATCGCGACCCTCCTGGTCCAGTTGCGCATATCCCTGCGCGAGAAACTGCCCGAGCAGCCAGTCGTTCTCCAGCATGCCGCGGCGGCAACGCCAGCGGGTGCGGCTGTCGGGCTCCATCACAGCGACTTCTTGAGCATGGTGCGGCGGATATCGCCGATCGCCCGGCTCGGGTTCAGGCCCTTCGGGCAGACCTGCGTGCAGTTCATGATGGTGTGACAGCGGTACAGCTTCCAGGCATCGTCCAGCTCAGCCAGGCGGTGATCGGTGGCCTCGTCGCGGCTGTCCTGGATGAAGCGCGCGGCCTGCAGCAGTGCGGCCGGGCCGAGGAACTTGTCCGGGTTCCACCAGTACGACGGGCAGGCGGCGGAACAGCAGCCGCACAGGATGCACTCGTACAGGCCGTCCAGCTGGTCACGATCCTCCGGGCTCTGCTTGCGCTCGACCTCGGGCTCCGGGCTGTCGTTGACCAGCCAGGGCTCGGCTCTTCGGTACTGCTCCCAGAAGTTGCCCATGTCCACGATCAGATCGCGGATCACCGGCATCCCCGGGAACGGACGCAGCGTGACCGGCCCCTCCAGATCCGCCAGTGGCGTGATGCAGGCCAGGCCGTTCATGCCGTTAATGTTCATGCCGTCGGAGCCGCAGACCCCGTGCTGGCAGGAGCGGCGAAAGCCCAGCGAGTCATCCTGCTCCTTCAGCAACAGCAGGGCATCCAGCAGCATCATCCCCGGCTCGATCTGGTCGTCGGGCAGGGTGAAGCGCTGCATCTTCGGCAGCGTGTCCGTCTCCGGGTTGAAGCGGTAGATCGAGAATTCCAATCGTCTCTCCTGTCAGCGTTGCTACAGGTTGTCTATTGCGATCCAGTCCCCTGAAATCGCCGCCTCCTGATCTCATACGGTCCGTGGTGCGCGGGATGTGTCAATCCCTGCGAAATGCACCGAACGTGGTCCGATCAGGCGCCTGTTGATGCGATTCGCTAAGCTCATCGCATCCTACGGCCCTCATCGCATCCTGCGAGGCTTCCCTGCAAGCAGCACCGGCCGTCAATACACCCGCTCCTTCGGCGGGAACGAGGCCACGGTGTTCGGCTGGGTGCGCACCGGCTTGTAGTCGAGGCTGTCGTCGGCCAGCGAGTACAGGCTGTGCTTGAGCCAGTGCTGGTCGTCGCGCTCGGGGAAGTCAATGCGCGAATGCGCCCCGCGGCTCTCCTCGCGTCCCAGCGCGGAGCGGATGGTCGCGATCGCGCAGTCCATCAGGTTCTCCAGCTCCATCGCCTCCACCCGCGCGGTGTTGAAGGTGGCCGAGTGGTCCGCGATCACCGCGTGGTTCAAGCGCTCGCGCAGCGCGCGGACCTTCTCCACCCCCTCGCGCATCACCTCGTCGCTGCGGAACACCGAGCAGTGGTCCTCCATCACCTTGCGCAGTTCGCGCTTGAGCGGTTCGACCTGCTCGGCGGAGCCGTCGCCCGGGTCCTTGCGGTCCCAGCGCGTGAGCCGCGCCATCGCCTGCTCCACCGCCGTCTCGTCCAGCGGCCGGTGATAGCGGTTCTCGCCCAGGTACTCGAGGATGTGATTGGCCGCCGCACGCCCGAATACGAGGATATCCAGCAGCGAGTTGCCGCCCAGGCGGTTGGCCCCGTGCACCGAGACACAGGCGGCCTCGCCGGCCGCGTACAGCCCCGGAACCGGGTCCTCCGGGGTGTCCTTGACCGGCGCCACCACCTGGCCGAAGCGGTTGGTCGGGATCCCGCCCATGCTGTAGTGGCAGGTGGGGAACACCGGGATCGGGGCCTCGATCGGGTCCACCCCGAGGAAGGTCATGCTGGTCTCGCGGATGCCCGGCAGACGCTGCATGATCGTGTCCGCGCCCAGGTGGCGCAGATCCAGCAGCACATGGTCGGCATTGCGCCCGCAGCCCCGGCCCTCGCGCACCTCGGTGGCGATGGAACGGCTGACCACGTCGCGCGAGGCCAGGTCCTTCGCCCGCGGGGCATAGCGCTCCATGAAGCGCTCACCCTCGGAGTTGATCAGGAACCCGCCCTCGCCGCGCGCGCCCTCGGTAATCAGCATCCCGCGCCCGGCGATCCCGGTCGGATGGAACTGCACGAACTCCATGTCCTCCAGCGGCACCCCGGCGCGCAGCGCCATCGCCATGCCGTCGCCGGTGTTGATCAGGGCGTTGGTGGTGGTGCGGAACAGCTGCCCCGCCCCGCCGGTGGCGATCAGCGTGGTCTTGGCCTCGATCACGATCGGCTCGCCGGTCAGGATCTCGAAGGCCAGCACACCGAGCACGAAGCCCTGCTCGTCGCGCAGCAGGTCCACCGCGAAGTACTCGTCAAAAAAGTGCGTGCGTGCGCGCAGGTTCTGCTGGTACAGCGAGTGCAGAATCGCGTGCCCGGTACGGTCGGCCGCCGCACAGGTACGCGCCGCCTGGTCCTGACCGAAGTTCTGGCTCTGCCCGCCGAAGGCGCGCTGGTAGATGTTGCCGTTGTCCAGACGCGAGAACGGCACGCCGAAGTGGTCCAGCTCGTAGACCACCTTGGGCGCCGCGCGGCACATGTACTCGATCGCATCCTGGTCGCCCAGGTAGTCCGAGCCCTTCACGGTGTCGAACATGTGCCAGTGCCAGGAGTCCGGCAGCACGTTGGCCAGCGCGGCGTTTACCCCGCCCTGCGCGGCGACCGTGTGCGAACGCGTGGGAAACACCTTGGAGACCACCGCGACCTTGGCATCGCCGTTGGACAGCTGCAGCGCGGCGCGCAGGCCCGCGCCACCGGCGCCGATGATCAGCGCGTCGAATTTGCGCCGGGTCAGATTCATGCAAGCCCCGTTCGAATCAGGAGGTAGAGGGCCCACAGGCCCAGAAGAATGAGCGCGCCCGCGCCGAGGGTCAGTACGGTCAGGCGCAGCGCCAGCGGCTTCACGTAGTCGAGTACGACATCGCGCAGCCCGATCCACGCATGCAGCAGCAGGAGCACGACAAACAGTGCACTGCCCAGCGCCACCACCGGGTGCGCGATCACCGCCACCCAGGCCGCGTGATCGGCCGGCGGGGCGATCAGGAAATAGCCCAGGGCTGCGATCACGAACAGCCCCACGTAGACCGCGGTGATCCGCTGCAGCAGCCAGGCGCCCTGCCCCGACAGCAGCCTCACAGGATCAGCCCCAGCCAGACGGCGAGCGTGGCGAAGATTGCGGCGTACAGGGCATCACGCGCGGTGCGCAGCGAGCCGGCCCGGTCCTCCCCGATGCCGAACTCCATCAGCAGATAACGAATCCCCGCGAACAGGTGATGCAGCAGCCACCACAGGCCGATCAGCAGCAGCGCCAGCCCGACCGGGTGCCGGATGATCGCGGCCACCTGCGCAAAGCCCTCCGGGCTCGCCAGCGAGCGATCCAGCAGCCACAACAGCACGGGGATGGCGAGAATCAGGAGAATCCCGGTAATACGGTGCAGGATGGAAACTACGGCATTCAGCGGTAGGCGGATCTTGCGCAGATCCAGGAAAACGGGCCGTGCCGGAGAACTCATGCCACCCCCAAAACCGGATGATGAAAAATGTCGGGCTGACACCCTGCAAGAGGTTCGTCTACTATCGACCCGCTTGGTTCAGCCGGTCGCCCGACCTGTGTTGAGCTTACCACCTCAATCCGCCGCCGTGGGTCCCCAAGGCCACCAGCCGAACGGACACACGACGCGCTGCCACGGGAGAGTTTTCGATGCGCGAAGACTGGAAGAATCACCTGATCGACGCCGGGGCCGAGTTCGAGGACGACGACCTCCTGCACTACGGAAACCCCGAACGCGAACGCCGCATGGCCATCAATGGCGAGGTGATCTGCGACCTGTCCCACCGGGGCCTGCTGGAGGTCCGCGGCGAGGACGCGACCGAGTTCCTGCAGGGCCAGTTCGGCAACGACATCACCCAGGTCGATGCCAGCCACAGCCAGATTTCCAGCTACTCCAGCCCCAAAGGGCGCGCCTACGCGGTGTTTCGCGTGCTGCGCACCGCGGACAGCTACCTCCTGGAGATGCCGGCTGACCGCATCGAGGCCATCGCCAAGCGGTTGCGGATGTTCGTGCTGCGGGCCCATGTGGTGATCGAGCGCGCCGACGACTCGCGCATCCACTTCGGGTTTTCCGGCCCTGACGCCGAAACCGAACTGAACAACGCACTGGGCGCCCGCCCCGCGAACGTGGACGACGTGGTCGAAAAAGACGGCGTGACCATCGTGCGCGTGCCCGGGGTGCACCCGCGTTACGAGCTGTTCGGCGAGCTCGAACCGATGCGCACCGCCTGGGACAAGCTGAACGTGCGCTCGGGCCCGGTGGGGCCGCGCGAGTGGGCCCTGCTCGACATCCTCGCCGGGATGCCGACCGTGGTCGAGGCGACCAGCGAGATGTTCGTGCCGCAGATGCTGAACCTGCACGCGCTGGGGGCGATCAACTTCGAGAAGGGCTGCTACCCGGGACAGGAGGTGGTGGCCCGGATGCACTACCTCGGCAAGCTGAAGCGGCGCATGTTCCGCCTGGCAATCCCCGCCTCGGAGCTGCCGCAGCCGGGCTCACCGGTATTTCGCGCCGGAGGCAACCCGGAGCAGTCGGACGGCGAGATCGTGGCCGCGGAACTGCACCCGGACGGCCTCTACTCGGCCCTGGCGGTGGTGCAGGTGGCGGCCGCCGAAGGCGAGCTGCACTGGGGGGCACCGGATGGACCTCGGGCGGAGGTCGTCGACCTGCCCTACGCGGTACCGGAAGGAGCCTGAGCCATGCGATTCCTGTTCTTCTTCTTCGTCCTGATCCTGCTCGCGCTGTGGGCGGCCTTCTTCAGCCGCCCCAACAACCCGACGCTGTCCAATTGGCTGTACGTACTGTCCGGGGTCCTCGCCGTGCTGTTCCTGATCGGCTACCTGCGCCTGGACGGGGTGATATAGCGCGGACGAGCACGAGGAGGAGCGCCCTGCGCTATTCGCGGCCCCGGGATATTCGTGGCCCGGGCTATTCGTGAATGTAGTCGACGACCTCGAGCCCGAAACCGCCCAGGCCATGGAAGCGCTTGGGCGCGGACATCAGCTTCATGCGGCCCACGCCGCAGTCCGCCAGGATCTGCGCGCCGATGCCGTACATGCGCCACTCGGCCGAATTCTCGCGCCCGCCACGCTCCTCCTGCGGCGGCTGCCCGAGCTGTTCCAGGCGCTGCGCCAGGGCCTCGGCGCTCTCGTGCTTGCGCAGCACCACCACGACGCCCTCGCCCGCCTCGTCGATGCGGCGCAGAGCGTCGTCCAGCGGCCAGCCACGATCCGGGCCGGCATAGCCCAGGGTGTCATGCAGCGTGTTTTCCAGGTGCACGCGCACCAGGGTGCCCTGCTCCGGCTTCGGCTCGCCGCGCACCAGCGCAAAGTGTAGCTGGTGGTCGACCTCGTCCTGGAATGACAGCAGGCGGAATTCGCCGTGCGCGGTCGGGAACGGGCGCTCCGAGACGCGCTGAACGGTCTTCTCGTTCTCGATGCGGTAGCGGATCAGGTCCTCGATCGTGCCCATCTTCAGGTCGTGTTCGGCACAGAAGCGCTCGAGGTCCGGGCGCCGCGCCATCGTACCGTCCTCGTTGAGGATCTCCACGATCACCGCGGCCGGCTCGGCCCCGGCCAGGCGCGCGAGGTCGCAACCGGCCTCGGTATGGCCGGCGCGCACGATCACCCCGCCCGGCTGCGCCATCAGCGGAAAGACATGTCCCGGCTGGACGATGTCACCCGGCTGCGCGTTGGGCGCCACGGCCGTGCGGATGGTGTGCGCGCGGTCATAGGCGGAAATACCCGTAGTCACGCCCTCGGCGGCCTCGATGGACAGCGTGAAGTTGGTGCCGTGCACATCGTTGGTGTCGGTCACCATCAGCGGCAGCGCGAGCTGCTTGCAGCGCTCGCGGGTCAGCGTCAGGCAGATCAGCCCGCGGCCGTACTTGGCCATGAAGTTGATGTCCTCGGGGCGCACATGCGAGGCGAGCATCAGCAGATCGCCCTCGTTCTCGCGGTCCTCGTCGTCGACGATGACCACCATGCGCCCGGCCTGCAGTTCCTCGAGGATGGTTTCGGTATTGGAAAATTCCATGCGTGCCTTCGGTCGGGGGCCGTGCGCTCAGTCGCGCGACCCGGAATGATTGGGGAAGCCCTGTTCGGCCAGCCAGGCCTCGGACAGATCACCCGCGCCCACGCCCGGCTCCGCCGCGCGCTCGCCCAGCATCAGGCGCTCGAGGTAGCGCGCGATCAGGTCCACCTCCAGGTTCACCGGCGTGCCCACCGCGTAGACAGAGAAGCGGGTCAGCGACCAGGTGTGGGGGATGATGTTGACCTCGAACTCGGCCCCGTCGACGCGGTTCACGGTCAGACTGGTGCCATCGATGGTGATCGAGCCTTTCGCGGCGATGTAGCGCGCCAGCGCGGCGGGGGCGCGAAAGCGCACGCGGGTCGAGCGTGCGTCCGGCTCCATCGCGACCACCTCGCCGACGCCATCGACGTGGCCCGAGACCATGTGGCCCCCGAGGCGGTCGCCCAGCGCCAGGGCCCGCTCCAGGTTGGCCCGGTCGCCCGGCCCCAGCCCGCCCAGCGTGGTCACGTTCAGGGACTCGCGCGAGACATCGGCGGCGAAGCCCGCGCCCGTCAGGTCGGTCACGGTCAGACACACGCCGTTGACCGCGATGGAGTCGCCCAGGCGCGTGTCCGACAGGTCCATCCCAGGTGCATTCACATGCAGGCGCACGTCGCCGCCGCTGGGCGTCAGGCGATCCAGGCTGCCAAGGGTCTCGATGATTCCGGTGAACATGGGCCTTGTATCGGTTTCAGGCCGCCCCGGGAAGGGACGCCGCGAGCCGCCCATCTTAGGGAAACGCGAAGGCGTTCGCACCACACGATGGAGGACGTATGGATTTAGCACCCCGACAAGGCGCAGGACGATCGGACCATCAGGAGCGCGGACGGGCTCGCAGGCGCAGGCTGTCACCGACCCAGCGGCTCTCGAGGATCTCCAGCTCCGCGCGTTCGTCCATGCGCGCCAGCGGCCACTCCACCAGCGGACGGGCACTCGAGCCCAGCAGCAACGGCGCCTGGTACAACAGCCACTCGTCCACCCAGCCCCCGCGGGCCAGGGCGCCGGCCAGACCGGGGCCGGACTCGACATGCAGTTCGTTTACCTCGGCGCGTGCCAGCTCCACCAGCACCTCGCCGAGGTCCAGTCCGCCCTCGGGCGAGTCGCTGGCCAGCGCGATCGGCCGCACATCCGCGCCATGCCCGCGCAACGTATCCGCGACCGGCGAACGCGCGGCATCCGGCCCGGTCAGGACCCACACAGGCCCGCTCTTCAGGATCTGGGCGCCGGGGGGCGTGCGCAGCCGGGCATCCAGGATCACCCTGAGCGGCTGCCGGGTGGGCAGATCCGAGTAGTGCGGGTCATCAGGAAAACCGGCCTGGGCAGCCAGCTGATGCGGTTTCATGCGCACGGTCAGGCGCGGGTCGTCGGCCACCACGGTACCGCTGCCGGTCAGAATCGCCCCGGCGCGCGCCCGCCACAGCTGTACGTCGCGACGCGCGGCCTCGCCGGTAATCCAGCGGGACTCGCCCGAGGCCATCGCCGTGCGCCCGTCCAGGCTCGCCGCGAGCTTGATCCGGACCCAGGGACGTCCTTGCTCCATGCGCTGGACAAAGCCCGGGTTCAGTGCCCGGGCCTCGGCCTCGAGTACGCCGGTTTCGACCTCGATCCCGGCCGCGCGCAGCGCCTCCATGCCGCCACCACAGACCCGCGGGTTCGGGTCCTGCATCGCAATCACGGCCCGGGCCACGCCGGCCTGGATCAGCGCCTCGGTACAGGGAGGAGTGCGACCGTGGTGACTGCACGGCTCGAGCGTCACGTAGACAGTGGCCCCGCGCGCGGCTTCGCCGGCCGCGTGCAGGGCGTTCACCTCGGCGTGCGGCTCGCCGGCACACCAGTGCAGCCCCTCTCCGACGACCTCGCCATCGCGCACCAGCACACAGCCCACCCGAGGATTGGGATCGGCACTGAAGCGGCCATAGTCGGCCAGCTCCAGCGCCCGCGCCATGTGACGCCGATCCTCCACCGCCTGTTCGTGTCCCGGCTGTGCCATCAACTGCCCTCCTGCGAATCCCCCGGTGCGGCGGCATCCGTGTCGGCGAGTCCCTCATCGATCAGGCGCAGCTGTGAACGGCGCATCTCCGGCGTCAGGTCATCCTCGAGCCGCTCGATGGCCTCGCGGAAGGACTGCACACTGGCAAAGCTCAGATAGATGGAGGCAAAACGGATATAGGCCACATGGTCCAGGGCATGCAAGGCTGCCAGGACCATTTCGCCAATACGGTCGGACTTGACCTCGGGGGCCGCCAGGGACGCGAGCTGGCGCTTGATGTCGTCGATCACGCGCTCGACATCCTCGGTCTTCACCGGGCGCTTGTGCAACGCCCGGCGCAGACCACTGCGCAACTTGTCTTCGTCGAAGGCAACGCGCTCGCCGGAGCGCTTGACCACCCGCGGCAGGCTGAACTCCGCCCGCTCGAAGGTGGTGAAGCGCGCCCGGCACTCGCGGCACTCGCGCCGACGCCGGATCTGCTCCTGCTCCGGACCGGCCACCCGCGAGTCGACCACGCGGGTGTCCTGAGCGCCACAGGCCGGGCAGCGCATGGCGGGCCGCCGCTACGCCGCGTTATTCGGGGGCGCCGTAGACCGGGAAGCGGCGGCAGATCTCGACGACCTTGTCGCGGGTCGCGTCGATCACCTGCTCGTTCTCGTGGTCGTCCAGCACGTCGGCGATCCAGCCGGCCAGCTCGCGCGACTCCGCTTCGGTGAAGCCACGCGTGGTCAGAGCGGCGGTGCCGATGCGGATGCCGGAGGTCACGAATGGGGATTCCGGATCGTTGGGCACGGCGTTCTTGTTGACCGTGATGTTGGCGCGACCCAGCGCGGCGTCCGCGGCCTTGCCGGTCATGCCCTTGGACACCAGGCTCAGCAGGAACAGGTGATTGTCGGTCCCGCCGGAGACGATGTCGTAGCCACGCTCGACCAGGACCTCGGCCATCGCGCGGGCGTTGGCGATCACCTGCTTCTGATAGGTCTTGAATTCCGGCTCCAGGGCCTCCTTGAAGGCCACCGCCTTGCCGGCGATCACGTGCATCAGCGGGCCGCCCTGGGTACCCGGGAAGATCAGCGACTGGAACTTCTTGTTCAGCTCCGGCTGGCCCTTGGTGATGATGAAGCCGCCACGCGGCCCGCGCAGGGACTTGTGCGTGGTGGAAGTGACCACGTGGGCGTGGTCGATCGGGTTCGGGTATTCGCCGGCGGCGATCAGGCCGGAGACGTGGGCCATGTCCACCATCAGGTAGGCGCCCACGGAATCGGCGATCTCGCGGAAGCGCTTCCAGTCGACCACGCGCGAGTAGGCGGAGAAGCCGGCGACGATCATCTTCGGCTGGTGCTCGGTGGCCAGGCGCTGGACCTCGTCGTAGTCGATCAGACCCTCGTCGGTGATGCCGTACTGCACCGCGTTGTAGATCTTGCCGGAGAAGTTCGGCTTGGCGCCGTGGGTCAGGTGACCGCCGGCGTCCAGGCTCATGCCCAGCACGGTGTCATGCGGCTGCAGCAGGGCCATGTACACGGCCGCGTTGGCCTGCGAGCCGGAATGCGGCTGCACGTTCGCGTAGTCGGCGCCGTAGAGCTGCTTGAGGCGATCGATCGCGAGCTGCTCGACGATATCCACATACTCGCAGCCACCGTAGTAGCGCTTGCCCGGATAGCCCTCGGCGTACTTGTTGGTCAGCACGGAGCCCTGGGCCTCCATCACGCGCGGGCTGGTGTAGTTCTCGGAGGCGATCAGCTCGATATGCTCTTCCTGGCGCTGCGCCTCCTTGCTGATGGCGCCCCAGAGTTCGTCGTCGTAGCCGTGGATACTCATGTCGATCGAAAACATTCGGATCTCCCGTTTCATTACTTTCGTGGATTCGGTTTCCCGGCGCGCCGACTCACCGGCGCAGGCCTGGGAAGGGGGAAACAAAGACGCGTAATGATAGGGGATGCGGGGCTTTTTTTCAGGTGGCCGCCACGCCATGGCCAGACCACCGTCCAGGTAGCGCACAACGCAAGAATCCAAAGCCTTCCGTATTTTCAGCTACATACGGCCTATTGCGCGCTGCCGGGCAAGCTCGACAGGGTAGCCATGGCCTCCGGCGCGCACGGCCTGGTGTCCCGTTTCTTTACACCCAATCCTGGCCGGGTAAACCCCTCTCGCGGCACTGAGAATGTACCCGCCGGGCGCCACTCACCCGAACGGCGTAGTCGTCGGTGTCACACTTTTTTACGCCCATCCAGTCCCGCTGCCATCCGGCAAAAGGCGCATCCTCCTATCGGTCTGTTTTTTCGAATGAATTAGCGCGCATATGGGAATGGCACCGTTTCTGCATAGCCCTGAGTGCACAAGGACCGGATGGGCCGGATCCGCGCAAGCCACCCAGGGGGCTATTCCCAGGGAAGGTGCATCGAATGAACCCCAAACGTACTACACCCTATTTCGCGAGTGCCGCCCTGTTGCTGGGCCTGGGCCTTTCCGGCGCCGCACAGGCTTCGTTGATCAGCTGCGCCAGCCTGGATGGCGGCGTTGAAAACCGCGTCACCGCCAACATCGGCTGCCAGATCCTCGAACCCCTGGATGGGCATGCAAACGACCCTGTGGGAGGCGACCCCTCCAACTGGATCGTCAACACGGCCGGTGGCACGGGCTTTTTCGGCATCAGTGACTGGCAGTTCGATGGCCGCTGGGAAGATCCGCCGAACAGCAACGGCGATCCGCTGGAGTTTGATCCGGCCGATCCGACCCTCAACCTGGTCACGCTGGACGGAACCTCCCAGGGCGGGACCTGGACACTGGATCCGAGCTTTGTCTACGGCGACCTGCTGTTCCTGTTCAAGGATGGCCGCGGCACCAATCTGACCGGGTTCCTGATGACTGGCTATAACGGCAGCTACCTCTCGCCATTCATTGACCCGCCGTTTGACTTCCCGGGTGCAAGCCCCAAAGACATCTCCCACGTGAGCATCTACTACCGTCCGAACGGGCAGGTACCGGAGCCCCACACACTGTTGCTACTGGGTCTGGGTCTGGGCTTGCTGGGTATCGCCGTCCGCCGCAAAGCACGCAGGGACACGATGGCGGCCTGATCACGTCCTGCTCGACTTGGCATGATGGCGCCCATGTGGCGCCATCATTTCGTTTGGGCCGACGACCGAACGTATATGGCACAACTCAGCCGGACATGTCCGGTTTTTTTACAACCCGCACAAACCCGTTGGCCGTACCTCCCACACCTGGACCCATAACCCGCTGTTTCAACGACGCAATCCCCTCTGCGCACTGGATATGGCACGAAGCGTGCTGCATTCCCGCCTTGTGAGTGATGGCACTTTCAGGCGATCCGCGCCCCAGCCGCATTCATGAGAAACCATGGAGGGACTTTCGTCCCATGGAGGTAAGCTCGATGTCATGCAAGCCATTGCTCTCGTTCCTGGCCGGAACGGTGTTCCTGTTGACCCTGTCGCTCTCCGGGGCCACCCAGGCCGCACTGCTCGATTGCACTGCCCTGTCCGGCAACGTCGGTGACAAGGTCACCAACAATCTCGGCTGTCAGATTTTGTCGCCACTGGATGGCGCAGCCACCGACTCCACCACCGGCGATCCCTCCAGCTGGCTTGTGAATACCGCGGGCGACACCGGATTCTTCGGAATCAGCGACTGGCTATTCGACGGCCGCTGGACCTCCCCCGGGTCGAACAGCTCGACCCTCGCCAGCTTTGATGGCAATCGCCACAGCGGGCAATGGAACCTCGATTCCGAATGGGACTATGGAGACCTGCTGTTCGTGTTCAGTCATGGCAGCGGCACCAACCTGGTCGGCTTCCTGATGACCGGGATCAATGGCGATTACAGCTCACCCTTCACCCAACCGCCCTTCAGCTATCCGGGTGTGGCCACACGCAACATCTCGCATATCAGCGTCTATTACCGTTCGGGCGCGGTCGGCACCGTCCCCGAACCGAAGACGATGCTGCTGATGGGACTGGGGCTCGGCCTGCTCGGGCTGATGCTTCGCCGGAACCGACGCCAGGGGCCCCGTTTTCCGGCCTAGGCGAACGCCCAACGGCCCGTCGCCGCGCCATCAAGGGCACGCCTGTCGGGCGTGTCCTTTACCCTGATTGAAGAGGGGCCTGCACAGGACCGCGGATGACCGAAGGCGAGGCGATCCCCATCGCCCCCGGCCCGCAGGCACAGTCGACCTGAACGCGAACGTGCTATTTGATCGGCGTCTCCCTAGAATCCTCGGCACTGCCGCGATTCGTTCCCGGCATGACCCCGGAGGGCGTATGAATCGATCCAGTGTGCCGAGGGCCGACCGGCGATGGCTGCAACGCCTGCTGCCAGTGCTCACCCTGGTCAGCCTGCTACTGGCCACCACCGCGCAGGCCGAATCGCGCTTCATCAATATCGGCACAGGCGGGGTCACCGGCGTGTATTACCCGGCGGGCCAGCACCTGTGCCGCCTGTTCAACACCCGTCGCGACGAGCACGGGATGCGCTGCACAGCGGAGAGCACCGGCGGCTCGGTCTTCAATCTCAACATGATCCGCTCGGGCGACATGGACTTCGGCGTCGCGCAGTCGGACCTGCAGTACCACGCCTATCGGGGCTCCGGGCGTTTCGAGGAATTCGGGCCCGCTCCCCATCTCCGGGCGGCGTTCAGCCTGCATGCCGAGCCCCTCACCCTGGTGGTGCGCCCCGACGCAGACATCGAGGGGCTGGATGACCTGCCCGGCAAGCGCGTCAACATCGGCAACCCGGGCTCGGGCCAGCGCATCCTGATGGAAGAACTAATGGGGGCGCTGGGCTGGGACCAGGACACCTTTCGCCGGGTGAGTGAGCTGCCCTCGCGCGAGCAGGCCCAGGCGCTTTGCGACAACCGCATCGACGCCTTTGTATTTTCCGTCGGCCACCCCTCGGCCGCGATTCAGGAACCCATCGCGACCTGCAACGCCCGACTGGTGTCGATCGAGGGTTCAACCGTCGACCAACTGGTCGAGGACACCCCTTATTACCTGCGCGCGCTGATCCCCGCCGGCACCTACCCGGGCCAGGACGACGACATCCATACCTACGGTGTCGGCGCCACGCTGGTGACCTCGACCCTTACATCGGAACGCGCGGTCTACGAGATCACCCGCGCGGTGTTCGAGAACTTCGAGACCTTTCGCGGCCTGCATCCGGCCTTTGGCCCGCTGGAACGCGAGACGATGGTGGACGAAGGACTGTCGGCCCCCCTGCATCCGGGGGCCCAACGCTATTTCCGTGAAGCGGGGCTGATCGAATGAGCGATACCAGGGGGACCACCGGGGGGGCCACGGAACCGGCCGACAACGCGGCCGAGACTGCTCAGGAGCTGGAATCCGGCGCACGTCATCCGGGGCGCGGCACGCGCAGCCTGATCTGGCTGACGGCGGTGGCCTGGTCTCTGTTCCAGATCTGGATCGCCTCGCCCCTGGGCGACTGGCTGGATTTCTTTGTCGTCTCGGACACCGAGGCGCGCTCGATCCATCTGGCCTTTGCAGTCTTCCTGGCCTATCTGCTGTTTCCCGCGATCCGGCCGGGCACACGCCACGTGTCCTGGCCACGCGCCATTGGCGTGACCTATGCCCTGGGCGGGCTGGTCCTGATGGTGTTCGGGATCTGGCAATTGCTGGGCCTGGAGCGCCTGGCCGAGGTCTACGTGATCATCGGGCTGACCCTTCTGGTGGTCGCATTGCCGCTGCTGCGCGGCCATGACCCCATCCACCACATACCGCTGACCGACTGGATGTTCGCTGCAATCGCGGCCTTCAGTGCGCTGTATCTGTACCTGTTCCACGCCGAGCTGGCTGACCGTCCCGGGGCGCCCTCGGACGTCGACCTGATCGTCGCCGGGATCGGCCTGATCCTGCTGCTGGAGGCCACCCGGCGGGTACTGGGCCCGGCGCTGACGATCATTGCCGCGATCTTTTTGTTCTACACCTTCGCCGGCCCGATCATGCCGGACATCATTGCCCATCGCGGCGCCAGCTATCCGCGCGCGATGGCCCAGCAGTGGCTGTCCAACGAAGGCGTGTTCGGGATCGCGCTCGGCGTCTCGACCAGCTTCGTGTTCCTGTTCGTGCTGTTCGGCGCGCTACTGGAACGGGCCGGCGCCGGCGACTACTTCATTCGCGTGGCGTTCTCGCTGCTGGGGCACATGCGCGGTGGCCCGGCCAAGGCGGCGGTGATGGCGTCCGGGATGACCGGCGTGGTCTCGGGCTCGTCCATCGCCAATGTCGTCACCACCGGGACCTTCACCGTGCCCCTGATGAAGCGGGTCGGCTTCAGCCCGCACAAGGCCGGGGCCGTGGAGGTCGCCAGCTCGGTGAACGGGCAGCTGATGCCGCCGGTGATGGGTGCGGCCGCGTTCCTGATGGTCGAGTACGTCGGGATTCCCTATGTCGAGGTCCTCAAGCACGCGATCCTGCCGGCCCTGATCGCCTATATCGCGCTGATCTACATCGTGCACCTGGAGGCCTGCAAGAACGGCATGGAGGGCCTCAAGCGCGCTACCGTCACCACCTGGCGCGGCCGCCTGATCAGCTTCGGGATTACCGTCTCCAGCCTGATCATCCTCGCCGCCGCGGTGTACTGGGGGCTCGGCTGGATCAAGGACCTGGCCGGCGACGCCGCCGCCTGGATCATCGCCGCTTTGCTGTTTACCGCCTATATGGTGCTGCTGTGGATTGCCGCTCACGAGCCGGAGGCGGAGCCGCTGGATACCGAGCGTCCCCTGCCGCGCGTGCTGCCCACAGTGCTGGGCGGCCTGCACTATGTGCTGCCGCTGGTGGTGCTCGTCTGGGCCCTGGTCGTGGAGCGCCTGTCGCCGGGGCTTTCCGCCTTCTGGGCCGTGGCGTTCATGATCTTCATCGTGCTGACCCAGCGGCCGCTGGTGGCGCTGTTCCGGCGCCAGGGCCGGCTCGCCCAGGCGACCTGGGTCGGGGTGTGGGAGCTGTTCCAGGGCTTCGAGACCGGCGCGCGCAACATGATCGGCATCGGGGTGGCGACCGCGGCGGCCGGGATCATCGTCGGCACCGTCGCGATGACCGGGGTCGGACTGGTGCTGACCGACCTGGTCGACACCCTGTCCGGCGGCAACCTGCTGATGGTGCTTTTGCTGACCGCGCTGATCAGCCTGGTGCTGGGCCTGGGGCTGCCGACCACCGCGAACTACATCGTGGTCGCGACCCTGATGGCCCCGGTGATCGTGGAGCTGGGGGCGCAGAACGACATCCTGATACCGCTGATCGCCGCACACCTGTTCGTGTTCTATTTCGGCATCATGGCGGACGTGACACCGCCCGTGGGGCTGGCCTCGTTCGCCGGGGCGGCCGTCGCCAAGGCAGACCCGATCCGCACCGGCATACAGGCCTTCGCCTACAGCCTGCGCACCATCGCGCTGCCGTTCTTCTTCATCTTCAACAGCCAGCTGCTGCTGATCGGCGTGGATAACGTGTTCCAGCTGCTGCTGGTCTTCCTCGGCTCTCTGGCGGGCATCCTCCTGTTCACTGCGGCGACCCAGGGCTGGTTCCTGGCCCGCAGCCGGCGCTGGGAATCGGCACTGCTGCTGGTCAGTGCGTTCGTGCTGCTGGCCCCGACCGTACTGATGGACCGCGTGGCGGAGCCCTACGAGCGTGTGCCGGCCGAACAGCTGTTCGAGGTCGTGGAGACCGTCCCGGATCGCGAATCGCTGCGGGTCGAGGCCACCGGCATCGACCTGGAGGGCCGCGAGATCACCCGCACCGTGATGTTCCCGCTGGGCGACCCGGGCCTGGAGCCGCGCGAGCGCCTGTCCGATGCCGGACTCGATGTCACCTTCGATACGGACACGGAAAAAGCGCGCATTCAGACGGTTGCTTTTGGCAGCCCGGCCGGCCGAGTAGGCTTGGAAGGAGGCTGGACGATCACCAGCGTGCTCGTGGATACGGACCGCCCGAGCCCCTACTGGTGGTACCTCCCGGGCCTGCTGCCGGCGCTGCTGGTGGCCTGGAACCAGCGCCGTCGCGAACCGCCCGCCGGGCCTACCGCGACGGCACCGGCGCTCAGCGCCTGACGACCCACGCGACAGGAAGACGGCACCATGGAACAACCCAAGTACGGCTTTAACGTGATTCTGAGCGTCCCGATGGATACGGCCATCGAGCGCACGACAGCGGCCCTCGGCGAGGAGGGCTTCGGCATCCTCAGCGAGATCGATGTAGCCGCCGCCTTCAAGAAGAAGCTGGATCTCGATCATCGCCCCTATCGCATCCTCGGCGCCTGCAACCCGCATCTCGCGCGTCATGCCATCGAGGCCGATCCCAACATCGGGCTGCTACTACCCTGCAACGTCCTGGTGCAGGACAACCAGGACGGGACCTGCACCGTCGGCTTCATGGACCCGGTAGCGGTGATGGCCCTGGTGGACAAACCGGGCGTCGAGGCCCTTGCCAGCGATGTCCGGGAACGCCTCGAACGGGTCCGCCAGGCACTGGAAGCCGGTGAGCCTGCCACCCGGTGAGAGATAACAAGGACCATGCCGCGCCGCTCGCGGAGGCGATTCGCGAGGCCAGCGTTGCGGGGACCCGAATCGCCGTGCGCGGCGGGCGCCAGCATGGTGATCAGAGCTTCCCCGACGGCCTCCCCTCCGGTGTACTCCAGCTGGAGACCCGCGAGCACCGGGGTATCGCGACCCTGGAGCCGAGCGAGCTGGTCGTCACCGTGCGCAGCGGAACGCCCGTGGTCACGCTGGACCAGGCGCTGGCCGAGGTCGGCATGATGCTCCCCTTCGAGCCCGCGCTGGGTAATCCCGAAGCCACCGTCGGCGGCATGGTCGCGCTGGGGATGTCGGGACCGCGGCGCCCGTGGGCCGCCGCGCTACGCGATGCGGTGCTGGGCACCCGGGTTGTGAACGGACGTGGCGAGATCCTGCAGTTCGGCGGCCAGGTCATGAAGAACGTCGCCGGCTTCGATGTCTCCCGTCTGATGTGCGGCAGCCAGGGCGGTCTCGGGCTGATCCTGGAGACCAGCTTCAAGCTGCTGCCAAGACCGCCCTGCGAGCGCTACCTGCAACGCGAGGATGATGCGGAGTCGTTCGTCGCGCGCTGCAGCGCCTGGGGGCGCACCGGGTGGCCGTTCTCGGGGATCGCCTGGCACGACGGCGTCACCCATATTCGGCTCGGTGGCGGCGAGGAGGCGGTCGACGAGGCCATCCAGCGCATCGACGCCGAACCGGGCGACCCGGCCCGGGGCTTCTGGGACGCGCTGAGGGACCGCAGCCTGCCCCTGTTCACGGACGAGCTGGCCGCCGAGGCCCGGCTGTGGCGGATCAGCCTGCCGCCGGCGACGGAACCGCTCGCGCTTTCCGGCGAATGGCTGATGAACTGGGGTGGCGCGGAGCGCTGGCTGCGCACGACGGAGCACGCTGAGACCGTGCGCCGCGTCGTGACCGACGCCGGCGGGCACGCCCGCCTGTGGCTCGGCGACGCCCCGGGCGTGCCCCGCCTGCACCCGCGCGGGGAGGCACTGGAGGCCCTGGAAGGCCGCCTGC
Organism: Thioalkalivibrio sp. ALJ12; assembly: GCF_000378305.1. Lineage (NCBI taxonomy): Bacteria > Pseudomonadati > Pseudomonadota > Gammaproteobacteria > Chromatiales > Ectothiorhodospiraceae > Thioalkalivibrio > Thioalkalivibrio sp. ALJ12. The sequence continues at coordinate 242,647 of NZ_KB899540.1, forward strand.
GCGAGTCCCTGGACCCGGATGGCGTCTTCTTCGCCCCCCTGCTGCCGAACCCGCGCTCCCGCCGGCCGCGCACGACCTGAGCCATGGAGACCCGGCTGCACAAACGCTTCGCCGATGACCCGGCCGCGCGCATTGCGGAGGATGCGCTGCGCGCCTGCGTGCACTGCGGCTTCTGCAACGCGACCTGCCCGACCTACCAGGAACTGGGCGACGAGGTCGACGGCCCGCGCGGCCGCATCTACCAGATCAAGGAAATCCTCGAATCCGGCGAGGCCAACCCGACCGCGCGCACCCACCTGGACCGCTGCCTGACCTGTCTCAACTGCATGACCACCTGCCCCTCCGGCGTGGATTACAACCACCTGGTCGCCTATGGCCGGGAGGTGATCGAGCACGACCTCGACCGAAACTGGCGTGACCGGGGCCTGCGCAGCCTGCTGGCCCGCGCCCTGCCCGCACGCTGGCCGTTCCGAATGGCCCTGGGGCTGGGGCGCCTGGTCCGCCCCGTCCTGCCGGCGACCCTGCGCCGTCGAGTACCCGCGCGACAGGAAGCCCACGAAACGACACAACCGACCCCTTCGCCAACCCTGGAAGGTTTCCCCCACGGGCGCATCCTGCTGCTGGCTGGCTGCGTACATGACGCGATTGACGCACGCACCAACGCCTCGCTGAAGAACCTGCTGGGGCGCCTCGGCATCGACGTCGTGGAAGTCGCTGAAACGCGTTGCTGCGGCGCGGTCGAACATCACCTGGCGTTCGAGGAGCGCGCCCGGCAACGGGTGCGCGCCAACCTCGACGCCTGGAAAGGCGTACTCGACCAGGGCGTGGACGCGGTGGTCAGCACCGCCAGCGGCTGCGGTGTGATGCTGCGCGACTACGGCCACCTGCTGGCCGGCGACCCCGACTACGCGGAACGCGCACGCACCGTTGCCGAGCGCGTACGCGATCCGGTGGAACTGTTCACCCCCGCTGCCGTACAGAAGCTGGGCATCCGCGCGCCGCAAGGCCACGACCCGATCGCCTGGCACGCCCCCTGCACCCTGCAGCATGGCCAGCGCCTGGCCGGGCGCGTAGAGCCGCTGCTGCAGACGGCCGGCTTCGAACTGGTACCCACAGCGGAGCCACACCTGTGCTGCGGTTCGGCGGGGACCTATTCGATCACCCAGCCGGCGATGGCCGCCCGGCTGCGTACCCGCAAGCTGGACAACCTGGAGGCCGCCGCACCCGCGCGCATCGTGACGGCCAACGTCGGTTGCCAGACGCATCTCCAGTCCGGGACCGACACCCCGGTCGAGCACTGGCTGACGCTGCTCGAACGCCATTGCCCGGCAACTCCCGCCGGTGCGTAGGGGCGCTTGCCCGGACCGGTTCGGCACACTAGATTCCCCCTTTTCCAATCCGGTAGACGCATCCATGCAGGCAAAATCCTTCCTCCCCCCGCAGCGCACCCTGATGGGCCCCGGCCCCTCCGACGTGAATCCGCGCGTGCTGAGCGCGATGAGCCGCCCGATCATCGGTCACCTGGATCCGGTGTTCGTCGGCATGATGGAGGAGATGAAAGGCCTGCTGCAGTACGCGTTCCAGACCGAGAACGCGCTGACCCTGCCGGTCTCCGCTCCCGGCTCTGCCGGCATGGAGACCTGCTTTGCCAACCTGGTGGAGCCGGGCGACAAGGTGATCGTCTGCATCAACGGCGTGTTCGGCACGCGCATGAAGGAGAACGTCGAGCGCTGCGGCGGCACGGCGGTGGTGGTCGAGGATGACTGGGGCGCCCCGGTCTCCCCGGGCAAGGTCGAGGACGCACTGAAGGGCAACCCGGACGCGAAGATCCTCGCCTTCGTGCATGCCGAGACCTCCACCGGCGCCTGCTCCGATGTCGAGACCCTGTGCCGGATGGCCCGCGAGCACGACTGCCTGACCATCGTGGACGCGGTCACCAGCCTGGGCGGCAGCCCGCTGAAGGTCGACGACTGGGGCGTGGATGCGATCTACTCCGGCTCGCAGAAATGCCTGTCCTGCACCCCGGGTCTTTCGCCGGTCAGCTTCAGCCAGCGTGCGGTGGAGCGTATCCAGGCGCGCAGCCACAAGGTGCAGAGCTGGTTCCTCGACCTGAACCTGGTGATGGGCTACTGGGGTGGCGGCGGCAAGCGCGCCTACCACCACACCGCGCCGATCAACGCCCTGTATGCGCTGCACGAGTCGCTGGTCATCCTCGCCGAGGAAGGCCTGGAGAACAGCTGGACCCGCCACGCCCGCCACCACGCAGCCCTGCGCGCGGGCCTCGAGGCCATGGGCCTGACGTTCCTGGTCGACGAGGCCCACCGCCTGCCGCAGCTCAATGCCGTGCACATCCCCGAAGGCGTGGACGAGGCCGCCGTGCGTGCGGAGCTGCTGGAGCGCTACAACCTCGAGATCGGCGCCGGGCTCGGCCCCTATGCCGGCAAGGTCTGGCGCATCGGCCTGATGGGCCATGGCGCGAACGAGCGCAACGTGTCGCTGTGCCTGTCCGCGCTGGAGGCGGTGCTGGCCGACATGGGCGCGGTGAAGCCGGGCCAGGCCCTGGCCGCCGCCCGCGCGAGCTACAAGCAAGCGTAGCGCTGGACCACCCGAGCCAATAACCAAACCTGCGGGAGACGCAACATGACGCTATCCGAACTGCTGCAGTACCTGGACGAAAATATGGACGGGGTCTTCCTGGACGGCGACCCAGCCGCCACGCTGGACAAGGCACGCGAAGGCTCGCACCGCAACCCAATCGCCGCCGAGGTGCTGGTGGCGTTGATGGACGGTGCCGGCGCCGATCGTCCGGATGCCACCCTGGAGCGCGCCGAGGCGGTCAAGGCCATCGGCCCGGTACGCCTGAAATACATGGCCGACGACGCCCCGGTCGAGGGCTTCCGCCTGGTCGAAAAGACCATCGTCACCATCGACGCCGCCTACAACGACGAGGCCCTCTCCTCACGCGGCTGACCCCCATCCCCCGCCGTCCCGGAAACCGCATGGCGGTTATCCGGGACCTCGCGTGCACTGGCGGCGGCCGGCACGACGGAACACTTCCTGGACGACAGGTCGCAACCGCACCATCGGGCCCGTTCAAACCAGACCGGCCAGTGCCAGCACCGCCCCGGCCATACTAGCCCCGATCAGCGCCCCCATCGCGACGTCGCTGGGATAGTGCAGCGCCAGCACCAGGCGCGAAGCGGCGACCAGGGCGGCGAACGGCACCACCAGCCAGACCCAGACGGGGAACCATGCCACCAGCACGACGGTGAATCCCACCGCATGCATGGTGTGGCCGGAGGGGAGGCTGAACTCGTCCAGTGGATCTACCGTGCGGGTGAACGGACGGTCGCGGTTGCACGGTCGCGGCCGACTCGTGCGGCGTTTCAGCCACTTGTACAGCGGTAATGACGCCAGCCCCACCGCGGCCATCTGCAGGCTGACCCAGGCGGCCTGCGGACCGTGGAACAGCGGCAGCAGGAGCATCAGCCCGTACCAGAACACCCCGTCCCCCAGCCGGCTGATCAGTCCGAAGAAGCGGCTGATCGCCCACTGACGATTGACCTGATTGCACAGCTGGCAGATCGCCAGCTCCGCCTCATCCATGCGCCGAGGCATGCGCATCACGGGCCTCCGTCTGCACCAGTTGCACCAGGACCGACTCGAAGCCGCCGATCACTTCGGACCAGTCCAGCGTGGACGCATGCTCCCGCGCACGCGCGCCGAGCAGCGGCCACTGCTCGGGATGGCCGGCGAGCTCGCGTGCCGCGCGCACGAAGGCCTGCTCGTCGACCCGGCGACTGCCGGTCAGCGAAACGCGGACACCCGATACGCCATCGGCCAGGTGCTCGTGAGCGGCGGCCGTATCGAAAGCGAGCACCGGAAGGCCGCTGGCCATGGCCTCGATCACCACATTGCCGAAGGTCTCCGAGGTCGACGGGAACAGGAACAGGTCCCCACTGGCGTAGTGCTGCGCGAGGGCCTGTCCGGTCTGCTGCCCGGCGAGAATGACATCCGGATGCGTACGCGCCAGACGCTCGCGCTGAGGGCCATCCCCCACCAGCACGAGCCGCGCATCGGAACGAATCGTCTGGATCGCGCGGAAGGCGGCGATCACCAGATCCAGATTCTTCTCCGCGGCCAGGCGTCCGACATGAATCACGACCGGCACCGGGCCACTCGCACCCCACTGCCCCCTCAGGGTCCGGGAACGACGCGCGGGGGTGAAACGCCGGGTATCCACCCCCCGCGCCAGGACACCTACTCGTTGAAACCCCTGATCCCGCAGTTCCTCGGCCAGCGCACGGGTGGGTGCCAGAGTGGCGCCACAGCGGTTGTGAAACCGGCGCAGCAGACGCCGCACCGGGAGCGTCAGCAGCCCCAGCCCGTAGTGGCGGGCATAGCCATCGAAACGCGTGTGAAAACCCGAGGCCACCGGGATGCCGAGCTGCCTGGCCACCGCCAGCGCGGCATGCCCGAGGGGTCCTTCGGTGGCGATGTACGCGACATCCGGGGGGGAGTGCCGCCACAGGCGGCGCAAGCGTCGAGTGGAGGGGAGGCCCATGCGCAGCCCCCGGTAGCCGGGGATCGCGATACCGGGCAGCGTGACATCCTCGGGGCTCGTTGCATGCCGGGGCCCCGCGACGGGCCGATCGAGCCCCTGCCGCGGGCGAATCACCTGGACCCGATGGCCCCGTTCCCGCAGCCCCTCGGTCAGCCGTTCGAGGGTATGCGCCACACCATTGACCTCGGGTGGCCAGGTCTCGGTCACGAGGGCCACGTTCAAACGACCTGGATTCGGGCCACGCGATGCAAGGGAAAACGGGGCTGGCATCGTCGCGGCCTCCATGGTCAGCGCGCCTTTCGTCGCTTCGTGGCGGGCGGGTCCAGGGGCTCGGCGGGCAGCCCCAGTCGCTCGACGATCGCGTCCCGCGAGGCCTCGGCCAGCGAGCGGCGATCCTCTTCGGCGGTTTGCAGCGGCGCGAGGAAATGCACCTGCACGCGGGTCTCGCGGCGGCACAGCAGCTGCCAGGCATTCACCAGCAGGCGGTCGTCGTCGGTATAGGCGACGGGGACCGGGCCGCCCTCGGGGCGCTCGTAGTCCAGCGCCACCGGCTGCACCGGATGGCCGTTCTCGGCCACCGCGGCAAACAGGCGCGGATGAAAGCGGCGCACGCCCTGCCCGCGGCTGGTCGTCCCTTCCGGGAACACGACGAAGTGCCGGCCCTCGTCGAGGCCCTCGCGCATGGCCTCGATGTGGGCGTTCGCCTCGCCCGCACCGCGGCGGATGAAACGCGTGTCGTGCTGGCGCGCCAGCCAGCCGATCACCGGCCAGCGGGCAATCTCGTCCTTGGACAGAAAACACGGGTCCACGGCCGCGCCGATCAACGGGATGTCCAGCCACGAGACGTGGTTGGCAACCACCAGCGAGGCCTGTTGAGGCCGTGTACCGGTCAGGCGAAAGCGCACACCCGCCAGCCACAGCGCGCGATCGTACCAGTCGCGGCGGATGCGGCTGCGCGTCTCGAAGTCATCACCCCGGCGCGACATGCGCCAGGTCAGCCAGACGCCTTTCAGCAGGTGCAGGAGAATGCGCATCAGCCTACCCGATGCCCGCAGGCTTCCCGTCATGGTGCAACCCTCGGCTTGCGGGCGCGATCGCGCCCAGGAAGTGCCGATGGTAGCGATCCGGAAGGTCCCTGACATCCAGTAGGACCAGCAGGTCGGCGACGTTGAAGTCGGGATCGTGACAGGCCTCGCCACAGATACGGGCGCCCAGGCGGAGGTAGGCCTTGAGCAGCGGCGGCAGACCGGCGCGCGACGGCGTGCCGTGCCAGATGCTGAGCGAGTTGGGCAGTGGGCGGCGCGGCGTGACTCGGAGGCGCGACGGGCCGCGGTGGAACAGGCGCAGCCACGAGAGCTGAGCCGGGGTCTGTTCGGTCAGCGGCAGACTGGCGCAGCCCATCAGATACTGATACTGCCTCGCGGTCATAAAGCGGGCGAGACCGGACCACAGCGCGTTGATCGCCGCACCCTGGCGCTGATCCGCGCGCACACAGGTGCGCCCGATCTCCAGCGTCTTGCCGGGCAGATTCATCAACGGACCCAGCTCGAACTCGGCCAGTGAGTAGAAGCCACCGGCAATGGCCGCGCTCTCCTCGGTCAGGATGCGTGTGCAGGCGACCAGCTCCCCGGTGCGGGGCTCGCGTACCAGGAGGTGATGGCAGTGGGGGTCCAGATAATCGGCACCCAGCTCGCGTTCGGCGTCGGGGATCCGCGCGCCCATCTCCTCCGCGAACACGGAGTAGCGCAGGCGCTGAGCGGCCTCCAGATCGCCCGGTCCGGCGGCCAGATGAACGCGAAAGCCCGTCTCGGCGTGAGCCGCCTTTACGGGCGGGATGATCTGCGGTGCGGACATGGGCGCCACCTCCGGTTGAACTGTCCCGGAGACTACGCCCGCGATTTGACGGCCTCGTGTAACCCGCGTGACGTTCCCGTGAACACGCCACGGGTGTCAGCAGGGAGGGTTTTCTACGGCAGCTGACCGGTATAGGCGCCGGATTCCACCGGCAGGTCCTCGGCCTCCCAGCCCTTTATGCCGCCGGCCACGTTCACGACCTGGCCAAAGCCCATCTCGCGCAGGCGCTGCACCGACATCGCGGCACGTCCGCCCGTGGCGCACATCACGGCCACCGGCTTCTCGCGGGCGTTGACCAGTGCATCGATGCGATGCGGGGTGTTCGGATCCGCCGCGCCTTCGAGCAGGCCGCGCGGGATCAGCAGCGAATTCGGCACATGGATCTTTTCGTATTCATACGGCTCGCGCACGTCCACCAGCAGCCAGTCCTCGCCGGCCTCCATCTTTTCGGAGAGGTCCTCGGGGGTGATCTCCTCGACGTTCTGGCGCGCCTCGGCGACGAAATCCATCAGCTTCTTCTCGCTCATTCGAACCTTCCCTTTTGCAATGATCTGGATGTTTTTGTGGGAGCCTGCTTGCGGGGCTGACCCATTCTACTGTGGGTGCGCGACCAGGCGTTTCAACCCGGTGAGAGCGCGTTGTCCAGCGCCGCGGGGTCGGTTACCGGCGCCTCGCAGTGCAGGCCGCGGCAGAGATAGGCGCGCACGCCAGACTCCGGCGGCGCCTTCTCCGCCAGGGCCGCCGGCAGGTCGTCGACCTCGCCCGCGATGGCGAAGCCCCATGCCGGATGGCCCTGTGACCGCAGGCGCTGCTGCCAGGCCGGCAGCTCGTCCGCCGCGCCGCGCAGCACGACGAGCGGCGGCGGCTGCTGGTGCATATCCAGCGCAATCAGCAGGCTCATGTGGCCCAGCGGGGCCTGCTCGATCATCGGCCCGGCGTTGGCCAGCGTGCGTTCGGCGGCCTCCAGGTAGCGCGGCTCGGCCAGCAGGAAGCCGAGTTTCTGCATGGCCTGCGCGGCGATGCCATTGCCGGCGGCCATCGCGTCGTCGGCGTAGACCTTGGGCCGCTGGATCAGCGCCTCGTGATCGCGCGCGGTGTAGAAGAAGCCGCCGTGCTCGGTATCCTCGAAGTCGTCCAGCAGGGCCTCCGCCAGGGTCGTAGCCCAGCCCAGCAGGTCGCTGTCCCATTCGGCTTCCAGCAGCGCCAGCGTGGCCTCCAGCAGCAGGGCGTGGTCGTCCAGATAGGCCCGTGGCAGCTCGCCGGTCGCCCCTTCGCGGTAGCTGGCAAACAGCCGGCCATCGCGCCAGAGCCGTTCGCGCACCGCATCCATCGCCGCGCGGGCGAGTCCCAGCCAGTCGGGCCGCTCCATCGCACGCGCGGCGCGGGCGAGCCCGGTAATCATCAGCGCGTTCCAGGCGCCCAGGATCTTGTCGTCGCGATGCGGCCGCACGCGCTGCTCCCGCGCGGCCAGCAGGCGCTCGCGGGCGCGGCCGAGGCGCGCGTTCGCCTCGGGCTCGTCGATGCCCAGGGCATCGGCCACGGTCGCGATCGGGACCACCTCGTGCAGGTGCCAGCGACCCTCGAAGTTCGCCGGGCCGTTCAGTCCCCAGACCCGACTGGCGACCGCCCATTCGTCCTCCGCCAGCAGGCCCTCGACCGTCTCCGGATCCCAAACGTAGAAGCGGCCTTCCTCCCCTTCCGAATCGGCATCGAGACTGGAGTAGAACGCGCCGGAGGGGTCGCGCATCTCGCGCTCCAGCCAGGCGACCGTCTGCTCGGCCACATGCCGCGCGAGGTCGTCACCGGCGGCCGCGCGCTCGGCATACAGGCCCAGCAAAGGCCCGTTGTCGTAGAGCATCTTCTCGAAGTGCGGGATCATCCAGCGCGCATCCACCGAGTAGCGGCAAAAGCCGCCGCCGACCTGGTCGAAGATCCCGCCGGCGGCCATCGCCACGAGCGTCCGCTCGAGCATGCGGTCGGCCTCGGCATCCTTGTGGCGCGCCGCATGCCAGGCCAGCCACTCGAGGCTGGCCGGGTGCGGGAACTTGGGTGCGTCGCCGAAGCCCCCGAACTGCTCGTCGAAGGTCTGCGCCAGTTCCGCCCGCGCCTTGTCCAGCACGCCGATCGCCGGGATCGCCCCGCCCGCCGGGCGGTAGATGCGTGCCAGCGCCTGCTGCAGCGATTCGTTCTGGCGCTGGATCTCGTCGGGATGCTCCGCGAGGAAATCGGCCACCCGGGTCATCAGGTCGACGAACGACGGCAGTCCGTGGCGCGGAGTGCTGGGGAAGTACGTGCCGGCAAAGAACGGCACCTGGTCAGGGGTCAGGAACACCGTCAGCGGCCAGCCTCCCGGGCGCTGGGACAGCAGCATGTGCGCGTTCTGATAGATACGGTCGAGGTCGGGACGCTCTTCGCGATCCACCTTGATGTTGATGAAACGTTCGTTCATCACCTCGGCGGTGGCCGGGTCCTCGAACGATTCATGCGCCATCACGTGGCACCAGTGACAGGCGGAGTAGCCGATCGACAGCAGGATCGGCTTGTCCTCACGGCGGGCGCGCTGCAGCGCGTCCTCGCCCCACGGATACCAGTCCACCGGGTTGTCGGCATGCTGTAGCAGATACGGGCTGCTGGCCCCGGCCAGTCGATTCATCGCACGACCTCCCTGGAAAGCGGATTCGCCCCGACGGGTACAGGTGCACGCCAGGGCCAGGCCGGGTAGCATGTGCAGCCGATTTTCCATCCGCAAGCGACCATGCCCACGCACCCGTTTATCGATCCGGTAGCCCTGTCGCTGGGCCCCCTGACCCTGTACTGGTACGGGCTGATGTACCTGATCGGCTTCGTGGCCTTCTGGGCACTGGGCGCCTGGCGTGCGCGCACGCAGGGCTGGGCGCCCCTGCAACCGGTTCAGGTCGGCGACCTGCTGTTCTGGGGCGCGATCGGCGTGATTATCGGCGGGCGCCTGGGCTATGCCCTTTTCTACAACCTGGATGCCACACTCGCCGACCCGGTCAGCCTGTTCCGTGTCTGGGAAGGTGGCATGGCCTTCCACGGCGGCCTGGTCGGGGTACTCGTAACCTCCTGGCTCTATGCACGCCGGCTGGGCGTGGGCTTCTTCCGCCTGACGGATTTCATTGCACCGCTGATCCCGATCGGCCTGGGCGCGGGACGCATCGGGAACTGGATCAACGGCGAGCTGTGGGGCAAACCCACCGACCTGCCCTGGGCGATGATCTTCCCGGCCGCCGACTACGTGCCGCGCCACCCATCGCAGCTCTACCAGGCGTTCCTCGAGGGGCTGGTGCTGTTCGTGGTGCTGTGGATCGTCTCGCGTCATCCGCGCCGCACGGGGCTGGTCTCCGGGCTGTTCCTGACGCTCTACGGCGGCTTCCGCTTCCTGGTCGAATTCGTGCGCGTGCCGGATGCGCATATCGGCTATCTGGCCTTCGACTGGCTGACGCTCGGCCAGGTACTGAGCCTGCCGGTCATCCTGTTCGGGATTGGTCTGATCCTCTGGTCACGCAAGAATGCCGTGCCGGAATCCCGCCCGGCCACCGAGAACGCCTGACATGCAGCAATACCTCGACCTCGTCCGCCACATTCGTGAACACGGCACCGACCGCCCGGACCGCACCGGCACCGGCACGCGCTCGGTGTTCGGCTACCAGATGCGCTTCGACCTGGCCGCGGGCTTTCCGCTGGTCACCACCAAGCGCACCCACCTGCGCTCGGTGATCCACGAACTGCTGTGGTTTATCCGCGGCGAGACCAACATCGGCTATCTCAAGGAACACAAGGTCCGCATCTGGGACGAGTGGGCCACCGAGGACGGCGATCTGGGCCCGATCTACGGGGCACAGTGGCGCAACTGGGCCGGGCACGACCAGCTGGCCGAACTGGTGGACAACCTGAAGCAACGCCCCTACTCGCGGCGCCACATCATCAGCGCCTGGAACGTGGCCGACCTGCCGGACGAGTCCGTCTCACCACAGGAGAACGCGACCGCCGGGCGCATGGCGCTGGCGCCCTGCCACACCCTGTTCCAGTTCTACGTCGCCGACGGCCGGCTGTCCTGCCAGCTCTACCAGCGCAGTGCCGATGTGTTCCTGGGTGTGCCGTTCAACATCGCCAGCTATGCCCTGTTCACGCACATGCTGGCGCAGGTGGCCGGCCTGGAACCGGGCGACTTCGTGCATACCTTCGGCGACGCCCACCTGTATCACAACCACGAACAGCAGGTGAACGAGCTGCTGGGCCGCGAGCCCCTGCCGCTGCCCACCCTGCACCTGAATCCCGAGGTCACGGACCTGTTCGCGTTCACCTTCGACGACATCGAGGTGCGCGACTACCAGTCGCACCCGCCGATCAAGGCGCCGGTGGCGATCTGATGGCGGCCCCCGAGATCCACCTGATCGTCGCGCTGGACCCGGACCATGTAATCGGACGCGACAACGATCTGCCCTGGCATCTGCCGAAGGACCTGCAGCACTTCAAGCGCGTGACCGACGGGCACCCGATGATCATGGGCCGGCGCACGTTCGAGTCCATCGGTCGCCCCCTGCCGAAGCGCCGCAACCTGGTGCTGACCCGCCAGGCAGACTGGCAGGCCCACGGCGTGGAGGTCTATCCGGACCTGGACAGCGCCCTCACCTCCATCCCCGAGGGCCCGGCCTTCGTGATCGGCGGCGCAGGGCTGTTTGCCGAGGCCCTGCCCCGGGCCTCCGTGCTGCACCTGACACGCGTGCACGAACCCCATGCCGGGGACACCTGGTTCCCGGCCATCAACCCCGATGACTGGGACTGCGTCTGGTCCGAACACCACGAACCCGACGACCGCCACGCCTGCGCCTTCACCTTCCAGCGTCTGGAACGTCGCCGCTAACCCCCACCCTGCCATGGGACACTGTGCCGGCCCGGAAAGCCTTCGCGGGCAGGCCGCGCCACTCGTGCCTATACTCGGTAGAAACACCCAGGACCGCAGGTCGCCCTGACGGCGCTGCACCCGATGGTTCCGGACCGGCAAGCTCACAAGCGGCGCGCTGTTGGTCGAGCCCGGTCATATCCAACAGCTTCGCGCGGAGGGATGCCATGCTGCGCAAGACGACCTACACGATCCTTGCGGCCGGGGCGCTTGCCCTTTCCGGCTGTGCACACTACGGGGGACAGGAGCAGGCCGGCATGGTGATCGGCGGCGCCCTGGGAGGCCTGCTCGGCGCCGAGGTCGGCGCGGGGCGTGGGCGCACCGCCGCGATCATCGCCGGCACCCTGGCCGGCGCGGCGATCGGCGGCGCAGTCGGCCGCTCGATGGACGACGTCGACCGCATGAAGACCGCCCAGACCCTGGAAACCGTACGCACGGGGGTGCCAGCGCAATGGGTCAATCCGGATACCGGACACCAGTATGCGGTGACCCCCACCCGGACCTTTGATACCGCGACCGGACCCTGCCGCGAGTACACCATCGATGCGACCATCGGTGGTCAGCGCGAACAGGTCTATGGCACGGCATGCCGCCAGCCGGACGGGAGCTGGCAGGTCCAGAGCTGACCGCAGCACACCCAGCCCGGTCGCTGCCCGAGCGATGGGTCAGCGCCAGGGCGGATCCACGCCCTCGACCCGGTACTCGCGGCCCAGCGCGCGCATCAGGCTGATGCAGCAGAACACCAGGATGATGGCGACCGGCAGCCCGGCGGTCAGGGAACCGGTCTGCAGGCTGTCCAGCGCGCGCTCGCCGCCAACGATCAGCAAGGTGGCGGCCACTGCCCCCTCGGTAATGCCCCAGATCACCCGCTGGCGCTTCGGCGAGTGCTTCGAGCCGCGCGAGATCAGCGCATCGACCACATAGGTGCCCGAGGCCGACGAGGTGATGAAGTAGGTCGCAATCAGCAGGGTCGCCACGCCGGAGGCGATCGTGGTCCAGGGCAGCTGCGCCAGGGTCGCGTACAGGGCCACGGTGGTGTCCTCGGCGACCGCCGCGGCGATACCCGCGCCATCGTCGAACAGCTCCATGTGCAGCGCGGTGCCGCCGAAGATCGCCATCCAGGCGAACACGAACAGGCTGGGCAGGGCGAGCACGCCGACGATGAACTCGCGGATGGTGCGCCCGCGCGAGATGCGCGCGATGAAGATGCCGACGAACGGCGACCAGGCGATCCACCACGCCCAGTAGAACATGGTCCAGTCCTTCTGCCACTGCGAGCCGCCGATGGCATCGGTGTGCAGGCTGAGCTGGACGATCTGCTGCAGATAGCCGCCGGTGGAGTCGAGGAAGAAGCGCAGGATGAACAATGTGGGCCCGGCGATCAGCACGAACAGCATGAAGCTGATCGCCAGTACCAGGTTGAACACGCTGACCCACTTCAGCCCGCGGTCCAGCCCGGAGATCACCGACAGCACCGCCACCGCGGTGATCGCGGTGATAATGCCCACCTGCCACCAGTGCGAGACCGGCATGTCGACCAGCACGTTGAGCCCGGTATTGAGCTGCATCGCCCCGAAACCCAGCGAGGTGGCCAACCCGAACAGGGTGCCGAATACCGCGAGGATGTCGATCACATGCCCGATCGGGCCGTAGATGCGGTCCCCCAGCAGCGGGTAGAAGATCGAACGGATGGTCAGCGGCAGGCGGTGACGGAAGCTGAAATAGGCGACCGACAGCCCCAGCACCACGTACACCGCCCAGGCGTGCAGTCCCCAGTGAAAGAAGGTGTAGACCATCGCCTGGCGCGCGGCCGCGTCGGTCTCGCCATCGCCGGTCGGCGGATGCTGGTAGTGCAGGATCGGCTCGGCCACGCTCCAGAACACCAGCCCGATCCCCATGCCGGCAGAGAACAGCATCGCGAACCACGCGGCAAAGCCGAACTCCGGCCGGTCATCCGGCTGCCCCAGGCGGATGGCCCCGTAGCGGCTGAAGCCCAGCCAGATCAGAAAGCCGAGGAAGAAGGTCACCACCAACAGGTAGCCCCAACCGAGATACTCGGTGATGAAGCCGTGGATCCTGGCGAACACCTCGCTGGCGGTGTCGGGGAAGATCACCCCGAAGGCGACGAACACCACCACCATAATCGCGGAGGCAGTGAACACCGTCGGGTTCACCGTGGCGAAGAAGGCCTCCGGTCGGTAGTGGCTCATGCCGCGACCTCCCCGCGGGCGGAATCAGGCCGGCGCATCGGGATCCGCGCCCGCGTCCGCCGAGCACAGCGCCCCGGTGAGGTCCGCCTCGTCGAGCACGTGCCCCTCGGCCACGGCATCGAACTGGCTGCGGGTCGCCCCCGCCTCCAGCTCCAGCTCGGCATCCAGCGCCAGCAGGCGGAAGCGGTAGTGATGACAGCCCTCCGGCGGCACCGGGCCGAGATAGCCGACCTTGCCGAAGGCATCCATCCCCACGCGCCCCTCGCGGGGCAGGTGCAGGGCATCCACGCAATGCGTATCCGGTGGCAGGTTCCAGACCAGCCAGTGGGTGACCTCCCCCAGCGGCGAGTCCAGGTCTTCCAGGATCAACGCGAGACTGCGTGCACCCGCCGGCACATCACGAATGTCCAGCTGCGGCAACTCGTTGGCATCCCGCGCCGAGACCTCGATCGGCATCCGTTCTCCGTCTGCAAACGCCGGACTGCTCAGCCGCATCGCCTTGCAACCTACCCCGTGGTCCTGTTGACAGCCTCGCCCGCCGGCCGGGGTGGGTCAACCCATGCGGTCAACTGCCACGCCCGGGCGTTGATCCGGATCAAGTGCGAACGCTTTGCTTGCCCATTACACCCACGTCCCGCGTACACTTCCCCTCATGGCACAACTGACCTTTCAGGGGGCAACCGGCGAGGTCACCGGTTCGCGTTATCTCCTCGAGACCGACGACGCCCGCATCCTGCTGGAATGCGGCATGCACCAGGGCAACAGCGAAGCGGACGAGGCCAACCGCGCCTCGCTCGTCGAACTGGCGGAAACACTCGACGCAGTGGTGCTGTCGCACGGCCACCTCGACCACTCGGGGCTCCTGCCCAAGCTGGTGCGCGATGGCTACCGCGGCCCGATCTACTGCACGCCAGGCACCGAGGAGCTGCTCGAGATCATGCTCGAGGACGCCGCGTTCGTGATGAGCAAGGACATCGAGTGGGAGAACAAGTGGCGCCGGCGCGCGGACAAGCCGCTGCTGGAGCCGGTCTATGACATCGACGACGTCGCCACCACCCTCGGGCTGTGCGAGGCCGTGCCCTACGGCCAGGCGCGCAAGATCGCGGGCGGAATTGGCCTGACCTTCCGCGATGCCGGGCATATCCTCGGTTCCGCGATCGTGGACCTGATCGTGCCCTCCGGCGGGCGCGATCGGCACCTGGTGTTCTCGGGCGATCTCGGCAACGCCGACGCCGTGCTGATGCACGACCCGGCACGCCCGGAACACGCGGATCACGTGCTGCTGGAGAGCACCTACGGCGACCGCGACCACCGCCCGATGGAGGAGACGGTCGAGGAGTTCGCGCAGGTCCTGGCCGAGGCCGACAAGAGCGGCGGCAACGTGCTGATCCCAGCCTTCGCCGTGGGCCGCACCCAGGAGATCCTCTACCACCTGAGCATGTTGCACCACGCCGGGCGCCTGCCGCAGCAGAAGGTCTTCCTCGACAGTCCGATGGCGATCAAGGTCACCGAGCTGTACGCCCGCCTGCGCCGCACGCTGGACCCGGAGGACATGGACCGGCTGCACCAGGCCGCGAATGGGGATCCGGCGGCCTACCTGCCGGGGCTGCAGGTCTGCCGCACGGTCGAGGAATCCATGGCGATCAACCGGATCACCGGCGGCGCGATCATCATCGCCGGCTCCGGAATGTGCAATGGCGGGCGCATCCGGCACCACATGAAGTACAACCTGTGGCGGCGCGAGGCGCATCTGGTGATCGTCGGCTTCCAGGCGACAGGCACGCTGGGCCGGCGCCTGGTCGACGGCGCCGAGCGAGTCAAGCTCCTGGGCGACGAGGTCGCGGTGAACGCGAAGGTCCACACCCTGGGCGGCTTTTCCGCCCATGCCGGGCGCAGCCAGCTGATCGACTGGGCGCGCGCCTTTCAGGACCAGCCGGTATTCCACCTCGTGCACGGCGAGCCGGAGGCGCGCGAGGCCCTGGCCACCGGCCTGCGTGACGAGCTGGGGGCCGAGGCGCATGCACCCGCCTTCGGCGAGACCATTACGCTGTAACTGCGCGAAAAATAAGGACCGATGCCGGAGGCCGAAGCCGTCAGCACCTACGCCCTGATCGCCGGCTTCCTCGGCGGTCTCGGGCTGTTCCTGCTCGGGATGACCCTGCTGACCGACGGCCTGAAGACCGCCGGCGGCAGGGCGTTGCAGCACATCCTCGGGCAATGGACCCGCACCCGGCCGCGTGCCCTCGCCTCGGGCATGGGCGTGACCGCGCTGGTGCAGTCCTCCAGCGCGGTCACGGTCGCCACCATCGGCTTCGCCAATGCCGGTCTGCTGACGCTGGGCCAGTCGGTCTGGGTAATCTTCGGCTCCAACGTCGGCACGACCATGACCGGCTGGCTGGTCGCACTGATCGGCTTCAACATCCGCATCGAGGCCTTCGCCCTGCCGGCGATCGGCATCGGCGCCCTGCTCTACCTGTTCATGAAGGCCGCACGGCCGCGCTATCTGGGCCTGGCGCTGGCCGGCTTCGGTCTGCTGTTCTTCGGGATCGACGTGCTGCGCGAGGCCTTCGAGGGACTGAGCGCCACCTTCGACCTGGGCGCGCTGGCGCGTCCCGGTTTCGCCGGGCTCCTGATCATGGTCGGCATCGGGGCACTCCTGACCGTGCTGATGCAGAGCTCCTCGGCCTCCATGGCCATGGCCCTGACCGCCGCGATGAGTGGCGCGGTACCGCTGGAAGCGGCCGCCGCGGCCGTGATCGGCGCCAACCTCGGCACCACGGTGAAAGCGCTGCTGGTCGTAATCGGCGCAACCCCGAACGCCAAGCGCGTCGCTGCGGCCCATGTGATCTTCAACGGCCTGACCGCGATCGTTGCGCTACTGATCCTGCCCTGGTTCCTGGCCGCGATCGCCTGGATCTGGGGCAGCACCGGCGAGGCCCCGGCGCCGGCGGTGCTGCTGGCGCTGTTTCATACCGCGTTCAACCTGCTCGGGGTGGCGCTGATGGTGCCAGTCGCCCCGCCGATGATCCGCTGGCTGCAGGGCCGCTTCCGCACTATCGAGGAGGACATCGCCCGGCCACAATACCTGGACCGCAGCAGCTCCGGGGTCCCGGATCTCGCCCTGCAGTCGCTGATCCAGGAGACCGAGCGCCTGGCCGACATCGGCCACTCGATGGCCCGCGAAGCCCTGCAGACCGCGCCGCCGGCGGCCGGCACCCTGGACCGCAGGCGCCTGGCCGCGGAGCAGCTGACCCAGGCCATCGCCGACTTCGCGGCCCATACCGCGAACCACCCAATGCCAGAACAGGTCGGGCACGGAATCGCCGAAACCGTGCGCATTGCCCGCTACCATCGCGAGGTCGCCATACTGGCCGACGACATCGCCGACCTGCGCCGCCAGTCCAGCGGCGAGGAGCGCCCGATCGTGACCGAACAGCGCCGCGCCTGGCAGGAACAGGCGATCCGCGCCCTGGACCTGTGCAACCTGGAGGCGGACGATGGCGACAATGGGCATGAACTGGCCGCCGCAGAGGCTGTAGACACGGTGGAATCCGCCTATGCCGAATTGAAGGCCGCCCTGCTGCGCGAAGGCACCTTCGGCTCGCTGAGCATGGCCGAGATGGAACGACAGCTGCGGATCATCAGCATGGCGCGGCGCCTGGTAACCCAGGCCGGCAAGGCCCGCCGCCACACCGAGGCCCTGAAGGATCAGATCCGGGGCCTGAGGAAGACCCCGACAGAAGAGAACGCATGATCGACCACGAAACACTGCAGGATGCCGTCGCAAATCGCCGCGCCGAGGCCCTGACGTTTGACGGGCTGGAGTACGCACGGCTGCTGGAACCGGTTAATCACTACCCGCGCGGATCAGTAGTATTGCCGGACGGTTCAATAATCCCCGGCTACCCGGCAATCGGACGCATCCAGTCGCTGGAAGCCGGGCTGCCCCGTCAGTTCGACCAGCCCTTCTGGGCGGAGGAGAAGATCGACGGCTTCAACGTGCGCATCCTGCGCTGGCACGGGCGCATCTATGCCTTCAGCCGCGGCGGCTACGTCTGCGCGTTCAGCACAGACCGGGTGACGGATTTCATGGACCCGGTGATCTTCGACGCCGAGCCCGACCTGATCCTGTGCGCAGAGATCGCCGGTCCGGATACGCCGTACCTGGAAGGTTCCACCCCCCGGGTCGCACACGATGTGGGCTTGTTCGTCTTCGACTTGATGCGCCTCGGCCAGCCCGGCTTCGTGCCCCAGCCAGAGAAATTCTCTTTGATCGAGCACCACGCACTGCCCCCGGCGCCCCTGCACGGACAGTTCACCCCACACGACACCCAGGCGCTCGGGCAATTGATACGGCGGCTGGACGAGGAAGGGGCCGAGGGGCTGGTCCTGAAGACCGTGGACGGGCAGCACCGCGCCAAATATGTCACCGGGAGCTCGTGCATCTCCGATATTCGCGTATGTTCGGAACAACTGCTCGACCTGCCGCCAGAGTATTTCACCAACCGCCTGACGCGCCTCGCCATTTTTCTGTCCGAGCACCCGTCCCGGCACCACACCGATCTGGAACAGATTCTCGGCGATGCGCTCCTTTCAGGGCTTTACGGGGCGGTCGGGCAGCACCGCCGGCAGGGCCATGTCGGCCATCGCTATCGCTGCCGCTTCCGCGAGCGTGCCAACGCGCTGCATTTCATGAACCACATGCGTGCCACCGGCGGACGCCACGTGGCCTTCGCCGACGACGCACCGCGCCAGGAAGATGGCTACTGGCTGCTGGAATTCGACCGCCAGTTCGACCGCATCACCGGCACACTGGCCTCCGCCCTGGCCGGCGAACGCCAGTACGATTGAGCCGGCGCGCTCAAATGCCGGGGCGCTCCGCCTCTGCGAGGTTCTCCATCACCCGGCGCAGATAATCGGCGGTGACGAGCTTGATGCCCATGCGGTTGCCCAGTTTGCGCATGCCCTCATCGGCACTGGCCAGCTCCGCATCCAGCTCCATCGCCAGCAGAACAGCATCGACGTCCTCGCGCGAGTCCACCAGGCCCTTGCGCATGGCCTCGCGAAAGCGCTCGCGCAGCTGGGTGATGAGCTCAGGTTTGAGCGACTCCGCCGCACCCGCCTGGCGCGTGTGCTCCTCGGCGATGCGCAGCCCGCGGTCGATACGCGTGCGCACCTCGTCGATGAACTCGTAGAGGATGTCGCTGGGTAGTGTCAGGGCGAAGCGACGCGGCGAGCGCACCCAGACCACGGTCTCAAAATCCGCGGCCAGGGCCTCCAGGTCGCGCATGCCGCGGAATTCCTCGTACACCGACAGCGGCATGTAGAACTCGGCCGGGCAATCGCGCGCCAGATGCAGAAAGGTGCGCAGGATGTCCTCCGCGTCCGCGCCAAACTGGCCCGCCACATGCGGGTTGGTGAACACACTGGTATCCAGCACGAAGCGGCGCATCACGACCTCCTGTCGGGTTCTTTCTCCATCATCGGCGGCGACCGCAAACCCGTCAACCAAGGCCATGTTCGGATCGGCGCCAGGGGCACCCTGTGGCATAATCCCGCCTGACCTCCCAGCCATACAGGGACGACCCTTGGCCACCCGCGCGGAAGTGGAAAAATTCCTCGAGCGATTGCGCTCGGATCTGGAACGTCAGCAGATCGATATCCCGACCCTTCCGGATATTTCCGTGCAGGCGCTGTTTATCGTGCAGGACGACACCAGCTCCATCGCCGATCTGGTCAACCTGATTTCGCGTGACACGGCGCTGGCGACTCGGCTGGTGCGCCATGCCAACAGCCCCGCCTATCGGGGACTGAGCCGCTGCGCGACCATCCGCTCCGCGGTGACCCGACTGGGCATGGAGCGGGCGCGCCAGACCATCATCGCCCTGTCGATGAAAGAGGTCTTTCAAAGTGGCAACGACGCGATCCGGCAACGCATGGAAGCATTGTGGAACCACAGCCTCGAGGTCGCGATCATCAGCTATCTGCTGGCGCGCCGGCATCCGCATCTGGACCCGGACACCGCCCTGCTCGCCGGCCTGGTGCACGACATCGGGATGATCCCGATCCTGCGCCGTGCGGAGAAGACGCCGGCGATCTACGAGGATCCACGCGCCCTGCAGGCAGCGGCAGATGCCGCACACGTCGCGATCGGCCGAGCGATGCTGAAGAACTGGAACTTCGAGCCGGAGATCATCCGCGCGGTCGCGGACCACGAGAACCTCCAGCGCGAACCAGATGCCGAGTCCCCGATCAGCTACAGCGACGTCGTACAGGCCGCCAACATCGAAAGCCATGTCGGCACCCCCCACCGTCTGGCCCACATCGATCGCGAAGGGGTCGCTTCGCTGCGCCGCCTGGCCCCGCGTTCGTCCACCCGGGACCTGGACTGGGAAAGCGACGCGATTGGCCTGGAGCACGTCAACCAGATCATCGAATAGGGTCGACGCTCATCCCACTGCGGAACGTCCGACCCCGGGCGTGGTCTTCCCTACATATCCATTCAGAGATGTTCCGCTGATGACGCTCCAGCTGGTGTATGTCAGCCGCGCGGCCTTTGCGCGCCACGAACATCCCGCCCAGGGCATCGAGCCCGAGGTCGGGCGGATCCTGCTGCAGTCGCGCCAGAACAACCCCCGGGCCGGCATCGTGGGTGCCCTCTATTACGGCGACGGCCACTTCTTCCAGTGCCTGGAGGGCGAGCCCAAGGCCGTCTACGCGACTCTGGAGCGCATCCGTTGCGACCCGCGCCACGAAGAGATCACCGTACTGCGCGAACGCGAGCTGGAGCGCGCAGGCTTCGGAGAGTGGTCGATGAAATATGTCCCCGCGGCCGGCGAGGTACGCGCCCTGTTGCAGCAATTCGGGCAGCGCCGGTTCGATCCCTTCGGCTTCGACGACCAGCAGATTGAAGCGATGCTGGATCTCCTGCGCAGCGGACGCGACAGCGAACTGGAGGCGACACCCGCGATCAGCGGGAGCACGCCTTCAACGAGCCCCGCCCCGCCGGGCGATCGGCGTCGCCTGCTAGCCCTGGCGGGCTGGGTCGCGGCCGCCGTGGCCGCAGGCATCGCCGGTACGGCGGGCTATCTGTTCCTGGCCGGGGGCTGAGTTAGCCACCCCCCGCAGCGGCTATTCCCACTCGATCGTGGCCGGGGGCTTGCCGGAGATGTCGTAGGTCACGCGCGAGATGCCGGGGATCTCGTTGATGATCCGGCGCGAGACGTGGTCGAGGAAGTCATACGGCAGGTGCGCCCAGCGCGCGGTCATGAAATCGATGGTCTCCACCGCGCGCAGCGCGACCACGTAATCGTAGCGCCGGCCGTCGCCCATCACCCCAACGGACTTCACCGGCAGAAACACCGCAAACGCCTGCGAGGTCTTGTCGTATAGATCCGCGGCACGCAGCTCCTCGATGAAGATGGCGTCCGCCCGGCGCAGTAGCTCGGCGTATTCTTTCTTCACCTCGCCCAAGATGCGCACGCCCAGACCCGGCCCCGGGAACGGGTGGCGGTAGACCATCTCGGTGGGCAGGCCCAGCTCCACGCCGATCTTGCGCACCTCGTCCTTGAATAGCTCGCGCAGCGGCTCCACCAGCCCCAGCTTCATGTTCTCGGGCAGCCCGCCCACGTTGTGGTGCGACTTGATCACATGCGCCTTGCCGGTCTTGGAGTCGGCCGACTCGATCACGTCCGGGTAGATCGTGCCCTGGGCCAGCCACTGCACGTTGTTCAGCTTCGCGGCCTCCTCGTCGAACACGTCGATGAACAGCCCGCCGATGACCTTGCGCTTGGCCTCCGGGTCCTCGACCCCGGCGAGCGAGCGCATGAAGCGGTCCTCGGCATCCACGCGGATCACGTTCACGCCCATGTGGCGGGCGAAGGTCGACATCACCTGGTCGCCCTCGCCCAGGCGCAGCAGGCCGGTGTCCACGAACACGCAGGTCAGCTGGTCGCCGATCGCCTTGTGCAGCAGCGCCCCGACCACCGAGGAGTCGACCCCGCCGGACAGGCCCAGCACCACGTGGTCGTCCCCGACCTGCTCGCGCACCCGCGCGGCCATGTCGTCGATGATGTTGTCCGCAGTCCACAGCGACTCGCAGCCGCAGATCTCGTGGAGGAAGCGCTCCAGGATGCGCTGGCCCTGGGTCGTGTGCGTGACCTCGGGGTGGAACTGCACACCGTAGAAACCGCGCTCCGGGTCGGCCATGCCGGCGATGGGCGCGGAATCGGTGGAGGCCATCAGGCGGAAGCCCTCCGGCAGCTCGGTCACGTGGTCGCCATGCGACATCCACACGTCCAGCAGGCCGTAGCCCTCCGGTGTGGTGTGATCCTCTATATCACGCAGCAGCGGCGTATGGCCGCGGGCACGCACTTGGGCGTAACCGAACTCGCGGCGCTCGGAGGGCTCGACCCGTCCGCCCAGCTGCGCGGCCATGGTCTGCATGCCGTAGCAGATCCCCAGCACCGGCACACCCAGCTCGAACACTGCATCCTCGGCGCGCGGCGGGTGGTCGACGTTCACCGACTCCGGGCCGCCGGACAGGATGATCCCGGTGGGATTGAAGGCGCGGATGTCCGCCGCCGGCATGTCCCAGGCATGCACCTCGGAGTAGACCCCGGCCTCGCGCACGCGGCGGGCGATCAGCTGGGTGTACTGGGAGCCGAAGTCCAGCACCAGAATGCGGTGGGCGTGAAGATCCTGGGTCATGAGGTCATCCGGTATCCCGGCCGGACGGCCGGGTCGCTGTCGGGGATCCGCCCGGGGGCAGGATCAGTCCATTCGGTAGTTCGGGGCTTCCTTGGTGATCGCCACGTCGTGCACATGGCTCTCGCGCATGCCCGCGGCGGTCACGCGCACGAAGTGCGGCTTGCTGCGCATCTCCTCGATGTCGTGCGCGCCGACATAGCCCATGGACGAGCGCAGCCCGCCCATCAACTGGTAGATGATCGCGACAATCGAGCCCTTGTACGGCACCCGGCCCTCGATGCCCTCGGGCACGAACTTGTCGGCCGAGCTGTTCGGGTCCTGGAAATAGCGGTCCGAGGAGCCCTGCTGCATCGCAGCCAGCGAACCCATACCGCGGTAGATCTTGTAGGAGCGGCCCTGATAGAGCTCGACCTCGCCCGGGGCCTCCTCGGTCCCGGCGAACATCGAACCCAGCATCACGCAGTTGGCGCCGGCGGCGATGGCCTTGGCCAGGTCGCCAGAGAAGCGCACGCCGCCATCGGCGATCATCGGCACACCGGTACCCTTCAGCGCCTCGGCCACATCCGAGATCGCGGTGATCTGCGGCACGCCCACGCCGGCCACGATACGGGTAGTGCAGATCGAGCCCGGGCCGATCCCGACCTTAACGCCATCGGCCCCGGCCGCGACCAGATCCTTCGCGGCGGCGGCGGTGGCGATGTTGCCGCCGATCACCTGCACGTCCGGATAGTGCTTTTTCACCCAGGCCACGCGATCCAGCACGCCCTGCGAGTGACCATGCGCGGTATCCACCACCAGTACGTCCACCCCGGCCTCGACCAGCGCGGCCACGCGCTCGTCGGTACCGGCACCCACGCCGACCGCCGCGCCCACGCGCAGGCGACCGCGATCGTCCTTGCAGGCGTGCGGGTGTTCGGTGGACTTCTGAATATCCTTGACGGTGATCATCCCGCGCAGCTGGAAGTCGTCGTTGACCACCAGCACCTTCTCGATGCGGTGCTTGTGCAGCAGCTCCAGCACGTGACCGCGGTCCGCGCCCTCGGGCACGGTGACCAGCCGCTCGCGGGGGGTCATGATCTCGGTGACCGGGGCCTCCATGCGAGTCTCGAAGCGCAGGTCGCGGGAGGTCACGATGCCAACCAGGTCATTGCCGTTCACCACCGGCACGCCGGAGATGTGATTGGCCTGGGTCAGCTCCACGACCTCGCCGATCGTCGCGGTCGGGCCGATGGTGATCGGCTCGCTGATTACCCCGCTTTCGTGCTTCTTGACCTGCTGAACCTCGGCGGCCTGGGCCTCGACCGACATGTTCTTGTGCACGATCCCGAGCCCGCCTTCCTGCGCCATGGCAATCGCCAGACGCGCCTCGGTCACCGTATCCATCGCGGCGGAGACGACCGGCGCGCTCAGCTGGATTTCGCGGGTGATGTTCGTGGTCAGATCAACATCGCGGGGGACGACATTCGAATGCCCCGGGATCAGCAGCACGTCATCGAAGGTCAGGGCTTCACCGAGTATCCGCATGCATCGCTCCAGGACAGTCCAGCGGGGGAAAGAACCGATATCTTTCCCGGAATGATAAATAGCCGTTCAGTATAAATTTTCCGGCCACCTCCCGACAAGCAGACCGGGCGAACGCCGTACATGTCGCCCGGCAGACGCGAAATCGGCACCCTGCTACGATGACCGTCCTCGTTTCAAGCCACCGAGCCCCTTCATGCCCTGCCTGAGCCGCCGCCGACTGCTTGCCCTGATGCTCGCACCCGGGCTGCTGACGGTTGCCGCGGCACCGACGGCCAGCGCCAGCTGGTGGCCCTTCAACCCCGACGTGCTGCGCGCGCTGACCCGCCGCCCGGACGCCTCCGACCTCACGACGGCCGAGATCATCGAGGCAGTACACGAGGCCCTGATCATCGCCTCCCATTCGGCCACCGAGACCCTGTCCCAGCGCAACGGCTTCTTCGGCAACCCGGACGTGCGCGTCCCGCTGCCGGAGGTACTCGCGACCGCCCGTCGGTCGCTGGATCGCATCGGCATGGCCACGCCGCTGAACCAGCTTGAGGAGCGGATGAACCGGGCCGCCGAGGCCGCTATACGCGAAGCCCGCGAGCCACTGGTACGGGCCGTCTTCGCGCTCGACCTGGACAACGCCCGCGAAATCCTGGTCGGCGACGACGACGCCGCCACCCGGCATCTCGAACACCACGCACGCGCCGAAATCACCGAGACGATGCGCCCGGCCATCCAGCAGAGCCTGGAGCAGGTGGAGGCCCTGGACACCTACGGTGAGCTGAAGGAGCGCATGCGCGACATCCCCTTCCTCGCGCGCGTGCGCTTCGACCCGGTCGAGCACGTCCTGGAGCATGCGATGGAAGGCCTGTTCTTCATGCTGGCGGAGGAAGAGGCCCGCCTGCGCGCCAACCCGCAGGGACGCGGCACCGATGTCCTGCACCGCGTGTTCCGGCGACAATAGCCCTTCGCCACGCACATCCCGAACACCACGTCCGTGAATCCCGAACCATGAGCGACGCCCCCGTACTGACCGTCACCGAACTCAACCAGTGTGCCGACGGCCTGTTGCGCGACGGCCTGGGCCGGGTACGCGTGGAGGGAGAGGTCTCCAACCTGCGCCAGTACGCCTCCGGCCACCAGTACTTCTCGCTCAAAGACGCAAATAGCTCGGTAAGCTGCGTGCTCTTTCGCGGCAATGCCCGCAACGCCGCGCGCTTCGCCGATGGCGACGCGGTGCAGATCCAGGGCCGCGCCGGGATCTACGCCGCACGCGGCCAGTTCCAGATCATCGTCGAGCAGCTGCAGCCGGCCGGCGAGGGCCAGCTCCTGGCGGCCTTCCAGCGCCTGAAGGAAAAGCTCGCCGCCGAGGGCCTGTTCGACCTCGAGCGGAAGAAGCCCCTCCCCACCTGGACCCATCGCCTCGGCGTGATCACCTCCACCCAGGGCGATGTGCGGCACGATATCGAACGCACCCTGGCGCGGCGTTTCCCTCTGCTGTTGCCCTTTACCCTCTACCCCACCGCGGTACAGGGCGCGCAGGCCGCCAGCCAGATCGTCGCGGCCCTGGAGCAGGCCGCCCGCGAGGGCATCGTGGACGTGATGATCCTGGCGCGCGGCGGCGGTTCGCTGGAGGATCTGCAGGCGTTCAACGAGGAAAGCGTGGCCCGCGCCATCGCCGCGTCGCCAATCCCGGTCGTGACGGGTGTCGGGCACGAGACCGATACCACCATTGCGGACTTCGTCGCCGACCTGCGCGCCTCCACCCCGACCGCGGCGGCCGAGGCAGTCAGCCCGGATGGCGCCACCCTGCGCCACCGGATCGAACGGGCGCGCGACCGGATGACTACACTTGCAGGCCAGCGCGTTGCCCAGCACCGGCAGACGCTGAACGCCCTGTGGACCCGACTCGAACGGCGCCACCCGCGCCAGCTGATGGAACGCAACGCGCAGCGCCTGGACGACCAGCACGAGCGCCTGCAACGCGCCTGGCAGCGCCGGCACGAGCAGGCCGGCCAGCGCCTGCAGCATCTACGCCTGCGCCTGGCCGGGGCCTCCCCCGGCAACCGCATCGCCTCCGCGCGGATGCGCCTCGACCATCTGCACCAGCGTCTCGCGCGCGCCGCCCCGGCACACGACATCCGCTCACACCGCGAGCGCCTGGCACGCCTGCACCGGGATCTCGAATACCAGATGCGTCAGGCCCTGACGATCCGCCAGCAGCGGCTGCAGGCCACCCGGCGCCAGCTGAGCGCCCTCGGCCCCCAGGCGGTCCTGGAACGCGGCTATGCGATCCTGCAAACGAAAGAAGGACAGGTCCTGCGCGACGCCGCAAGAACCGAGATCGGCGCGCCGCTGCAGGCCCGCCTGGCGCGCGGCGCACTCGAGCTGAAGGTGACGGCGACGAAATCGCCCGAGGGAGACTGAAGGGCGCTTCAGCCCGCCTGCTCAAGCGCGGCCTGCAGGCGCGCACGCACCCGTTCACGCCCTAGATACTCGAAGATGCGCGGCAGCTCGGGCCCATGCGTCTGGCCGGACAGCGCCGCACGCAGCGGCATGAACAGCTTGCGCCCCTTCGCACCCGTCGCCGCGCCGACAGCCTTTGCCAGGGCCGGGAAATCCTCGGCCTCTTCCAGGGCGTCCAGGGCGGCGCGGTAGAAATCCGCGCCCGCCTGCTGCAGCTCGGCGGCGGCCGCCTCGCTCAGTGGGGCCGGATCGGCGGCGAAGGCCTCCACCCAGATACGGGCGTCCTCGGCGCGGGTGATGTTGTCACGCAACAGCCCCGCCAGTGCCGGGCGCTGGTCCTCTGACAGCTGCCCGAACACATCGAAGTCATCGAGATAGGCCAGAAGATCGGCATCGGACAGCTGGCGCAGGGCCTCGGTCTGCCAGTGTTCCAACTGCTGCGCATCGTGGCGCGCAGCGCTGTGACCAATGCGCTCCGGGCTGAACCCGGCCGCGAGTTCCTGCGCACTCAGTAACTCGTCCGACTCGTAGCGATGCCCGAGGCGTGCCAGGTGATTAAGGATCGCGAGCGGCAGGTAACCCGTAGTGCGCAACTCCTCGACACTGGCCGACCCATTGCGCTTGGACAACGGCGCACCGTCGTGCCCCATCACCAGCGGCAGGTGATGGTAGGCCGGCGCCGCCAGCCCCAGCGCCTCCAGCAACAGCATCTGGCGTGGGGTGTTGGCGATATGGTCCTCGCCGCGCACCACATCGGTCACGCCCATCAGGGCGTCGTCGATCGCATTGGAGAAGAAGAAGGCGGGCGTGCCGTCGGAGCGGCGGATCACGAAATCGCCGATCTCGTCGGTCCGAAAGCTCACCGGCCCGCGTACCCCGTCCTCGAAACGGACCGTCCGACCCAGCGGCACACGAAAGCGCAGGGTCGGCTTCTGCCCCTCGGCCGCGCGCCGCTCGGCCTCCTCCGCGCTCAGGTGGGAGCAGGTCCCCGGATAGCGCGGCGGCTTGCCCTGGGCGCGCATGCGCTTGCGTCCCCGCTCCAGCTCGGCGGGCGAGCAGAAGCAGGGGTAGGCCTGACCGGCATCAATCAACTGCTGGTAATAGCCATCGAAGATCCCGCCGCGCTCGGACTGGGCATACGGTCCGGCATCGCCACCGGCGTCAACGCCCTCGTCCCAGTCCAGCTTCAGCCAGCGCAGGTCGCGCATCAGCGCGACCACGAACTCCGGGCGCGAGCGCTCGGCGTCGGTGTCCTCGATCCGCAGCAGAAAATGCCCGCCGCGCGAGCGGGCGAACAGCGCGCTGAACAACGCGGTGCGCACGTTGCCGAGGTGGAGAAGCCCGGTGGGACTGGGCGCGAAACGGGTCTTGGTCGGCGGTGTCGTCATCGCGCGCATGGTAGCGGAGCACCCCGCGGGCCACCAGCCGGGCCGGCCGTGGCCCTAGGGCGACGCTGATTGAATCGCGCGTCCGCGCTCGAGTCGCTTTTGCGTGCGAACAAGGCGCGGTGACTGCCGTGCAGTCATTCTGCACAAGGGAACCGCAACGCCGTTCCCGCGCAAAAGCGGCCGAGCCCCTGCACTAAATGTCTTGTGGGGTTGGTGCCCCCTGTTCCCCGATCCTGCGTTGCGCCGCTTACGGGTAGAACCACTACCCGCTGCACGACGCGCCTTGTCTCGGAAAACAGGGGGCACCAACGCGGACGTGCGATTCAATCAGCGTCTCCCTAGTAGCGTTGCTGGCAGGCACCCCGCCTGCCGGGTACCATGGCCGCCCGACACTCATCCGGAGGGCCAGTCCCGTGCAGCGATCCCGTTTCCGGCTCGGCATTGTGCTGGCCACCGCCCTTCTTGCCCTACTGCTTTCAGGAGCCCCCATGGCCGATACCAATCCGCAGGTCGCGATCGAAACCAACCATGGCCGCATCGTGCTGGAACTCAATGCCGAGGCCGCCCCGGAGACGGTCGCCAACTTCATGTCCTACGTGGATGACGGCTTCTACGACGGCACGATCTTTCACCGCGTGATCCCGGGCTTCATGGTCCAGGGCGGCGGCTTCGACAAGAACATGAGCCAGAAGTCCGCTGGCGAGCCCATCCGCAACGAGGCGGACAACGGCCTGAAGAACGAGGTGGGTGCGATCTCCATGGCCCGCACCCAGGATCCGCACTCGGCCACCGCGCAGTTCTTCATCAACGTGAACGACAACGACTTCCTCAACCACACGGCCCCGAATGCGCAGGGCTGGGGTTATGCGGTCTTCGGCAAGGTGACCGAGGGCATGGACGTCGTGCGCCAGATCGAGTCCGTACCCACCGGCCGTTCCGGCATGCACCAGGATGTGCCGCAGGAGCCGGTCGTGATGGAAAGCGTGAAGCGCGTCGAGGACTGAGCCACCCCGTGGCTTCCAGCGCGCCGGCCCTGGTCATTTCCGACCTGCACCTGGATCGCGAGCCCGGCCCCCTGCTGGAGGCCACACTCGCCTTCCTGAAGGGACCGGCGCGCAGCGCCTCGGCGCTGTACATCCTCGGCGACCTGTTCGAATACTGGGTCGGCGATGACGCCGGATTCCCGGCCGCCGAACAGCTCGCCGAGGCCCTGCAGACACTCGAGATCCCGGTGGCCTTCATCCATGGCAACCGGGATTTTCTCGTGGGCCCGGACTATGCCGCCCGCGCCGGGATGCAGCTGGCGCCCGAGCCGCTGCACGCGGCCCTGCCCTGCGGGCCCGCCGTGCTGCTGCATGGCGATTCCCTGTGCACCGACGACACCGAACACATGGCCTTTCGCCAGCAGGTACGCGGCGGCGAATGGCAGCGGGCGTTCCTCGCCCATCCGCTGGAGGAACGCATCCGCCAGGCCGAGTCCATGCGCGCCACCAGCCGCGACAACAGCCGGATGAAGGCCGACGCCATCATGGACGTGAATGCGAACGCCGTGGCGGACACCTTCCGCGACGCCGATGTCCCGCTGATGATCCATGGCCATACCCACCGCCCCGCGATCCACGACCTGGCGGTCGACGGTCAGCCCCGCCAGCGCTGCGTCCTGCCGGCCTGGGACGAGCACCCGGGCTACCTGGAGGTCGCGGCGACCGGCCCCGTCCTGCGCGCGCTGGACGGCTCGCCCTACCCCGCGCACCTGCTGCACGCCTGAACCGCTGCCACGCCTCGGCCGTTCTTGGCTGGGCCTGGTTCGGCATCTGGTGTTTCCGTGCCTTAATCCGGCCGCCTGCCTGCGCTGTCTCGGCAGCGCACCCCGAGGTACTTTCTTGCTTGCCCAAGAAAGTACCCAAAGAAGGGCACCCGGATCCCGCCCGGGGACCTTGCTCCAGGGCCCTCGGGCCGGCGGCGCTGAAACTCGCTACGCCTTCGGCTTCGCTCAGACAGTCAGCGCCTCTCTTCCGTCCCGAGAACCCTTCCGCAAGGGGCTTCATACGGGGGGATGAAGGTCAAAACAGAAGTTATCCCCGCGCCTGCAGCCAACTCCAACGCCGTAGGGTGCGGTTGAGCACAGCGAAACGCACCGTTCCGACGTCGGGGCAACCCTGATGCGATTCGCTGCGCTCATCGGCATCCTACTCCCCCCCGGCGCCCGCTGGCGGGCGCGGCACGCTATGGCCGAAGGCCGCGCGTGCCGAAGATGTCCGAAGACCTAGCCTCCATCCGTAAGCACAATCGTTGGGACAGCCGTTGTCTTGACCTTCACCCCCGTTGTCGTCGCGCGGAGTGGAGAGGGTTTTCGCGGGAAGAGAGGCGCTGACTGTCTGAGCGAAGCCGAAGGCGCAGCGAGTTTCAGCGCCGCCCGCGAAAAGCCTCGGAGCGAGGGGAACCCCGGCCCGCGCAGCGGGCCGGGGTCGCGGCAGTCGGGCGTGTTTCTTGGATACTTCTTTGCACGAGCAAAGAAGCCCGTTTTTGATCAACAACGGGCGCGGTGCGCTGGCGAGACAGCGCATGGCAGGCGGCGGCCCGAAGCCACCGTAAACACCGGATGCCGAACTAGGACCAGCCTCATCAAGGCAGGCGGTCGGGGCTATGGCGACGTTTCGGCGGTGGCCTGGGCCTCCAGTTGCGCCATCTCGGAGTCGGTGAAGCCGGCGGCGCGGCGGGCCTCGTGGGCAAAGGGCGGGCGTACGCGGCCCGGCATGTACTCGGCCAACAGCTCGAGGAACAGCGGCTCGGGATCAAGCCCGCGTACGTGCGCCAGCTCGCGAAACCAGCGCGAGCCGATCGCCACGTGGGCGACCTCCTCGCGCTGGATGATCTCGAGAAGCGCCACGGTTGCGTGATCGCCCGCGGCCATCAGGCGCTCGATCATGCCGGGGGTGACGTCCAGCCCGCGCGCCTCCAGCACGCGCGGCACCAGGGCCATGCGGATCATCACATCCTGGTCGGTCGCGAGTGCCGCCTCCCACAGCCCGTTGTGGGCCGGCAGGTCGCCGTAGTCCGCCCCCAGCTCGTGGAGCCGCGCACGCAACAGCCGGAAATGGCGCGCCTCCTCGGCCGCCACCTGCAGCCAGTCGCTGACGAACGGCGCCGGCATGTCGCGAAAGCGATACACGGCATCCAGCGCCAGGTTGATCGCGTTGAACTCGATATGCGCGACCGCATGCACCAGCGCCACCCGCCCGGCCGTCGTGTGCAACCCGCGTCGCGGCAGGTCCTTCGGGTGCACCAGCACCGGCCGTTCCGGACGCCCGGGCACCTCCAACCGTTCCGGCCCGGAGCTGGCGACCGCCTCCAGCTCATCGGACCACCAGGCCTGCATCAGCGCCAGCACGCGCTCGCACTTGGTCTCGGGATCGCACTCGCGCAGCGCCATTTCGGCCGCTTGGTAGAGATCCGGGCTCGCGGGATGGGTGATCGGCTGACTCATGGCGGCCAAGGATACCCGTTCAGCGCTCGTCGGTCGGCATGCTGCGGCGCAGCAGGATGGAGTTGCCGATCACCGAGAGCGAGCTGGCGGTCATCGCGATCACGCCGATCATGGGGTGCAGCAGGCCGGCCGCGGCGATCGGGATTGCGGCGGAGTTGTAGCCCCAGGCCCAGAACAGGTTCTGCACGATCTTGCGGAAGGTCAGGCGCGAGAGCTGCACGGCCTCGACCACCTTGGTCAACTCGCCACGCACCAAAGTCACGTCAGCGGCCTCGATGGCCACATCCGCGCCGGCCCCGATCGCGATGCCGACGTTGGCCTGCTGCAGGGCCGGGGCGTCGTTGATGCCGTCCCCCACCATGGCCACGTGGTCGCCGTACTGCGCCTGCAGTTCGCGGACCGCTTCGACCTTGCCCTCCGGCAGCACGCCGGCACGAACCTCGTCGATCCCCACCTGCGCGGCCACGGCCTTCGCGGTGCGCTCGTTGTCGCCGGTGACCATCACGCAGCGTATGCCGAGGCTATGCAGCTGCTCAATGGCGCTCTGCGACGCCTCCTTGAGGGTGTCGGCGACCGCGACAATGCCGGCCGGTCGCTCGCCAATGGCCACCAGCATCGCGGTCTTGCCGGCATCCTCGAGCCGCCGCAGCGATTCCAGCAGGCCGGACGGATCCAGGCCCTGCTCCTCCAGCAGCCGCTGGCTGCCGACCAGGACGCGTTCCCCGTAAAGGTGAGCCTCCACCCCGCGCGCGGTGTGCGACTGGAACTGTTCGACCTCGGCGATCGCCAGCTCCCGGTCGCGCGCACCCTGCACGACGGCCTCGGCCAGCGGGTGCGCGGAGCCGGCCTCCACGGCCGCGGCCGCACCGAGCACGCGAGCGTCATCGAAGCCCTCGGCCGCGATCACGTCGGTCAGTGCCGGCTGCCCGCGGGTGATGGTCCCGGTCTTGTCGAGCACGATCACGCGGATGTCCTTCAGCGTCTGGATCGCGGAGCCCGAGCGGATCAGCACTCCGCGCTCGGCGCCCATACCGGAGCCCACCATCAGCGCGGTGGGCGTGGCCAGTCCCAGCGCACAGGGGCAGGCAATGACCAGCACGGCGATCGCCGCGAGCAGCGCCAGCACGATCGGCGGCCGTTCCGAGTCCACCCAGGGCAGGAAGCCCTCGCCCCAGATCAGGATCGGCTGCAGCGCCCCGGAGAACGCCAACCAGGCCGCAAACGCGGCCAGCGCAATGACCAGCACCGCCGGCACGAAGCGCGCGGTGATGCGGTCCGCCAGCTCCTGCACCGGCACCCGCGAACCCTGGGCCTCGTTCACCAGACGGATCACCTGCGACAGGAAGGTGTCGGCCCCCACGCGGGTCGCACGCACCTTCAGCCGCCCCTGCTGGTTCAGGGTCGCGCCGAGCACGCTATCGCCCTCGCCCTTGTCCACCGGCACCGACTCACCGGTGGCGATGGATTCGTCCACCGTGCTCTCGCCGGCGACCACTTCGCCATCGGTGGGGATCTTCTCGCCCGGGCGCACGATCATCAGCTCGCCCACCTGCAGCGATTTCACCGGCACCTCGACCTCTTCGCCATCGCGTTCGACCCGGGCGGTCTTCGCGCCCAGATCCAGCAGCTTGCGGATCGCGGAGGAGGCCTCGCCCTTGGCGCGGTACTCCAGATACCGCCCGAGCATGTGGAAGGCCATGATGGTCGCGGCCATCTCGATGAACGAGGTCATCGGATAGAAGAAGCCGATCAGCCCCAGCAGGTAGGGTGGCAGCGAGCCCATGGAGATCAGCACGTCCATGTTCAGGCTGCCGCTTTTCAGCGCGCGCCAGGACGAACGGTGGGTGGCCGCACCGCCCGCCATGAACACCACCGGGAAGGCCAACACGGCAATGATCAGCAGATAGCCGGGGATCTCCTGCCAGAACATGTGCGGCATCATCAGCACCATGATCGCGATGGTCGGGATCATCGCGATCCACAGCCGGCGCCAGGCCTGCTTCAGATAGGCGGCGTCAATCTCGGCGTCGTCCGCCTCGCTGCCGGCCTCCTCGGTCTCCACCGCCGCCACGTCATAGCCGGCCCCCTCGACCGCGGCGCGCAGGGCCTTGGCATCGGGGCCGCCGGGACCGGGCTCTACGGTCACACGGTGATCGCCGATGTTGGTGCGCACCGCCTGGATGCCGTCCAGCTTCTCGATCGCACCGCGCACGATCCCCGCGCAGTGATCCGACCCCATGCCGGGCACCACCAGGCGCACCGCACCGGCACCGCCCGCCGCGCCCTCGACCTGGGCAACGTCGTAGCCGGCCCCCTCCACGGCGGCCCGCAACCCCTGCGGGTCCACCTGCTCGGGGTCGTATCCCACGGTCACCCGGTGGCGGGCGATATTGGTCCCCACCGAGGCTACACCCGGGGTCTTCTCCAGCGCCGCGCGGACAATCCCCGCGCAGTGGTCCGACCCCATGCCGGGGACGATCACCACCGCCTCGCGGGCGTCCGCTGGCTTCGTTTCCGTCGTCATCGCGCGACTCCTCAGCGATTACTGAACAGATACTTGATCAGGGCCGCGATCCCGAGGATCAGTAGCGCCAGAATCAGTAGACCAATCCAGCCATGGCCGAAGCCGAGGCCCGTCATCCAGCCAAAACCTTGTTCATGCATCATGGTGTAGTCCTCCCAGGGAACTAGTGACAACCGCAATGCGCGACACCGCGCACCGAGTGGGCGATCCACGATCACCCGGGGCCGGGCGGAACCCCGGCCAGGGAGGACTCAGAGGGGTGGGCGAAGATCCGGTGCCGCAGGGATACCGGGGCCCATGGCGACGGGAAGGGGGGCGAAAACGGGCGCGGCCGCCGTGACCGGCGTGCCGGCGGGTGAAGGCAAACCCGAGACCCCGCAGGCGCCACAGACCGCACAGGGCATCTCGCAGGCCGAAGGCGCAGCCTGGATCACAAGGTCCGGCGAAAGGTCCGATGACATGGGGTCTGCAGGTGATCCCGCTCCATGATCCAGGCAGTGGTCCGCCGCGGTCATGCCGCCCGCGGCGCCACCGTGCATCATCCCCGCACCGGCGATCGGCGCCAGCAACAGGGCGGCGACGATCAGTAGATTCAGCAGATGGCGCGAGGCTCGTGACACGGGCTGGTCTCGAAAAGGTATTCTGCCTGCAAGTCTAGCAGCCGGTCCGGCGTTCGGCGTGACACAGATCAAGCCGCCCGTTCATCGCCCAGAGCGCTACAGCACAGGCGCCAGCAGATAGGCGGCCCGCGCGGCCACGCGGCGCCACAGCGGCAGGTCGTCCACGTCCTGCCGGGTCATCTCGCGCGAGCGGGCGAAGTCGGCCTCGAACATGCGCGCCGTCTCGCGGGCAAATCCCGGATCCAGCACCAGCGCGGTGACCTCGAAGTTCAGCCGAAACGAGCGGTTGTCCAGGTTCACGGTCCCCACCGCCGCACCCATGTCGTCCACCACGAAGGCCTTGCCGTGCAGGAAGCCCTCCTGATAGCGGTAGACGCGCACGCCGGCATCCAGTAGCGGGCCCAGGAAGGCGTAGGCCGCATGCGTGGTCAGCGGGTTGTCGGTGACCTCGGGGATCAGCACGCGCACGTCGACGCCACTGAGTGCCGCCAGCTTGAGCATGCCCTGCACGCCCTCGTCGGGCACGAAGTACGGGCTGGCGATCCAGATGCGCCGCTCGGCCGAATGGATCGCCTGCTGCATCATCAGGCTGGCGGTCTCGAACTCGTCGGCCGGTCCTGAGGGCAGGATCAGCACCGGGACGCCATCGTCCGCCATGGTCGCCGGCTGCCAGTCCAGCTCCGGGATCTCTTCGGTGGCCCAGTGCCAGTCCTCCAGGAACACCGACTGCAGGGCCAGGGCGGACGGCCCCTCGATGCGCAGGTGGGTGTCGCGCCAGGGGCCGATCTTCGGGTCCCGCCCGAGGTACTCGTCCCCCACGTTCAGTCCGCCGACCCAGCCCTGTTCGCCATCGGCCACCACGATCTTGCGGTGATTGCGGAAGTTCAGCTGGAAGCGATTGCCGCGCCCGCGGGTCGAGTGAAAGTGCTGCACATGCACCCCCGCCTCGCGCAGGGTGTCCAGATAGCTGCCGGGCAGGCGGTAGCTGCCGATCTCGTCGTAGAGAAAATAGACCTCGACCCCGTCCTGCGCCCGCTCCACCAGCCGCCGCTTGAGTTCGCGCCCGATCGCGTCGTCGCGCACGATATAGAACTGCACCAGCAGGTAGCGCTCGGCCTGCTCGATCCCCTCGAAGATACTGTCGAAGGTCGCCTCGCCATCCACCAGCAGCTCGACCTCGTTGCCGTGGAGGAACGGCCAGCGGGCGAGTTGCTGCACCCCGTCCAGGTGCTTGCTCGGCTCTTGCGCGATGTACTGGTGTGACCACAGCTCCTCGGTCTTCGGCTGCAAGGCCCGCGCCAGAGCGGAGTCCTCGTCACGGCGCGCGACCACATAGCCGCGAAACTCGCTGGCGCCGAATACCCAGTAGGCCGGCACAGCCACATAGGGAACGGTGTTGAGCGACACGATCCAGGCCACCGCGCCCTGCGGCGTGCGGGTGGACATCAGCGCATCCAGCGACGACAGGAACCCCAGCAGGTGAAAGCCAATTACAACCGTCAGCAGCACGCGCCAGCGCGGACGCCGGCGCGGCTTCGGATGGGCATCACCGGACTCGGGTCTGGACATATCCGTGCGGTCGACCCGGGAGCCGCGTCAGAGCGCGTCGAGCCCGCGGGCCAGGTCGCGCTGGATGTCGGCGACCGCCTCCAGCCCCACGGCGACCCGCACCAGAGCCTCGGTAATGCCCTGGGCCTCCCGCTTGTCCGGGTCCACACGACCGTGGGTAGTGGTGGCCGGGTGGGTGATGGTGGTCTTGGCATCGCCCAGGTTCGCGGTGATCGACAGGAATTTCGTTGCGTCGATCACCGACCAGGCGGCCTCGCGCCCGTCGGCGACCTCGAAGCTCAGCACGCCGCCGAAGCCGCTTTGCTGGCGCTTGGCGATCGCATGCTGCGGGTGGGATTCGAGCCCCGGGTAATGCACGGCGGTGATCTTCGGGTGGGCCTGCAGCCACTGCGCCAGGGCCAGGGCGTTGTCGCTGTGGGCGCGCATGCGCAGGGCCAGGGTCTCCAGCCCCTTCAGGAACACCCAGGCGTTGAACGGCGACAGGGTCGGCCCGGCCGTGCGCAGGAAGCCGTAGACGTCCTTGCCGACGCGCTCGGCATCGCCGACTACCGCGCCGCCCAGGCAGCGCCCCTGGCCGTCGAGGAACTTGGTCGCCGAGTGGATGATGATGTCGGCGCCCAGATCCAGCGGACGCTGCAGGATCGGCGTGCAGAAGCAGTTGTCCACCGCGAGCAGCGCGTCGTGCCGATGCGCGATCTCCGCCAGCGCGGCAATGTCCACCACCTCGCCCAGCGGGTTGGACGGCGTCTCGCAGAAATACAGCCGGGTATTGGGCTGCGTGGCGGCCTCCCAGGCCTCGAGGTTCGACAGCTCGACGTAGGTCACCTCGACGCCGAAACGCCCGAGGTAATTGTTGAACAACACGGTCGTCGTGCCGAACACCGAACGCGAGCAGACCACATGATCGCCGGCCTTCAACAGACCCATCATGGTCGCGAGGATCGCGGACATGCCGGAGGCGGTGGCCACACAGGCCTCGCCCCCCTCCAGCGCCGCCAGACGGTCCTGGAAGGTGCGCACGGTCGGGTTGGTGAAGCGCGAGTAGATATTGCCGGGCGACTCCCCGCCGAAGCGCGCGGCGGCCTCCGCGGCCGAACCGAACACGAAGCTGGAGGTCGGGAAGATCGCCTCGGAGTGCTCGCCCTCGGGCGTACGCCGGTAGCCGTGCCGGATGGCTACAGTCTGCGGGTCGTAATCAGCGGGGTCGAAGTCGGTCATCGCGGCATCCTTGAATGCGGAATGCCACAGTGTATCAGCGCGCCGGCTGCAGCCGGTCGGCCACACGCGTCAGCAGCTCGTAGCTGATCGTCCCCGCCGCACGCGCCACGCGTTCCACGGGAAGGCCTTCGCCCCACAGGGTCACCGGGTCCCCGACCTGCGCATCGGGCACCCCGGAGAGATCCACCGCCAGCATGTCCATGGACACGCGCCCGATCAGCGGGCAAAGCGCCCCCTTCACCAGCACTGGTGTGCCCGACGGGGCATGGCGCGGGTATCCGTCGGCATACCCCATCGCGACGATCCCGGCCCGGCCCGGCACATCGGCAGCCCAGGTCGCCCCATAACCGACGGTACTGCCGGATTCGAGCGGCTGGGTGGCGATGATCGGGGCCTGCACGGTCATCGCCGGGCGCAGGTCGCTGTCCGGACCCTCCGGGAGGTGCTCGGTGGGTACCGAGGCCGGATGCGCGCCGTAGAGCATGATACCGGGCCGGCCCCAGTATTCACCGGGGGCATCGGACGTCCCGCCCCGACCCCAGCCGGCAAACAGGGCCGCCGAATTGGCCACGCTGCGGCGTCCCGAAAATTCCGCCACCGTCGTCGCGAAACGGTCCAGCTGGCGGGCATTTTGTGGATGCTCCGGCTCGTCGGCACAGGCCATGTGGGTCATCCAGTGCAACCCGCCCTGCCCGTGGCCGGTAACCTGCAGTCGCCTGGCGACCGAGGCCGCCTCCGCCGGCACGAAACCCAGCCGGTTCATCCCGGTATTCAGTTTGATCCAGACGATGGGAAGCGTGACTCGGGCGGTCTCGAGATGGTCGAGTTGTGCCGCGTCGTGCAGCACGGGCTGCAGATCGAATTCGGTGCAGGCATGCACCTCGGAGGGATCGCGCGGACCCTGCAGCACCAGCAACGCGCCGTCGAAGCCGGCATCGCGCAGTGCCCGCGCCTCACCGACCTGGGAGACGGCCAGCCCGTCGCTTTCGCTGGCGAGTGCCTCGGCCGCCCACAGCAGTCCGTGGCCGTAGCCTTCCGCCTTTATCACCGACCACATGGGGACACCGGGTGCGAGGCCTCGCGCCACGGCCAGGTTGTGCCGCAGGGCCTCGGGGTGGAGCTGGATGCTGGCCGCGCGCCTCACGCGCCGCCTCGCGCCAAGGATCGAGAAGCATTGGGCGCCAACGCAAGTGTGTACATGGCTGGGTGTCCCCCTACTGCTCCATCCCGCCGTAGACGTCGGGGGCGTAGTTCTCGAAGCGAGTGAACTGCCCGCGGAAGGTCAGGCGCACGGTACCGATGGGGCCATTACGCTGCTTGGCGATAATGATCTCGGCCGTGCCCTTGTCCGGGGACTCCTCGTTATAGACCTCGTCGCGGTAGACGAAGGCAATAATGTCGGCGTCCTGCTCGATGGCTCCGGACTCGCGCAGGTCGGACATGACCGGGCGCTTGTTCGGGCGCTGTTCCAGCGAGCGGTTGAGCTGCGACAGCGCGATCATCGGCACGCTCAGCTCCTTCGCCAGGGCCTTCAGTGATCGCGAGATGTCCGAGATTTCGTTGGCGCGATTCTCGCTGCTGCCGGGCGACTGCATCAGCTGCAGGTAGTCGACCACAATCAGCTTGAGCCCCTTGTGCTCGCGCATCAGCCGGCGGGTACGGGCGCGCAGTTCGGTGGGTGACAGCGCCGGGGTGTCGTCGATAAACAGCGGGGCCTCGGAGAGCATCTGCACGGCACTGGTCAGTCGCGGCCAGTCGCCGTCCTCCAGGCGCCCGGAGCGCAGCTTCTGCTGGTTGATCCGGCCCATGGACGACAGCAGACGCATCGCCAGCTGCTCGCCGGGCATCTCCATGGAGAAGATCGCGACCGGTTCGGCATTCTTCATCGCCACATACTCGGCGATGTTCATGGCAAACGAGGTCTTGCCCATCGAGGGCCGGCCGGCGACGATCACCAGATCGCCGGGGTTCAGCCCCGACGTCAGGGCATCCAGGTCCTGATACCCCGTCGCCACGCCGGTGATCGGGTTCTGCGTCTCGTAGAGGTACTCGATCTGCTCGACCGCGGCGGTCAGCAGTGGCTTCATGCCGCGGAAACCCCGAGCCCCGCGCGCACCCTGCTCGGCGATGCGGAACACCTTCTGCTCGGCCTGATCCAGCAGTTCCTTGGATTCCCGACCCTCGGGCACAAAGGCCGAGTCGGCGATCTCGGTGCCCACCGAGATCAGGGAACGCAGGATCGAGCGTTCGCGGACGATGTCCGCGTAGGCCACGATGTTCGCGGCACTGGGGGTTTCGGCCGCCAGACGGCCCAGGTAGGCCATCCCGCCCGCGTCTTCCAGCTCGGAGCTGCGCTCGAGCTGCTCCGACACGGTCACCATGTCGAACGGGGCGTTGCGTTCGGCCAGCGCGGCCACCGCCCGGAAGATCAGGCGGTGGTCGTGGCGATAGAAGTCTTCATCGGTAATGCGGTCCGCCACCCGATCCCAGGCGGCGTTATCCAGCATCAGCCCCCCGAGGACCGACTGCTCGGCCTCCTCGGAGTGCGGGGGGATGCGCGGATTCGGCGTCATTGGCCGGTTCATGCCCGAGGGCACCGTGTGAACCGGCCAGCCTGCCGGGCGTCAGCGACCTGCGGCCACTCTCCCGACATGCGGAGGATCACTCCTCGCCGATGACCACGACGTGAATGTCGACATCCACGTCCGTATGCAGATGCAGTCCGACCTCGAACTCACCCGTAGTACGCAGCGGTCCTTCCGGCATGCGCACTTCCTTCTTCTCCACCTCGGTGCCCTTGGCAGTCAGCGCATCGGCGATATCGGCGGGCCCGATGGAGCCGAACAGCTTGCCTTCGCCACCGGACTTGGCGGTGATTTCCAGCACGGTGCCTTCCAGCTGTGCCTTGCGCGCCTCGGCGGCGGCCAGCGCTTCGGCGGCGGCCTTTTCCAGCTCGGCACGGCGGGCCTCGAACTCGGCGATGTTCTCCGCGGTGGCGAACTTGGCCTTGCCCTGCGGCAGCAGGTAGTTGCGGGCGAAGCCGGAGCGCACGGTCACGCGGTCACCCAGACCACCCAGGTTATCGATCTTTTCCAGCAGAATGACTTCCATCTTCGGTATTCCTGTAACGTTGGGTCAGCCCCAAAAACGAGGCATTCTACACCGGTCGCCGACCGGTCTCACGAATTGTTGTCACCGTCCGGTCCGTCACCCGGACCCTTTCGCCCGCCCAGCGCGCCAAGACGCGAGCGGATGTCCGCCCAGGCATCGATCACCCCGATCGTCGCCAGCAGCAGGAACATCTGCGGCAGGGCCAGCGCCATCAGCACGTACATGCCCACCATCCAGAAGCTGCTCATGCCCTGGTGATGCGTCAGTGCATGCACCAGTGCAATGCCCTGGAGGAAGAACAGCACCCCAAGGATGAACGCCAGCTCGGTGGCCAGCGGCACCGGGCCGAGATGCCCGACCAGCCCCAGCGCGACGGTCACGCCGCTCATGGCGCGACCGAACTGCAGCGCGCGGAACTCCTCGCCAAACGCCCCCGGGTTATACAGAAGCGCCTGCCAATAGCGGCCGATCAGCAGACTCAGCGTCAGACTCAGCAGCACGATCCCGGCAAAAAGCCCCGTCAGGTAGGGCGCCGCACGGCGCAGCGCGGCCTCCAGCTCCTGCGCCCCGGTATCCGTACCCTCGACCAGCGGTCCCAGCAGGGCCATGCCCGCCTCGGACCAGGCCGTCTGCAGATCCGGTACCAGGGCATGTACTGCCAGTACGCCAAGCCCGGCGACCATCGCGCCGGCCTTCAGCGTCATGCGCCAGGACACCGTACGGCGCAGGACCTCGGCCAGCAGGACCACGGGTGCCCACTGCACAAACCCCGCGGCCACACCCGCCATCGGCGGGGCCTCCGGGATCAGCACGAACATCGCAGCTCCGAGCACCAGCGCCGACAACGCGGCGACGAGCAGGGCCTGCCCCAGACCGACACGCAGGCCGACCAGTGCGATCAGGGCACTGCTGACGATCGCGATCGGCGGCAGGAAGAGCCCCGCAACGCCAAAGCCGGAGACCGCGCCCACGGCGCGGCCCCGGCTTTTCATCACGAATTCGGCCAGTACACGCATGGCCGTGCGTCCGGGCGAACCGGAGCGCGGATCAGTGGTTGTCGCTGTACGGCAGCAGCGCGAGGTAGCGCGCGCGCTTCACGGCCGTGGCCAGCTGGCGCTGATACTTCGCGCTGGTGCCGGTCACGCGGCTGGGCACAATCTTGCCGGTCTCGGTTACAAAACCTTTCAGCAGGTTCAGGTCCTTGTAATCGATGTACTCGATGCCTTCGGCGGTGAACTTGCAGTACTTGCGACGACGCGGAAAACGGGCCATGTCAGATCTCCTTCAAAAATTCGGTCAACGGACGGGCGGGACTTACTCGGCGGAGGCCGAGTCGTCAGAGGCGGCCTGGCCACCTTCGTCGTCACGCTCGCGGCGACGGCCCTTGGCACCTTCCTCTTCCTGGCCCTTGGCCAGCGGGGAGGTTTCGGTGACGGCCTCTTCCATGCGCATGGCCAGGTGGCGCAGCACGGCATCGTTGAACCGGAAGGCACTGACCAGTTCTTCCAGCGCCTCTTCCGAGGCCTCGATGTTCATCAGCACGTAGTGGGCCTTGACCAGCTTCTGGATCGGGTAGGCCAGCTGACGACGGCCCCAGTCTTCCAGACGGTGGATCTTGCCCTCGTGACCTTCGACCAGGCCCTTGTAGCGCTCGATCATCGCCGGGACCTGCTCGCTCTGGTCCGGGTGGACCAGGAACACAACTTCGTAATGACGCATTTTCGACTCCTTGCGGGTATCAGCCTCCCGACGCAGCGGTGAGGCAAGGATTCCGACCGCCGGATAACCGGCAGACGGAAAGGCGCGATACCTTAAACGAACTGGGCCCCGGCAACAAGCCCGAGGGCCCTCGGCAGCGCCGTCGCGCCGGGCCGGGTGACGATGTCAGTCCTCGTCCACCGGCCACTCGTCTTCCGGAATAATCCCGTCGTCACGCTGCTCGTGCCGCACCCAGGCGACGATATCCGCCACATCCTGATGATCCAGCCCCGGGACCGGCGGCATGTCGCCGTATTCCCAATGATGCGCGACCACCCCGCGCTCGACCGCGATGAAGAAGGTGATGTCGGCGTGATGGGACGGCTCGTAGATCCGGTGAACTAGTGCCGGCCCCTGCCCGGTACCGCGGGCATCGGCGCCATGACACTCCGCGCAGCTCTGCGCGAAGCGCTCCCGACCCACCTGCGGATCGCCGTACAGCTCGATGTTGGCAAGCCCCTGGATGGGATACGGTGCTCGCTCCTGCGCCGCCTCCGGGGTCTCCTCGCCGCACCCGGCGAGGAGACCGGCGAGGGCCAGCGCGACCACCGACGCCCCAACAGACTTAATGCGCATGCCCATTATGGCCCCCATTGTGGTGATCGTGGTCGTCGTGCCGGTCAGGCGCGTGATGACCATCGTGGTCATCCGAGGGGTCGTCGCCAGCATCGGCCAGTTCGTAGCGGATGTAATTGACCACGTG
Organism: Thioalkalivibrio sp. ALJ12; assembly: GCF_000378305.1. Taxonomy (NCBI): domain Bacteria; kingdom Pseudomonadati; phylum Pseudomonadota; class Gammaproteobacteria; order Chromatiales; family Ectothiorhodospiraceae; genus Thioalkalivibrio; species Thioalkalivibrio sp. ALJ12. The sequence goes on from NZ_KB899540.1 coordinate 285,261, forward strand.
CCAGATCTCGTCGTCGTCCAGCACACCGGCAAAGGCGGGCATCTCGCCCGAGCCCTCGCGAATCACCCAGTGGTATTCGCCTGCGGTGTGTCCCCCGGCGTGTTCCCGTAAATCGGCTGGACGCGACTCCAGCGCACGCGCCTGCGCGCCGTCACCGGCGCCGGTCTCCCCGTGGCAGGCCAGGCACTGGGCCTTGTAGGCGTCCCGCCCCATGCGGATGGATGCCTCGTCTGCCGCGTGGGGGTTATCCCGCTCGGCCGCATCGGAAGGTGCCTCCCAGCGATGCTCGTGCGTGTGGTGGTCATGGCCGGGGTGGTCACCCTGGCCGGAATGGTCATGGTGATCATGCGTCGGCTCCCCGTGGTGGTGGTCGTGGCCCTCGCTCGCCGCGAGCGGCGTCGCCAGGATCAGGCTCATGGCCAGCAGGGTGCTGACCGGAAAAACGGTTGCAATGGACATCTGGATTCCTCGCTGTCGCAATCATTGAAACGGACGCGGCCAGGCCGCATCCAAGACAGGGGAATCAGGATCTCGGTGGAGGGCTCGGGGGCTCGATGGACAACCGGTTCGGCTGGACCAGGGGCTCGGCGGGCACCCGGGTCAGCGTCGTCGTAAGCGAGACAGCTGTCGCCAGCGGGGCCACGCAACAGCCCCCGTGGCTGGAGCACTCCTGCTCGGCGTGATGATCGCAGTGCGCACCATCGCAGTGCATGGAGACGTCCATCTCCGCGGGCTCGCTGGGCATGGTCGCCATGTCGGCCGCATGCACGGTTTGCGCCATCACCAGCAGGGGCAACAGCAACAACAGCCAGAGGACCGGTCGAGGATGCACGCGCATATACCGAGTGTATCAGGCCCGCCGGCGTCAGGATTGGCGCTGGCGGCGGACCTCGAACAGCGAGACCCCGGTCGCCACCGAGACGTTCAGGCTCTCCACCGTGCCGCCCATCGGGATCCTGGCGAGATGATCGCAGGCCTCGCGGGTCAGGCGCCGCATGCCCTCGCCCTCGGCCCCCATCACGATCGCGGTCGGCGGCCGCAGATCCACCGTATAGAGGTCCTCGTGCGCGGCACCGTCCAGACCCACGGTCCACATGCCGGCATCCTTCAATGCCGCCAGGGTCCGCGCGAGGTTGCCGACCGCGACCACCGGCACGGTTTCCGCCGCGCCCGAGGCGACCTTGATCGCCGCCGGCGTGAGCGCCGCGCTGTGGTGTCGGGGCGTGACGATGGCACCGGCGCCGGCCGCGTCCGCGGTGCGCAGGCAGGCGCCCAGGTTATGCGGATCGGTGACCCCGTCCAGCACCAGCACGAGGTCCAGCCCATCCTGTACCCGCTGGACCAGGGTCTTTTCGTCCACTACCGGGCGCGGGGCGCAATGCACGATCACGCCCTGATGCTGGAACCCGGGGTGGTGCTGGTCGAGCTTGTCACGCCCCGCCCGCTCGATCGAGATCCCGCGTGCCTGGGCCTGCTCCAGCAAATGCGCCAGCGCCGGCTCCAGGGTGCCGCTCGCCAGCTGCAGCAGACGCACGCGCTCCGGGGCATGCTGCAGCACGGCGGCTACCGCGTGGATCCCGCCGAAGGACTCGCCGCGAGGCCCCTTGCCGCCCTTGCCCATCGCCCCTATCCCTCCTAGGACTAGGAGGCGCTGGACGAGCGGCGGCGCCGACCACGACGACGCCGACCGGACTTGCCACCGGGCTCGCCATCGGTGCCCGACGGCGTCTCTGAAGCGTCGGCAGCCGGGGCCTCGGACGGGGCCTCAGCGGCGGACTCTGACGACTTGCCACGACCGCGCCCACCGCGGCGGCGGCGCTTCTTCTTCGGCGGGCCGTCGTCCTGGGCCTGCTCGGGCGCGGCCTCCGGTGCCGGCTGCACGGCCTCGGCGTCCTTGCGCTTGCGACCACGGCCGCCCTTCTTCTTTGGCGCGGCCTCGACTTGGGACTCTTCGGCCAGAGCCAGATCGATCTTGCGATCGTCCAGGCTGACGCGCACGACCTGCACGCGCAACTCATCGCCAATACGGAATACGCGACCGCCGCGTTCGCCGGTCAACGTGTGGCGCGACGGCTCGAAGTGATAGAAGTCGTTATCGAGGGCGGTCACGTGCACCAGGCCCTCGATGTAGACGTCCTTGATCTCGACGAACAGGCCGAACCCGGTCACCCCGGAGACGACGCCGTCAAAGGTGTCGCCGACCTTGTCCTGCATGTATTCGGCCTTGAGCCAGGCGACCGCGTCGCGCGTGGCATCATCCGCACGGCGTTCAGCCATGGAGCAGTGCTCGCCGAGCGATTCCATGTCGTTGTGCGAATACGGGAAGGCCTTGTTGCTGCCCTTGCGCAGCACATGGCGAATCCCGCGATGCACCAGCAGATCCGGGTAGCGCCGGATCGGCGAGGTGAAGTGGGCGTAGTCATCCAGCGCCAGCCCGAAGTGGCCGTCCAGTTCGGGCGCGTACACCGCCTGGCTCAGCGAGCGCAGCAGCACGGTCTGGATCAGCTGCTGGTCGGGACGCTTCTTCGCCGCCTTCAGGACCTCGGTGTAGTCGCGGGGGCTCGGCTCGCTGCCCCCGCCGAGCGCCAGACCCACCCCATTGAGGAAGTCACGCAGGTCGTCGACCTTGTCCGTCGGCGGCTGGTCATGGATACGGTAGAGCGCCGGCACCTTGTGCTTCTTGAGAAAGCGCGCGGCCGCCACGTTGGCCATGATCATGCATTCCTCGACCATGCGATGCGCGTCGTTGCGCTCGGTCGGCACGATCTGCTCGATCTTGCGATCCTCGCCGAACAGGATCTTGGTCTCGGTGGTATCGAAGTCGATCGCCCCGCGGCGGTTGCGCGCGGCGTGCAGCGCCTTGAAGACCTCGTGCAGGACCTCCAGGTGGGGCATCACATGCCCATTCTGCTCGCGCAGCTGCTCGTCGCCATCGAGCATCGCGGCGACGTCCTCGTAGATCAGGCGCGCATGCGAGCGGATCAGCCCCTCGTGGAAGCGATAGTTCTTCAGGGCACCGCGAGCACCGATCTCCATCTCGCAGACCATGCTCAAGCGATCGACCTTCGGGTTCAGCGAGCAGAGCCCGTTGGACAGGACCTCCGGCAGCATCGGGATCACGTTGTTCGGGAAATACACCGAGGTCCCGCGCGTACGTGCCTCGCGGTCCAGCGCCGCATCCCGCTCGACGTAGTGCGACACGTCCGCGATGGCCACCCACAGGCGCCAGCCCTTGCCGTCGCGCTCGCAGTACAGCGCGTCATCAAAGTCCCGCGCGTCGTCGCCATCGATAGTCACAAATGGCTGCTCGCGCAGGTCCAGGCGGCCCTTCTTGGCCTTCTCGTTGACCTCGGCCCCCAGCTCATCGGCTGCGGCAGCGACCTCCTCTGGCCACTCGTGCGGCAGACTGTGCGCACGGATCGCGATATCGATCTCCATGCCGGGCGCCATGTGTTCGCCCAGCACCTCGATGACGTCCCCGCGCAGGCGTGCCGTGCGCGACGCGGACTCGCGGATACGCACGACCACGATCTGGTCGTCTTCGGCCTCGCCCAGACCATCGGGCGGCACCAGGATGTCGTGCGTGATGCGCTTGTTGTCCGGGGTCAGGATGCCCACCCCGTCCTCGATGCGCAGGCGCCCGACCACCTGGGTCGTGTTGTGTTCGAGGACCTCGACGATGCCGCCCTCGCGGCGACCGCGACGATCCACGCCCATGACCCGCGCCAGCACGCGGTCACCATGGAACACACCGCGCATCTGGCGCGGCGAGAGAAACAGATCGTCGTCCTGTTCATCCGGCACCAGAAAACCGAAGCCGTCCGGGTGGCCGATCACGCGACCGCGAATCAGGTCTTCCTGGTTGACCGGGAGATAGGCGCCGCGCCGGTTGCAAAGGGCCTGCCCGTCGCGCTCCATCGCCTTCAGGCGACGGCGCAGGGCCTCGAGACGGTCGTCGTCGACGATCTCCAGCCGCTCGGCGATCTCGTCGTAGGACAGGGGGTTGTCGGCTTCCTGCAGGAGCCCGAGGATGAACTCGCGGCTGGGGATGGGATTGTCGTACTTCTGCGCCTCGCGCTCGAAATTGGGATCGGCCGGCGCCTTGCTTCTTTTTCTTGGCATTCAAACAACTCGTTGGATGATTCGGTGGCCGCCAGCGGAAGGCTGGCAACGCAAGCGCCCTATTATGCGGCAAGTAAAGATTTGCTGCCGGAAGCGCCGAGGGACGCGCGAACCCAGCCTCACGTCCGCGCCCATGGCACAGGACATTCTTGCGGGCGTTGACAGGCTTTTGGCCGCGCACTATATTGCGCGCTCCTGAAGCGCAGGACCCGGTCTCGAACCGGCGATCCGACCTCGTGCCGAGGTGGCGGAATTGGTAGACGCGCTAGCTTCAGGTGCTAGTGAGCGAAAGCTCGTGGAGGTTCAAGTCCTCTCCTCGGCACCATTTCTCTGCTTCCCGATCCCCCGAGACGAAAATACCCGCCCCGTTCTCCGCACGGATCTCCGTGTAGCGGTGGAACTATGTCTGTCCGCGCGTACGGCACGGGCCTGGCCCGCACCGCACGTCCAAGCGATATCCCAAACGCGCCTGGATCAGCAATCGAACGGGTCGCGCAGCACAAGCGTCTCGTCGCGATCCGGCCCGGTGGAGATCATGTCGATCGGGACACCCACCACCTCGGACAGGCGCTCCAGATAGGCTCGCGCCGCGGCCGGCAGCTTTTCGTATTCGCGAATCCCCACGGTGGATTCCTGCCACCCCGGCATCTCCTCGTAGATCGGCTTGCAGGCCGCATAGGCCTCGGCTCCGGACGGCGGTACCTCGTGGCGTTTGCCGCCACAGTCATAGCCGACACAGATCTGCACGCTCTCCAGCCCGTCCAGCACATCCAGCTTGGTCATGCACAGGCCGCTGATGCTGTTAATCGCGACCGCGCGCTTGAGCGCGACCGCATCGAACCAGCCACAGCGCCGTGCGCGCCCAGTGGTGGAACCGAATTCGTTGCCGCGGGTGGCCAGGTGCTCGCCCATGTTATCGAACAGCTCGGTCGGAAACGGGCCGGCCCCGACACGGGTGGTGTAGGCCTTGGTGATCCCCAGCACGTAGTCGATATCGCGCGGACCGACACCGGAGCCCGTCGAGGCGCCCCCGGCGGTGGTATTGGACGAGGTGACGAACGGGTAGGTCCCGTGGTCGATGTCCAGCAGGGTGCCCTGTGCCCCCTCGAACATCACGTCCCGGCCCTGGGCCCGCAACTCGTGCAGTCGCCCGGCGACATCCGCGACCATCGGCTGCAGGCGCTCGGCGTGCGCCAGGCACTGTTCCAGCACCTCCTGCTGGTCGATCGTGGGGGCCTTGAAATAATGCTTCAATGCGAAGTTGTGGTAGTCCATCACCTCGCCCAGCTTGGCGGCCAGACGCTCGCGGTGGAACAGGTCGTCCAGGCGCAGGCCACGACGCGCGACCTTGTCCTCGTAGGCGGGGCCGATCCCGCGCCCGGTGGTCCCGATCGCAGCCTTGCCGCGCGCCTTCTCGCGCGCATGGTCCAGCGCCACGTGGTAGGGCAGGATCAACTGGCAGGCGTCCGACAGCCGCAGGCGGTCGGCAACCGGCACGCCCTTGGCCTCGAGCTCTTCCATCTCGGTAATCAGCGCCTCGGGCGAAAGCACCACCCCGTTGCCGATCATGCATTCCACGCCTTCGCGCAGGATCCCCGACGGGATCAGGTGCAGCACGGTCTTCTCGCCATCAATCACCAGGGTATGCCCGGCATTGTGCCCACCCTGAAAACGGACAACAGCGGCTGCGTCCTCGGTCAGGCGGTCGACGATCTTGCCCTTGCCCTCGTCACCCCACTGACTGCCCAGTACGACTACGAAACGTCCCATCGGCTCAGTACTCCACTACCGTCCAGGCCCCGTCGCGCAGCTCCAGGCGCGCATCGGCGGGGGGTTCATTGGTTTGCCCTTCCAGATCGCGCACCACGCGATTACCGCGCGCACGCAGGTCGGCGATTGCGGCCTCCATGGCCACGTCACCCGAGGCCGGCGCGCGCACCGTACGACGCGGCACCGGCGGCGCCACCTCGGCACGGCGCAGCAACTCGCGCAGATCGGTACTGAAGCCGGTCGCGGCGCGCGCCCGGCCAAAGACGCGACCAATATCGTTGTAGCGCCCGCCGCGTGCAATTGCCTGCCCGGAGCCTGGCACGAACACCGCGAACACCAGGCCCGTGTGATAGGCATAGCCGCGTAACTCGCCGAGATCAACGTGGAGGTCCACGTTCGGCTGTGTCGCCTCCAGACGTTCCGCCACCGCCTGCAGGTGATCCAGGGCCGCCTCGACCTCGGCCGGCGCACCGGCCAGGGCCTCACGCGCCGCGGCAATGACACCGGCGTCACCATTGAGATCCACCAGAGCGCGCAACCGCCGGCAGACAGCCGCATCCATGCCTTCCGTCTCCCACGCCTCGAGGGTCCCCTCGATCTCGGGGACGCTTTTGCGCTGCAACTGGTCGAAGAAGGCCTCTTCGCGCGCGTTGTCCAGACCGGCCTCGCGCGCCAGCGCGCGATAGATACCGACATGACCCAGATCCATGCTGGGCTGATAGACCCCGCAAACCTCCAGTGTGGCGAGCATCAGGCGGATGATCTCAAGGTCGGAATCCAGACCATCATGGCCGAACAACTCGGCCCCGGCCTGCAGGGGACTGCGCGATCCGGACCACTCGTCCGCACGCGTACGCAGCGTACTGCCGACATAACAGAGGCGGTTGGGGCCTTCGACCTTCAGGCGATGGGCGTCGATGCGTGCCACCTGTGGGGTCAGGTCCGCGCGCACCCCCATCAGCCGACCGTTCATCTGGTCGGTCAGCTTGAAGGTCTGCAAATCCAGCGCATGGCCCGCGCCCACCAGCAAGGACTCCAGGTATTCCGCCAGCGGCGGCATTACCAGGTCATAGCCCCAGGTATCAAACTGGTCCAGCACCCGACGGCGCAGTCCTTCCAGGCGCCGCGCGGCGTCGGGCAGCGCCTCGTCGAGGCCATCCGGCAGTAGCCAGCGGTTGATCTCGGTCATCTCGTCCCTGCCCTTGTCCTAGGGAAACACTGATCAATGTCCACGCTCGCACTCAAGGCGCTTTTGCGTCCGGCGAGTGTGTACATTGATCAGTGTTTCCCTTGTGTCACCCAATGCGCGCCGGCCGGCTCCCGGCATGACTCGGGCCCGGAAGACCGGGCCCGAGTCAAACGGTCACCGCGCACCGGACACCTGCGATGGCGCCCGGCCCCGGTGTTACTGGGTCGGCAGCGGCGCCGGCCGCTCCCCGCCCGGCGCGTTGAAGAACTGGAAGAACTCGGAGTTCGGCTCCAGGATAAAGGTGCTCTTCTCGCCGCTCATGCTGTTGCGGTAGGCGATCAGGCTTCGATAGAAGCGGAAGAACTCCTCGTCCTCGCCGAACGAGCGGCCCAGCGTCTCGGTGGCACGCGCATCACCGGCACCCCGGATCTCCTCGGAGTCGCGATAGGCGTTGGCGAGGATGACCGTGCGGTCACGGTCGGCGCGCGAGCGGATGCGCTCGGCCTCCTCCTGGCCACGGGCACGGAAGTCCTGCGCCACGCGCTCACGCTCGGCACGCATACGTTCGTACACCGACTCGGAGACCTCGTCGGGCAGATCCATCCGGCGTACGCGCACGTCGACCAGGTCAATCCCCAGCTCCAGCGCCGTCTCCAGCGCGGTCTGCCGTACCGCCCCCATGATCGCCAGGCGCTCGCCGGCGACGACTTCCTGCAACTCGAAGCGTGCGAACTCGTTACGCATGCCGTCGCGCAGGATCTGGGCCAGACGCTCCTCGGCCAGCCGCTCGTCACCGCGGGTAGCGCGGTAGAACTGACCAATATCATCGATACGCCACTTGGCGTAGAAGTCGACGATGATGTTCTTCGCCTCGGAGGTCAGGAACCGATCCGGCGGGATGTTCAGCGTCATGATCCGGGCATCGAACTTCTCGACGTTCTGGATCAGCGGAAACTTGAAATGCAGACCAGGCTCGGGATCGACCTGACGGATCTCCCCCAGGGCAAACTTGATCACGCGCTCGCGCTCATCGACGGTGTAGGTCGACAGCGCCACCACGATCCCGATGACAACAACGGCGATACCGGCTATGCGTAGCATTAGCGCACCTCCCGCGAGCGCTGGGCCGCCGGATCACGGCTACCCAGTCGATTGACACCTGACCCAGGAGTGGCACCGAGGCCACCGCGGCTGGTATCGATGGGTTGCGGGGTCGGCGTATCACCCGAGTTGGATCGGGTACCGGTACCACGGAACAGCTGATCCAGCGGCAGCATCATCAGGTTGTTGCTGCTGCCCACGTCGAGCATGACCTTGCGCGAATCCTCGAGCACGGCCTCGACGGCCTCCAGATACAGACGGTCGCGGGTCACTTCCGGGTACTGCTGGTATTCCACCAGCAACTGATCGAAGCGCGCAGCATCACCGTCGGCCTGCGCAATGACCTGATCACGATAGGCCTCGGCCTCCTCGATGATACGCGCCGCCTGACCACGGGCCCGCGGGATCACGCCGTTGGCGTAGGCCTCGGCCTCGTTGCGGAAGCGAACCTCGTCCTCGCGGGCGCGGATCGCGTCGGCAAAGGCCTCCTGGACCGGCTCGGGCGGCTGGGCCTGCTGCATGGACACGGCGGTAACCGTAACCCCGGCCCCGTAGGAATCCAGATTCTCCTGCATCACCACACGCGCCGACGAGGCAATCTCCCCACGCCCTTCGCCGAGGATGAAGTCCAGGTTGGAACGCCCGACACGTTCGCGGATCGCGGATTCCATTACGTGATTCACAGTGGAGTCCGGGTTGCGCACGTTGAAGAGGAAATCGACCAGATCGAGGATGCGGTACTGCACCGCGATATCGATATCGATGATGTTCTCGTCTCCGGTCAGCATCAACGCGCGGTGCTCGATGGTTCGCACGTTATCGACGTTGACGATCTCGACCCGCTCGATCGGATAGGGCAAATGCCAGCCGGGACCCGGGTTCTTCACTTCCTGGAAGGCGCCAAAGCGCAGCACAACACCGCGCTCGCCCTCGGAGATGATATGGAAGCCGGAGGCCAGCCAGACGACCAGAGCGATGATCAGCCCGAGACTGACCAGGGCCTGGGTACCACGGCCCATGCCACCACCGGAGGAACCCCCGGAGCCACTGTCGCCACCACCGCCGAAGATTCCATTCAGCTGGCGCGACAGCTTGCGCATCATTTCTTCCAGATCGGGAGGCTGGTTGCCCCCGCCGCCACCGCTACCACCACCGCGCTGGCCACCGCCGCCCCCACTCCAGGGGTCGCGGTTACTATTTCCCGGTTCGTTCCAGGGCATGGACTGGACTCCGTCACTCGCTCAGGGCTGGCACCATCCGTTCACCCGACACGGATGGGCATAAGGGGCCATATTCTAGGGAGCCGGTCCCACCCGGGCAACCACGACCGGAGGGAAAAGCGGGTTACTCACCACCCTCGAGGACCACAAAGGCCTGGGCATACTCGCGCTCGTCGCTAATACTGAGGTGAATGGCGCTCACCCCAAGGCGTTCGGCGGTCGCCCGTGCGCGGCCTTCCAGCACGAATTCGGGGCGCCCGCGGGCATCATGGGTCACCCCGGCTTCGGCCAGCCCCATGTCGGCCCCGACCCCACATCCCAGCGCCTTGGCGAGGGCCTCCTTGGCCGCAAAGCGCCGGGCGAGAAATCCCGCCGGATGCTCCGACGGCAGGTCGGCGTGCTCGACCGGATGCAGGATACGCTCGGCCAGCCGCCGGCCATGGCGCTCCCACATGCCCTGCATGCGCGCCACCTGGACGAGGTCGGTGCCGATCCCGAGGATCATGCGGCGATCACACCGGGTACTGGCCGACTGGCAGGCCAGCGCGGGCGGCATCCATCAAACCGCGCATGTGGCTGACTGCCTCCGGCAACCCCGTAAACAACGCCCGGGCCACGATGGAGTGGCCGATATTCAGCTCGTGAAAGACCGGATTCGCGGCAATCGGACGTACATTGTCGTAGTCGAGCCCATGACCGGCGTTGATCACCAGCCCCATGGCCTGACCGGCAGTGGCGGCCTGGTTGATCCCGGCCAGCAAACGTTCGCGCTCGGCTGCATCACGGGCATTGGCATAGGCGCCCGTATGCAGCTCCACCACCGGAGCACCAATCTTGACCGCCGCCTCCATCTGGCGAACATCCGGCTCCACGAACAGCGAGACCTCGATCCCGGCCGCGGTCAGCGGGGCCACGAAATCACGCAGCCGCTCCAGCTGCCCGGCCGCATCCAGCCCGCCCTCGGTGGTCAGTTCCTCGCGCTTTTCCGGCACGATGCAGCAAGCCTCGGGGAGCAGCTTCAAGGCGATCGCCTGCATGCCCTCGGTGGCGGCCATCTCGAGGTTCATCGGCACCGTAAGCCGCGGCTTGATCCCGAAGACATCGTCATCCTGGATATGGCGGCGATCCTCGCGCAGGTGCAGGGTGATCGAATCCGCGCCGCTGGCCTCGGCCAGGCGTACCGCCTGCATCAGGTCAGGATACGGCGTGTGGCGGGCCTGGCGAATCGTGGCGATGTGGTCGAGGTTGACCCCCAGCTTGAGCGGTGCGGGATGCGACATGGTACGTGTGGCCTTGTATGGGCTTGAATGCGTGTCAGGGCCGGGGCTACAGCAGCGCTCGCGTGCGCAGCACGCGGCCGGCCAGGTGATGGTCAATCAGGGCGCGCATGAAGTCACGCGCCGGACGGGCATGATTATCGGGGACCGGCTGCCCCGAAGCGAGCGCCCACAGGGCCTCCCCGGCGATGGCACCCGCGCGCCCCGGTGCCGTGGGCTCCAGGCCCATCTCGGGCTCGTACCGATACCAGGCCGCCGGATCAAGCTCGGCGGCATCGACATGCTCGAGCCCGGAATCGATCGGCAGCAGCAGCGCCCACTCGGCGCGGCGCAACACCACGTCCGCGCGCTCCCGGGCCGCCAGCCGCGCGTAGGCCGTCAGCAGGGCCGGCAACGCCTCGGGGATCGGCGCGTCACGCGGATAGAGGCGCAACACCAGCTCATTCAGATACAAACCGCAGACCAACGCCCGCCCGGTCAACGGAAAGACCCGCTGCTGCTCCGCCACCTGCAGCGTGGGAAGCTCGCCACGGCCGCGCCAGGCCAGATCCAGTAGCACAAAGGGCTGTACCGACCCCGCCTTGCCACGCACCACCGCCGCCACACGCCCGGCCTCGCCCGTCAGCAGTTCCAGCACGCGGCTGTTCTCGCGCAGTGCCCGCGCATGCAGCACTACACCCTGGGTGACGGCCGTCGCCGCGCCACTCATGCGCGCCGCGGCGCCTTCACCGGGGTTCTTCGATGCCCAGCTCGCGCAGGGCGCGGGGATTCCGGGTCCAGTCCGCCTCGACACGTACCGTCAGGCGCAGCATGACCTTCCGCCCCAGCAGCTCTTCCAGCTGCAGACGCGCCGCCTGCCCGATCCGCTTCAGGCGCTGTCCACCCTTGCCGATCACGATCCCCTTCTGGCTGTCGCGCTCGACCATGATGACGGCATCGATATGCGTCGTCCGCGGCTCGTCGGACCACTGCTCCACGCGCACCGCCACCGAGTACGGGACCTCCTGCCCCAGGCTCTCCAGCAGGGACTCGCGGATCATCTCCTCGGCGCGGAAGCGCTCCGGGCGATCGGACAGCTGCTCGGGGTCGTAGAGGAAGGGCCCCGCGGGCAGGTGGCCGCGGATCTCGTCGATCAGGCCCGCGACGTTGGAGCCCGTCTTCGCCGACAGCGGGACAACACCTGCATACGGCATCGCCTCCATGCGCGCCGCGATAAACGGCAGCAGTTCTTCTTTTTCCCGCGCCCGATCGACCTTGTTGATCACCAGCAGCGCCGGCCGCTCGGACTGGCGAATCAGCTGCTCGATGCGCTCGTCGCCCTCGCCAAAGCGTCCCGCCTCGACCAGGAAACACACCAGGTCCGCGTCGGCCAGGGCCTGACTGGCCGTGCGGTTCAGCACACGGTTCACCAGACGCGTGCGTTCAGTATCGATCCCCGGGGTGTCCATCAGCACGATCTGGTCGTTCCCCTCGGTCACGATGCCGAGGATGCGATTGCGCGTGGTGTGGGGACGCCGCGTCGTGGCTGCGAGCTTCTCGCCCACCAGGCGGTTCATCAGCGTAGTCTTGCCAACATTCGGGCGGCCGACCAGCGCGACCATACCGCACCGCGTTCCGGACTCGGAAGTGCTATCCATGCCGTTCACTGCTCCTGTGCCTGCTGCTGCAACCGCTGCAGCGCGGCCTCGGCCGCGGCCTGCTCCGCGCGGCGCCGAGAGGAGCCCTCGCCCTGCTGCCCCCAGCCCTGAGTAGGCAGGTGTACGGAGACGGTGAAGCGGCGCTGGTGATCGGGGCCAACCACCTCCAGCACTTCGTAAACGGGCAGTTCCGCATTGCGGCCCTGCAATTGTTCCTGCAAACGGGTCTTCGGGTCCTTCAGGGATTCGGCGGAGGGGAGATTCCCCAGGCGCTCGGCATAAAGTGCCAGGGTGAAGTCGCGCGCAGCCTGCATGCCGGCCTCGCGGTAGGTCACGCCAATCAGGGCCTCGACCGCGTCGGCGAGGATGGAATCGCGCCGCTGACCGCCGCTCTTGCGTTCGCCCTGGCCGAGATTGAGCGTGCCTTCCAGTCCCGACTCTCGCGCCAGGGCCGCCAGCGATTCGCGGTTGACCAGCGCCGCGCGCAGGCGCGTGAGATCCCCTTCTGGCGCGTCCGGCAGCTGCTCGTACAGGGCATCGGCGATGACCAGACCCAGGACCGCATCGCCCAGAAACTCCAGGCGCTCGTTGTTGCGCCCGCCGGCACTGCGATGGGTCAGGGCCTGGCGGACGCCATCGCCCTCGCGCACCGCCTCCGGCAGCAGATCGCGAAAATCGCGACTCGCACTCGATCGTTGAAGGTTACGGTCCGACAATCCCACAGCGTTTCCCTAGGGCGCCAGGGTTTCGCTACGCGAGAAACGCGCGACCACGTCGACGTTCCCCAGGAACTCGCGGCGGACTTCGTATTCCAGATGCATCTGCCGGCGATCGCCCTCCTCGGTCACCGAGAAGTCGTCCTCCTCGATCCCGTCGTACACCGAGTTGATCTGGAAGCGGCGGTTCATCTCGCGCCACAGCTCGCGCTCGCTTTTCTCGGCCGCACCGGGCTGGGTCGCCACGTCCTGCATGATCGAGCGCACCGTCAGGTACTGGGTGTACTGCGTACCCATCTTGATCACGAAGGTCCCGACCAGCAGCGCCAGCAGGATCAATGCCATCACCGTCAGGGCACCCGCCCCGCGCATGGAATGTCTGGAATGCCGCATCGCCCTACCCCCTGGTTGCCTGCGCCCGCGAAACAGGCCTAGCGAATCGCCTGGCCAATCCGGGAAAAGTCCCTGTGCCCTTCATTGTAATCCCAATGCAGCCAGATAAAGAGGGCACGCCCCACCAGCAGATCCTCGGAGACGAACCCCCAGGTCCGGCTGTCGTTCGAGTTGTCGCGATTGTCGCCGACCATGAAATAGTGGCCGTCGGGGACCGTCACCGAGCCATCCAGGCTCGGGCGTTCCTCGCGCATCAGCGTCGTGTAGGTGCGCCCGTCGAGGGTCTCCTCGTACAGTGAGGCACCGGACATCATCTCCCCGGACCCCTCGCCCTCGAAGGTACCCACGCGCTCGGCCGACTGTGCCTCGCCGTTGACGTACAGCACGCGATCGCGGAACTCGATGGTATCCCCCGGCAGCCCAATCACTCGCTTGATGTAGTCCTCTTGCGGGTTGCGCGGATACTTGAACACCACGACCTCGCCACGCTCGGGCTCGCCCATATCGAAGACCTTGGTACGCGTAACCGGCAGGCGAATCCCGTAGGAAAACTTGTTCACCATGATGAAGTCGCCCACCAGCAGGGTCGGCATCATGGAGCCCGACGGGATGCGGAACGGCTCGGCCACGAACGAGCGCAGCACCAGCACAATCAGCAGCACCGGGAAGAACGAACGCGAATAGTCCACGAACCACGGCATGCGCGCCTGACGCTCGGGGCTCAGCCGCCGCCGCAGGAGCACCCAGCCCAGCCAGATCAGGCCCGTTGCGGCCGTGGCCAGTACCAGGATCAGTTCCAGATTCGCCATGTATTGTCCTCGATCACCGCCTTGCGGCGTGCCCGCTCCGACCCGGGCGCGTTATTTGTCGTCGCCGACCGACAGCACCGCCAGGAAGGCCTCCTGCGGCACATCTACCTTGCCAATCGACTTCATGCGTTTCTTGCCGGCCTTCTGCTTCTCCAGCAGCTTGCGCTTGCGCGAGACGTCGCCGCCGTAGCACTTGGCCAGCACATTCTTGCGCATCGCCTTGACCGTGGATCGCGCGATAATCTTCGAGCCGATCGCCGCCTGGATCGCCACCTCGTACATCTGCCGCGGGATGATCTTGGCCATGCGCTCGGTCAGCTCGCGACCGCGCGACTCCGCATGGTCACGATGCACGATCCCGGACAAGGCATCCACCCGCTCGCCGTTGATCAGGATATCCACGCGCACCAGCGGCGCCGCCTGGAAGCGCCGCGGCTGGTAGTCGAACGAGGCGTAGCCACGGGTTGCGGACTTCAGCCGGTCGAAGAAGTCCAGCATCACCTCGGACATCGGCAGCTCGTAGGACAACTGCACCTGACGCCCCAGGTATTGCATCTTGGTCTGCACCCCGCGCTTCTCGATGCACAGGGTGATCACCGCGCCGACGTAGTCCTGCGGCACGAGGATGTTCGCCTCGATAATCGGCTCGCGGATCTCGGCAATCTCGTTGCTCGGCGGCAGCCCGGATGGGTTGTGCACCATCACCACCTCGCCGTCGCTCTTTTCCACCTCGTAGACCACCGTGGGCGCGGTGGTAATCAGGTCAAGGTCGTACTCGCGCTCCAGGCGCTCCTGCACGATTTCCATGTGCAGCATGCCGAGGAAGCCGCAGCGAAAACCAAACCCCAGCGCCTGCGAGGTCTCCGGCTCGAAGGACAATGCGGCATCGTTCAGGCGCAGCTTGTCCAGCGCCTCGCGCAGGTCGTTGAAGTCATCCGCGCTGACCGGGAACAGGCCGGCGAACACCCGCGGCTGGACCTCCTGGAAGCCCGGCACCGGCTCGGAGGCCGGGTTGTTGAAGTCGGTGAAGGTGTCGCCCACCTTGGCCCCGGAGATGTCCTTGATGGTCGCGATCAGGTAGCCAACCTCGCCGACCTCAAGGGTCTCGCGGTCCACCGGCTTCGGCGTGAACACCCCGACCCGGCTGACCTCGTGGGCGCGCCCGACCGACATCGCCTTGATCTTCTGCCCCGCGTAGAAGCGCCCGGCCTTCACCCGCACCAGCGCGACCACGCCCAGGTAGTTGTCGTACCAGGAGTCGATCACCAGCGCCTTGGGCGAGGCCTCGGCGTCCCCCTCCGGCGGCGGGATGCGGCGCACGATCTCCTCCAGCAGCTCGGCAATCCCCTCGCCGGTCTTCGCGGAGACCCGCACGGCGTCGGTGGCCTCGATGCCGATCACATCCTCGATCTCGGCCGCCACCCGATCCGGCTCGGCCGCCGGCAGGTCGATCTTGTTAAGCACCGGGACGACCTCGAGCCCCTGATCGATCGCGGTGTAGCAGTTGGCCACACTCTGCGCCTCCACACCCTGGGAGGCATCGACCACCAGCAGTGCGCCCTCGCAGGCATACAGCGAACGCGAGACCTCATAGGAGAAGTCCACATGCCCCGGGGTATCGATGAAATTCAGCTGGTAACGCTGTCCGTCCTGGGCGTCGTAGAACAGTGAGACGCTCTGCGCCTTGATGGTGATCCCGCGCTCGCGCTCCAGGTCCATCGAGTCCAGCACCTGCTCGGACATCTCGCGCTCGGTCAGGCCATGGCAGCCCTGGATCAGGCGGTCGGCCAGCGTGGACTTGCCGTGGTCGATATGCGCGATGATGGAAAAATTGCGGGTCAGGCGAGTTTCGGTCATGCAGGGGCCAGTAGGTCCAGCAGTGCCTTTCGGTCGAGGAAATGGCAGCAAAGAATGTCGCCGTCGACCGCAAGCACCGGGACCTTCGCGTTGAAACGCACGCGCAGGTCCCGGTCCTCGTCGATGTCGACGATCTCGAGGGCGAAAGTATAACGACTTTTGAGGGCCGAAAGCTCCGCGAGCATCTGCTCGCAAAGCCCGCAGCCTTCGCGGTGATACAGCGTCAAAGTACGCATCATGATCGCTGCCGCCGCCCGGGCGCACAACGCCCGGGCCAGGGCACGACCATCATTCGGACGGGATGCGCAGGGCGATAAAGGTCGGGTTGCCGTCGCGCTGGATCAGGACCGGCACCGTACGCCCGGTGCCGGCCGCCTCGATCTGCTCTTCCAGCTCTTCCAGCGAATCCACCGAGTGGCGACCGAACTGCACAATCACGTCGCCTGGCCGAATGCCGGAGGAACGGGCCGGATTACCCGTCACCTCCGTAACCACCAGCCCGCCGTCCAGCCCGAGCTCGTCGGCCTCGGCGGCATCCAGCGGCTCCAGGTGCATCCCGAGCAGGCTTTGCGGCTCGGCACGCTCCTCCTGCTCCGGCTGGCGACCGCCGCGTTCCGCCGCCACATCGTCCGGCAGGCGTTCGATCTCGACCGTCAGGGTCCTGGTCTCCTCGCCGCGACGAATCTCCACCTCGGCCTCGGTACCGACCGGTGTACGTCCCACGATCGGCGGCAGCGCGGAGGAGTTCGGGACCTCGATCCCATTGAACTTGAGGATCACATCTCCCGTCTCGAAGCCGGCCTTCTCCGCCGGGCTGTCCGACTGCACACGGGCGACCAGGGCGCCGCTGGGCTTGTCCATGCCAAACGACTCGGCCAGATCGCGCGTAACCTCTTGGATCAGCACGCCCAGCCAGCCCCGCGTGACCTCGCCGTGCTCGCGCAGCTGCTTGACCACGTCCTCGACCATCTCGATCGGGACTGCGAATGACAGCCCCATGAAGCCACCGGTACGGCTGTAGATCTGGGCATTAATCCCCACGACCTTGCCGTCCAGGTTCAGCAGCGGGCCACCCGAGTTCCCGGGGTTGATCGCGACATCGGTCTGGATGAACGGGACGTAATTCTCGGTCGGGAGGTTGCGCCCCTTGGCGCTGACGATCCCGGCCGTCACGGAGTGATCGAAGCCGAACGGCGAGCCGATCGCCAGCACCCACTCGCCGACCTTGAGGTCGTCCGAGGAACCCAGCTCCAGCGTCGGCAGGTCATCGGCATCGATCTTCAGCAGGGCCACGTCGCTTTGCGGGTCCTTGCCGACCACCTCGGCGTCGAACACGCGCCGGTCGGAGAGATGCACGACGACCTCGGAGGCCCCCTCCACAACGTGATTCGCCGTGATGATGTAGCCATCCTCGGTGTAGATGAAGCCGGACCCCAGCGAGCTGCGCTCCGGCATCCGGCCTTCGCCGCCCTCGCCTCGTCCGCCACCTGGGGGGGCGCCGAAGAAGCGTTCGAACAGGTCCTCGAACGGGGAGCCCTCGAAATCGGGGTGTCCGCCCGTCTGGCCACCCTCACGCTCACGCGTGGTGGAGATATTGACCACCGCGGGGCTGTGCTCCTCCGCCAGCGGGACAAAATCCGGCAGCATGCGCGCCGAAGCCGGCAGGGAGAAGGCAAACAGGATCAGCCCCAGCAGGGCCCATTGCATCGGTCGCGTCATGATTGAACCCGCTCTTGCTCGTGCGTTCATGCTCTAGAAAATTCGTACCGGGACAAGTTCCCGGCGATTGCCTGCATTATTCGATCGGACGCGGACGGCCCTGCGCCCGGACCACACCGGCGTCGGGCTCGCGGCGCAGGAATACCGGCGCCAGATCCGGTGCGCGGTGGCGCATCCAGTACCGAACCCCGCCGAGCCCCAGCACGAAACCCGCCGCACCGGCCAGCATCAGCCAGCCCTCGCCCAGCAGCGGCCAGGCCAGCATCAGCAGCCCCGGCACGGCGACCAGGCCCAGCAGTGGCAGCAGATACATCGCCAGGGCCCCCGAGACCAGGGCCTGGTCGCGAATCCCGATGATCACGCGATCGCCGGCGCGGAGCTGACCCGGGTGGCCGATGGTCACCTCCACGGCCTTTCGCCCCAGCACCTCGGACAGCACACCGCTACCGCAGCCGGTGCGGGCCGAACAGCTTCCGCAGGTGGACTGGCGCTCGATGCGCACGCGCGCGCTGTGCGCCTCGGCCGCGAGCACGACACCTTGTTCCTCGATCCAGTGCCCCACCGGCCTTACTCGCCCGCGGCGCCTTGGTAATAGACCGCGTCCAGCACCTGCTGGACCGTAATATGGGGGACATCGCCGACCGCCGTGACCTGATGTCCGGCCATCACCCGTGCAGCGGCATGCGTGGCGCCGGCACGGGTTGCACCCTCGAAACTCTTCTCGCCATCCGCCGGCTCTACATAGACCGACACCGAGGCCAGACCATCACTCAGCACGAAGTGGCGCGAGACCTCGTCCCCGTTACCCAGCGAGCGCTCCGTGGCGGCGACTGCCTGAAAGCCAGGGGGGAGTTCACCAAACTTCCAGCCACCCAGGCCATTGTCGTCGTCCCATTGGGGCTTCTTGTGGCCGCGATCGGCGCGCACCTCGATGTGCTCGGCCTGATCGGTCGTCGGCTCGAGTTCGCTCTCGGCGATCTCGTCACTCAACTCCAGATCGGTGAAGGCAAGCCGTTCCAGCAGCTTGCCCTTGGGATCGTACAGCTCGCTCAGGAGCGGCAGGGCGCTGTCCATATGGAGACAGTAGCGATGGCTGTAGCGCAGGGCATCCCGCGCGCGCGCCATAATCAGGGTGCAGGGATAACCGGCCACGCGGTCCAGGCCCTGGATCTTCAGCGCATAGAGGTCATGTGTTTCCAACAGGGAGACCGGCGCGCCGGCAGGGCCCAACGGTGACTGCGCCCCGTCTCCCGAGGCACCGCGCGCGCCCTTGATTGCACTCAGGCGATCCACCGAGCGCAGGATCTCGCGTTCGGCGCCAGTCAGGGTCTCGAGGCGTTCTCGGTAACCGCCATCATCGGCGACATGTACCACACGGATGGTATCGATGCGGTCATCGCGCTGCAGCACGAAGGTGCCTTGATAGCTCTCCGCATGCAGGCTTGTCGTCATGCGCTCAAGCCATTCCGACGGCGAGACCTCGTCCGCCAGGACCTGCGCCGGAAGGCAGAGCGCGGTTGCGGCCAGAACGAGCGGCAGCCCACGCCACATGACGTATTACTCGTCGCTGACCGAGTAGCGTACGCGTCCCAGGGCCGAAGAGCCCGGGCCGGTCAGTTCGGCATGATTTTCGAGGTAGCGGGCAAACCGCGGATCCAGGGACTCGCCAAGTTCCGCCTGTGCGGGATCTTCGGCACCGGCGCGGGAGCTGGCCGTCTGCACGTCGCCCGTAGCCGCCGGGGTACCGCTTTCCACGGCCACCGGGGTCGCATCCTGACCGGGTTGATCCCCCAGCATCTGCATACCCACCAGCGTGACCATCGCCACGGCCGCGGCCACTCCGGTGCCGGCGACGGGCTTCAGCCAGCGCGGCGATTCGCGCCGGGGCACACCCTGCAGGGCGGGTTCGTCCGCCAGGGCCGTGCGGATGTCATCCATGAAATGTGCGGGGGCCGTGTTGCGCAGGCCGCCGCGGAGACTGTCACCGATCAGGTGATAGCGTTCCCACTGATTGCGATCCTCTTCGGACTTGACCAGCTCGTCGATCAGGCGCCGCGTCTCGAAGTCATCCGTTTCTCCGTCTACGAGGGCGGATAGACGTTCATTCTTGGTGCTTCTCGTCATTCTTCGTCTAACAAAGGACGCAAGGTCCGGTCGATGGCCTCGCGGGCCCTGAAGATGCGCGACCGTACGGTACCGATCGGACATCCCATCGTCTGCGCGATTTCTTCGTAACTCAGTCCCTCGATTTCGCGCAGCGTAATCGCCATGCGAAGGTCGTCGGGCAGTTTCTCGATGGTGCGCTGCACCGCGCCTTCTATCTCCTCGGACAAGAGCTCCCCCTCCGGGGTTGCATTGTCCTTGAGAGCGGAGTCACCGCTCATCTGTTCCGCGTCCTGTGCGTCGACTTCGGCCTCCGGCCGCCGCCGTCCCTGGGAAACCAGGTAGTTCTTGGCCGTATTGATCGCGATGCGGTAGAGCCAGGTGTAGAACGCACTCTCGCCGCGAAAGTTCGCCAGTCCCCGGTACGCCTTGATAAAGGCCTCCTGGGACACATCCTGGGCGGCAGCCTGATCATGCACGTAGCGCCCGACCAGGTTGATAATCTTGTGCTGATACTTCAGCACCAGGATGTCGAAAGCCGCCTTGTCGCCGGTTTGTACGCGTTTGACCAGAGCCTCATCGGAAGCCTTCTCGCTCATGCGGGGGCTCCCGCCAGGGCACCGGTCTCCGGTAATCTATGAAGCATGGACCGCCTGACTCGCATTAAGTTCGCTTTCCGCACAACACTGTTGCGAAAGGGCCACGATTTGCTCGGGCAACAAGCGCAGCACGTTACCTGAGCCATGGGAA